>JAQXIT010000105.1 GCA_029007925.1 Bacillota bacterium | reverse complement strand
GTGTGCTTTCCGTTCTTCCGAATACGCTGTTATTCCCGGCTTTTGTGATGTGCATGTGCATTTCCGAGAGCCGGGATTTTCTTACAAGGAGACCATTCTGTCCGGCTCTCTGGCCGCGGCGCACGGCGGCTATACGGCGGTATGCACCATGCCCAACCTGAATCCGGTTCCCGACAGCAAAGCCCATCTGAAGGAGCAGCTCGATCTGATCCGGCAGGACGGCATGATCCACATCTATCCCTACGGCGCCATCACCGTGGGACAAGCCGGAGAGGAGCTTTCCGACATGAAGGGCATGGCGCCCAGCGTCATCGCCTTTTCCGACGACGGACGGGGCGTCCAGAGCCGGGATATGATGAAAGCCGCCATGCTGAAGGCCAAACAGCTTAAAAAACTCATCGTCGCCCACTGCGAGGACAATTCTCTGCTTAACGGCGGCTACATCCATGACGGCGAATACGCCCGGGCAAACTGTCACCGTGGTATCCCCAGCGAAAGCGAATGGAAGCAGCTTCAGCGGGATCTGCGGCTCGTAAAAGAAACCGGATGCGGCTATCATGCCTGCCACATTTCCACCAAGGAAAGCGTGGCGCTGATCCGGGAGGCCAAGGCGCAGGGACTGAATGTCACCTGCGAAACCGCGCCCCATTATCTGATTCTGGACGAAAGCTTTCTGCTGGAGGACGGACGGTTCAAAATGAATCCTCCCCTGCGCGGCAAGGAGGATCGGGAAGCCCTGATTCAGGGAATTCAGGACGGCACCATCGACATGATCGCCACCGACCATGCCCCCCATTCCGCCGAGGAAAAGAGCCGGGGACTGGACGGCAGTGCCTTCGGCATCGTGGGGCTGGAGACCGCCTTCCCCCTGCTCTACACTTATCTGGTGCGGGAGAATGTTATCTCCATGCAGCGCCTTCTGGAGCTTCTGGTAACCAACCCCCGGAAGCGATTCAACATCCCCATGGGCTGCGATTTTTCCATCTGGGATCTGCGGCAGAGCAGCATCATCGAACCGGACGAGCAATTCCGGTCTCTCGGCCGCTCTACCCCCTTCTCCGGCTGGCGGGTATGGGGCAGAAATCTGGTTACCGTCTGCGACGGAAAACTGGTCTGGATGGATAAAATCAGGAAGTAAAACCAATTCACGGATTCTGGAGGTACCAAAATATGGCTAAGAGAACGGACTTGAAGAAAATTATGATTATCGGCTCCGGCCCCATCGTCATCGGCCAGGCCGCCGAGTTTGACTATGCCGGCACCCAGGCCTGTCTGGCGCTGAAGGAGGAAGGCTATGAGGTGGTGCTGGTCAATTCCAACCCCGCCACCATTATGACCGACACCACGGTGGCCGACAAAGTCTACATGGAGCCCCTGACGCTGGAATATGTCGCCAAGATCATCCGTTATGAGCGGCCGGATGCCATTGTTCCCGGCATCGGCGGTCAGACCGGTCTGAATCTTGCCATGCAGCTTGAGAAGAAGGGCATTCTGAAGGAGTGCCGCGTGGAACTGCTGGGAACCTCCAGCGCCTCCATCGAGCGGGCGGAGGATCGGGAGCTGTTCAAGGAGCTTTGCCAATCCATCGGGGAGCCGGTCATTCCCTCCGAGATCACCTACTCCATCGAGGAGGCTAAAGCCGCAGCGGAGCGCATCGGTTATCCCGTGGTTCTTCGGCCGGCCTTTACGCTGGGCGGCACCGGCGGCGGCTTCGCGGACTGCGAGGAGGAACTGGTCGAAATCGGTCTGAATGCCTTCCGGCTGTCCCCCGTCCATCAGGTTCTGGTGGAAAAGTCCGTGAAGGGCTGCAAGGAGATCGAATTTGAGGTCATGCGGGACGGCACGGATCACGCCATCACCATCTGCGGTATGGAAAACATCGATCCCGTGGGTGTCCACACCGGCGACTCTCTGGTGGTAGCGCCCATTATGACGCTGAACGACCACGATCTGAAAATGCTGAACGACAGCGCCATCAAAATCATCCGGGAGCTGAAGATCGAGGGTGGCTGCAACGTTCAGTTCGCGCTGGATCCCAAGACCGGGAAATACTACCTCATCGAGGTCAATCCCAGAGTTTCCCGCTCCTCTGCGCTGGCCTCCAAGGCCTCCGGCTACCCCATCGCCCGGGTCACCGCCAAAATTGCCGTGGGTATGACGCTGGAAGAAATCAAAATTGCCAACACCAACGCCGCCTTTGAGCCCAGCCTTGACTATGTCATTGCCAAGCTGCCCCGGTTCCCCTTCGACAAGTTCACCTCCGCCCCTAATACGCTGGGCACCCAGATGAAGGCCACCGGCGAGGTTATGGGCATCGGCTCCACCCTGGAGGAAAGCCTGCTCAAGGGCATCCGTTCTCTGGAGATCGGCGCCTGCCACCTCCATTTGTCCAAATTTGATGATATGGAGACAGAGGAACTGCTGGAGTACATCCGGCAATTCCGGGACACCAACCTCTTTGCCATCGCGGAGCTGGTTCGCCGGGACGTCGGCGTAAACCGGATCAGCCAGATCACCGGCATCGCGCCTCTGTTTTTGGAGGCCGTGGTCAGAATTGTAGCCATGGAGCGCCGTCTCGCCGCTTCCCGGGATCTCGATACCTTCCGCGAAGCCAAGAAAATGGGCTTCAGCGACAAATATATCGCTGCGCTCTGGGGCATCCGGGAAACCGAAGTGTATGACCTGCGCCGGAAAAACGGCATCTTCCCCGTGTTCCGGATGGTGGATACCTGCCACACTGGCGCATATATCCCCTATTTCTACTCCTCCTATCAGGGAGAAAATGCTTCCCGGCTGACGGATCGGAAGAAGATCGTGGTTCTGGGCGCCGGCCCCATCCGCATCGGTCAGGGCGTGGAATTCGACTACTCCACCGTCCACGCCGTTTCCACCATCAAAAAATCCGGCAACGAGGCCATCATCATCAACAATAACCCCGAAACCGTCTCCACCGACTACACCACCGCCGATAAGCTGTACTTCGAGCCTCTGACCACGGAGGATGTGATGAACATCATCGAGTTTGAGAAACCCGAAGGCGTCATTGCTTCCCTGGGCGGTCAGACCGCCATCAATCTGGCTCAGCCTCTGTTTGATCGCGGTGTGAAAATCATCGGCACCGACTGTGCCGCCATCGACCGGGCGGAGAACCGGGATGCTTTTGAAAAGCTTCTGTCGGAGCTGAAGATTCCCCAGCCCCAGGGACGGGCAGTCACAAAAATCGAGGACGGCATTGCCGCAGCCGCCGAGATCGGCTACCCGGTTCTGGTACGTCCCAGCTTCGTCCTTGGCGGCAGAGCCATGCAGATTGTGGCCAACGAAAGCCAGCTTCGCCAGTATCTGCGCACCGCCGTGGAAATCGACGAGGACAAGCCTGTTCTGGTGGACAAGTATATTCAGGGGCGTGAGGTGGAAATCGACGCCATCTGCGACGGCATCAACGTATTTGTTCCCGGTATCATGGAGCTGGTGGAACGCACCGGCATCCACTCCGGCGACTCCATCAGCGTCTACCCCTCCTTCTCCATTTCCGATAAGGTGAAGGGCATCATCCTGCAGTACGCCAAAAAGCTGGGTCTTGGCATCGGTATCGTGGGACTTTACAACATTCAGTTCATTGTGGATCGGGATGACAATGTGTTTATCATTGAGGTCAATCCCCGCTCCTCCCGTACCGTTCCCTTCCTCAGCAAAGCCACCGGCTACTCTCTGGCTGACATCGCGACGGAAGTCATTCTGGGCAAGAGCCTCAAGGAGCTGGGACTGTTTGATATCTATCCCAGCGAAAAGGATCGCTGGTATGTGAAGGCTCCCGTGTTCTCCTTCAATAAGATCCGGGGTCTGGATGCCTATCTGTCCCCCGAAATGAAGTCCACCGGCGAAGCCATCGGCTACGACCGCAGCCTGAACCGGGCTCTTTACAAAGCCCTGCAGGCCTCCGGTATGCACCTGCAGAACTACGGTACCGTTCTGGCCACCATCGCGGACAAGGACAAGACGGAAGCGCTGCCGCTGATCCGCCGGTTCTACAATCTTGGCTTCAACATCGAAGCCACCGAAGGCACCGCGAAATTCCTGAAGGAGCACGGCATCCGCACCCATATGCTGGCCAAGATCAAGGACGGCAGCCACGAAATCCCCGACGCCCTGCGGCAGGGACACATCGCCTACGTCATCAACACCCGGGATCTGGGCAAAAACGAAAAAGACGGCGTCCTGATCCGGCAGATTGCCACGGAGTACAACGTAACCATGTTCACCGCGCTGGACACCGTCAAGGTACTGCTGGATGTTCTGGAGGAAACGACACTGACCATTTCCACCATCGACGCGTAAGGAGGCGGCATGAAGCAAAGTATTTTCACCGTCATCAGCAACACCGCACTGACCGACAGCGTATCCGAAATGGTTCTGTCAGGTGACACCTCCCCCATCACCGCTCCAGGCCAGTTTGTCAACATTCGGCTGGACGGGCTGTTCCTGCGGCGGCCCATTTCCGTCTGTGATTATGATGAGCAGACGCTGACCCTTGTCTATAAGGCGGTGGGAAAAGGTACCGAGGCTATGCGCACCATGGAACCGGGCGTCCGGCTGGATCTTCTGACCGGTCTCGGCAACGGCTACGATCTCTCCCCCGCCGGTGAGCGGCCGGTTCTTCTGGGCGGCGGCGTGGGTGTTCCGCCTCTGTACCATCTGGCGAAGAAGCTGCTGGCGCAGGGCAAAATAGTCACGGTCATTCTCGGTTTCAATACCAGAAACGAGATTTTTTACGAGGAAAAGTTCAAAGCGCTTGGCTGCGATGTTTTGGTGACCACAGTCGACGGCAGCTATGGCATCCGGGGATTCGTCACCGACGCCCTGAAACTTGTCCCATATTCCTACTTCTATACCTGCGGCCCGGAGCCCATGCTGAAGGCTGTGTACCGCTCTGCCGAAACCTCAGGCCAGATGAGCTTTGAGGAGCGGATGGGCTGCGGCTTCGGCGCCTGCATGGGCTGCTCCTGCAAAACGCTGACCGGCTTCAAGCGCATCTGCAAGGACGGCCCCGTCATGCGAAAGGAGGAGATCCTGTGGGAAGCCTGAGAGTCAATTTGTGCGGAATATCCCTGGACAATCCGGTGATCCCCGCTTCCGGTACCTTCGGCTACGGCTATGAATTCGCGGAGCTTTACGACATCAACTGCCTTGGTACCTTCTCTTTCAAGGGAACCACCCGGGAGCCCCGGTTCGGCAATCCCACACCCCGGATCGCGGAATGCACCGCCGGAATGATCAACGCCGTGGGTCTGCAGAATCCCGGTGTGGAGAAGGTCATCTCCGAGGAGCTTCCCAAGCTGAAAGCCTGCTTCCGTAAGCCGGTGATGGCCAATGTCTCCGGCTTTTCCGTGGATGACTACGCGTATACCTGCGAAAAACTGGACAAAGAAGATCAGGTTGGCTGGCTGGAGGTCAATGTCAGCTGTCCCAACGTCCACGGCGGCGGCATGAGCTTCGGCACCAGCCCGGAGGCAGCGGCTCAGGTGACCCGTGCGGTGAAAGCCGTCACCCGGAAGCCCGTGATCCTCAAACTGTCTCCCAACGTCACCGATATCGTTTCCGTTGCCAAAGCCTGCGAGGACGCCGGTGCCGACGGCATCAGCCTCATCAACACGCTGTTGGGAATGCGGATCGATCTTCGCACCCGAAAGCCGGTCATAGCCAACACCATGGGCGGCTTCTCCGGCCCCGCCATCTTCCCCGTGGCGCTGCGGATGGTGTATCAGGTGGCCAATGCTGTGAAGATCCCTGTGGTGGGCATGGGCGGCGTCAGCAGCGCACAGGACGTGATGGAAATGATGCTGGCCGGTGCCACCGCCGTGGAAATCGGCGCGGCCAACCTGGTAAATCCCTATATCTGCCGTGACATCATCCGGGATCTGCCGGAGGTCATGGAAATATATCATATCAACCGTTTGGAAGAGATTATAGGAGGCGTAAAAAATGGGTAAGGACGTAATCGTAGCGTGTGACTTTTCTTCTGCAGAGCAGACCTTCGCGTTTCTGGACAAATTCACCGGCAGAAAGCCCTTTGTGAAGATCGGCATGGAGCTTTACTATGCCGAAGGCCCCGAAATCGTGCGGCAGATCAAAGCCCGCGGGCACCGGATTTTTCTGGACTTGAAGCTCCACGATATCCCCAATACCGTGAAAAAGGCCATGTCCGTTCTGCGGAATCTGGATGTGGACATCACCAATCTCCATGCCGCAGGCACCACCGCCATGATGCGCGCGGCGCTGGAGGGCCTCACCCGTCCCGACGGCACCAGACCCCTGCTGATTGCCGTTACCCAGCTCACCTCCACCGATCAGGAGGCCATGGAGCGGGATCTGCTGATCCGTGCGCCCATGGATGAAGTGGTCATGCACTACGCCGAAACCGCCGCCAAGGCCGGTCTGGACGGTGTGGTCTGCTCGCCGCTGGAGGCCGGGAAGGTGCATCAGCGCTGCGGCAGTGGTTTTCTCACCGTCACCCCCGGCGTCCGCTTTGCTGACGGCGACGTGGGAGATCAGAAGCGGGTCATGACCCCCGCCGCCGCCAAGGCCATCGGTTCCGATTACATCGTGGTGGGTCGTCCCATCACCGCCGCGGCCGATCCCGTTGCCGCCTACGAGCGCTGCGTGGCGGAATTCTGCGATTGATCGAAATACTATAAAGGAGAAAAAATCCATGGAAGCCTACAAAAGAGAGTTCATTTCTTTCCTGCAGGGTGCCGGTGTGCTGAAATTCGGTGATTTCACCGCAAAATCCGGCCGGAAGATCCCCTACTTCATCAACGCCGGCGAGATCAAGACCGGCCAGCAGATCGCGAAACTGGGCGAATTCTACGCCAAGGCCTACCTCGAAAAGCTGGGACATAAGCGGACGGTTCTTTACGGCCCCGCCTACAAGGGCATTTCCATCGCCGTATCCGCTTCCATCGCCCTGTCCAAAGAAGGTCTGGACGTTCCCTTCTTCTTCAACCGCAAGGAAGCCAAGGATCACGGCGAAGGCGGCCTGTTTGTGGGCTATGTCCCCAAGGCCGGCGAGGAAGTGGTCATCACCGAGGACGTCATCACTGCCGGTACCGCCATCCGGGAGAGCATGGCCATTCTGAGTGATCTGGAAGGCGTCAAGGTCGCCGCCGCCTTCGTCATGGTTGACCGTAAGGAGAAGGGTCAGGGCGAAAAGGGCGCCATGCAGGAGATTGCGGAGCAGTTCGGCTTTCCCGTTTACTCCGTGGTCGATGTGTACGACATTCTTGCATACCTGGAAGAGGATCCCGCCAACGAGGAAAACGTCACCCGAATTAAGAACTATCTGGCCGTGAACGGAGCGATAGTATGAGAAGTCTGATTTCCATTCTGGATTTTTCCGTTTCGGAGCTGGATGCGCTGATTGCCACCGCCAAGGATATCATTGCCCATCCCGAAAACTATCAGGATCGCTGCGCCCACAAAAAGCTGGCGACTTTGTTCTTCGAGCCCTCCACCCGTACCCGCCTCAGCTTTGAGGCGGCCATGCTGGAGCTGGGC
>JAQXIT010000104.1 GCA_029007925.1 Bacillota bacterium | reverse complement strand
GGCACCCGGTTGACAAATTCGGTCATTGCGTCCTTATCCCGCTCACTGCGTTCCACCGCCGCCGCGAATTCCGCCTTGGAAATCTTCCGCCGAAAGCCGAAATAGATGCAGGCATCGGGTTGGGTGGCCAGAATCAGCCAGGCTTCCGCCTTTCCGTAGGGGCTTCCGAAATGCTGCCGGGAGAACTCCCGGGTGGGATGCACCTGCATGGGCAGGCGGATGGCGCTGTCCAGGAACTTTACCAGCACCCCCAGATCCTTCCGGCCGCCCGGAAACGGGCACTTATGCTTCACTTTTGAGCCTGTACAAACTTGCCGGATTGCATGTTCGCAACTCGCATCGCTCGATGCCTGAAGCGAAAGCTTTTTTGCGGGGTACCTCCACCGGCAGAGCCGGTGGTTTTCGAAATCAAGGAAAAATCCCCAACTGCGGTAAAGCAGTTGGGGATTCATACTGAGGTCAGATATACGGATTTACCCTGATGTCCTGGAATTTATACACTCTGCGGCGGGCAGAGAAGGTGTACAGGTACTCTTTCGCGTCCCTGAGCCGTGACTGTAAAGGTTCCGAACTTCCGGTAAATCCTTATTTCCTGCCATCCTTGATCGCTGCCTGGGCGGCGGCGAGGCGGGCAATGGGCACGCGGTAGGGAGAGCAGGAGACGTAGTCCAGACCGATCTTGTGGCAGAACTCGATGGAGCTGGGATCGCCGCCGTGCTCACCGCAGATGCCGCAGTGGATGCTGGGACGAACCTTCCGGCCCATGGTGACAGCCATATCCATCAGCTTGCCCACGCCCGCGGTATCCAGGCGGGCGAAGGGATCGGACTCATAGATCTTGTTGGCGTAGTAGGCGGGCAGGAACTTGCCGGCGTCGTCACGGCTGAAGCCGAAGGTCATCTGGGTCAGGTCGTTGGTACCGAAGCAGAAGAACTCAGCCTCGGTGGCGATGTCGTCGGCGGTCAGGCAGGCTCTGGGAATCTCGATCATGGTGCCGACCTCGTAGTGCAGGGACACGCCGGCGGCAGCGATGATCTCATCGGCAACCTTCACGACCACGTCCTTGACGAACTTCAGCTCCTTGACCTCGCCGGTCAGGGGGATCATGATCTCGGGCACAATGTTCCACTCGGGATGACGGCCCTTCACAGCCAGCGCGGCCTTGATGACGGCACGGGTCTGCATGGCGGCGATTTCGGGATAGGTGACGGCCAGACGGCAGCCGCGGTGACCCATCATGGGGTTGAACTCGTGCAGATCGCTGATAACCTGCTTGATATAGGCGACAGTCTTGCCCTGGATGGCGGCCAGCGCCTCAATATCGCTCTCGTCGGTGGGAACGAACTCGTGCAGCGGGGGATCCAGGAACCGGATGGTGACAGGATAGCCGCCCAGCGCCTCGAACAGGCCCTCGAAGTCGGACTGCTGCATGGGCTCGATCTTGGCCAGCGCAGTCTCACGCTCCTCCACGGTCTCGGCGCAGATCATCTCACGGAAGGCGCCGATCCGGGAAGGATCGAAGAACATATGCTCGGTACGGCACAGGCCGATGCCCTGAGCGCCGAAGGCCGCGGCCTGACGGGCGTCGGTGGGAGTATCGGCATTGGTGCGGACGCCCAGGCGCTTATACTTGTCGGACAGCTCCATGATGCGGCCGAAGTAGCCGGAGTTGGGGTCGGCGGGGACGGTGGGGATCAGCTCGCCGTAGATATTGCCGGTGGAGCCGTCCAGGGAGATCACGTCGCCCTCATGGTAGGTACGGCCGGCCAGAGTGAAGCACTTGTTCTCCTCGTCCATCTTGATGTCGCCGCAGCCGGAGACACAGCAGGTGCCCATACCCCGGGCAACCACGGCGGCGTGGGAAGTCTGGCCGCCGCGGACGGTCAGGATGCCCTGAGAATACGTCAGGCCCTCGATGTCCTCGGGAGAGGTCTCCAGACGAACCAGAACCACCTTCTCGCCCTTCTTGCCGTGAACCACGGCATCCTCGGCGGTGAATACGATGGTACCGGCGGCGGCGCCGGGAGAGGCGGCGATGCCCTTGCCCACGGGATGGGCCTTCTTCAGGGCGGCGGTGTCGAAGGTGGGATGCAGCAGCATATCCAGGCTCTTGGCGTCGATCTGCATCAGCGCCTCTTCCTCGGAGATCATGCCCTCGTCGATCAGGTCGCAGGCGATCTTGATGGCGGCGGCGGCGGTACGCTTGCCGTTACGGGTCTGGAGCATGTACAGCTTCCGATCCTCGATGGTGAACTCCATGTCCTGCATATCCCGGTAGTGGGTCTCCAGGGTGTTGCAGACGGAGAGGAACTGCTCGTAGACCTCGGGCAGGATCTCGGCCATCTTCTGGATGGGCATGGGAGTCCGGACACCGGCCACCACGTCCTCGCCCTGAGCGTTCATCAGGAACTCGCCCATCAGACCCTTTTCGCCGGTGGCGGGGTTCCGGGTGAAGGCAACGCCGGTGCCGGAGGTGTCGCCCAGGTTGCCGAAGGCCATCATCTGGACATTGACGGCAGTGCCCCAGGAGTAGGGGATATCATGATCCATACGGTAGACATTGGCGCGGGGGTTGTCCCAGGAACGGAACACGGCCTCCACGGCCTTGAAAAGCTGCTCCTTGGGATCGGAGGGGAAGTCCACGCCCAGCTGGTTCTTGTACTCGGCCTTGAACTGCTCGGCCAGCTCCTTCAGATCCTCGGCGGTCAGCTCGTTGTCGTAGGTAACGCCCTTGCGCTGCTTCATCTCATCGATGAGCTGCTCGAAATACTTCTTGCCCACTTCCATAACCACATCGGAGAACATCTGGATAAAGCGGCGGTAGGAATCGTATACAAACCGGGCGAACTTGGGGTCGGGATTGCCCTTGATCATGGCATCCACAACCTCGTCGTTGAGGCCCAGGTTCAGAATGGTGTCCATCATACCGGGCATGGAAGCGCGGGCGCCGGAACGAACGGAAACCAGCAGCGGATTCTGAAGGTCGCCGAACTTCTTGCCGTTGACCTGCTCCATCTTATCCACGTATTCCATGATCTGGGCCATGATCTCGTCGTTGATCTTCCGGCCGTCCTCATAGTACTTGGTGCAGGCTTCGGTAGAAATAGTAAAGCCCTGGGGAACCGGCAGGCCAATTCTGGTCATTTCAGCCAGGTTGGCGCCCTTACCGCCCAGAAGCTCACGCATGGAACCGTCACCCTCGGTGAACATATAGACATACTTGTGAGACATAAAATACCCCTTTCCTATAGCAAGCAATGCTATTTTGCTTGGATTTTACACAAATAAATTACCTAAGTGCCAAAATAGTATACCACGGGCCCTTGCGAATTGCAACTGTATTTCCCAATTCCGGGAATTTTTATCGCAATATACAAAATTC
>JAQXIT010000103.1 GCA_029007925.1 Bacillota bacterium | reverse complement strand
AACGGAAAGTCGGGGGCAAAACCAAGTACGCCATCGCGCCAAAGGCCGGTGAAGGCTTCTTCCTGGCCGGCATCTACCGGATGGAAGCCGGCAAGCCCGTGTTCTCCATTCTGACCCGCAGCCCGGCCGCAGAAATCGCCTTCATTCACGATCGGATGCCCGTGATCCTGCCGAACGAGGTCACGGCAGACTGGCTCAATCCCGACTATCGCGGCGACGAAATTCTCCGAGCCGCCATCACCGATATGGCTTACCAGGCCTGCTGAACCGAAACCGCGCATGATGGAAGCTTTCCATCATGCGCTTCCTTTTTGCTCAATGCAGGCAAGATTTCTGGTGATTGGCCTGAAAGGTTCTTAAGGATCTTCGCAAAGCCTGTATCCGTTTTCCCGGAAGTCTTTTCGGGGAACGTTTATTACATATTTTTTTATTATAGCACAATGATTGCCGAAATAAAAGTATCATCTTTTGAAACTGCTCAAGTTTGTTTGCTTTCGTCATTCCCGGGCTGCTCAATAAAATGTGTTTGGCGGTACTCCCGGGGAGAAACACCGTAAACGCCCTTGAAGGCCCGGGAAAAATGAAGCTGGTTCTCGTAGCTGACGCAGACGGCGATCTCCCCGATGGGCATCCGGCTCTCCCGCAGCATCTGCGCCGCAACATTCATGCGGTAGCGCAGCAGGAAGGTCTGGGGCGGCTCTCCCATGGCGGTGCGGAACAGTTTCCCGAAATAGCTCCGGTTCAGTCCGCAGGCACCGGCGATGTCCTCCACGGAAATATCCCTCCGGTAATTCAGTTCAATGAAAGACATGGCCTCTTTGATGTAGAAATCCCGCAGACGCTTTTCGCTGTGGGTCTGCTTATGGGAGGAGGACTGCACCAACTGATCCAGGAAAAGAAACCCTTGCCCAACCAGCCGGGTGGGAGAATCCTCGTGGTGCTCCACAATATAGAGCATCTGCTCCCGCAGAAGCCGCGCCGCCCCCTGCCCGGCCGGGGTGTAGACCGGATTGGACATACTGATACCCGCCGTGCGCAGACTCTCACGAACCCGCAGCCCGTCGAACTCAATCCAGGTATACTCCCATGGCTCAGTCTCGTCGGCGCGGTAGATGGTGATATGGCCCGGCTCGATCAGGAAGCCATGCCCTGCCGTAATGAGGTACTCCTTTTCCTTCACCATCAGTACGCCCCGCCCCGAGATGACATAGTGGAACAGGTAGTGATTGCGCACATATGGGCCCCATGCCTGCAGCGGTTTTGTCTGCTCCCAGCCGCACTGGTACAGGTTCAGATCCACGAATCGTTCATCCTGAAATACATGATATTTGAGCTTATTGGGTGTCACGGTGTCCTGTGTCATAACAGCATCCCCTTTCTGTCCCTTATTATATACCACAATGCGTCCTGACTTCAAGATATTTCCGCAAATAAAATCAAATTGGGAAATAAAAAAACCCAATATGGTATTCAAAAACCAGTGAACGAATTGTATACTGATAGTAGCAAAACGCAAGGTGAATGTGTGCAATTTGCACAATACGCGCCTTCGTTGCTTTCCATCCCTTCTGCCGGAAAAATCCCCCGCGCCCTCCGTAAGCTAGCTTGTATTTGAAAGGAATGAGACATGATGAAACCCAAATCTCCGAAGCGCCGTCTGCTGGCTTTATGCTGCGCAGCGGCAATCCTCGCCCCTGTCCTGACCGGATGCGCAGCTCATGACGACGGGAAGATCCAGATCGAACTGGTTCAATACAAGCCGGAAGCCGCCATCTACTTTGACATGGTCGAGGAAGCCTTCAACGCCACCCACGACAGCATCCATTTGACCATCAGTTCTCCCAACGATGCCACCACCATCCTCAAGACCCGCTTCATCCGCGAGGATTACCCCGATATCATCGGAATCGGCGGCGACATCAACTACTCCTACTTTGTGGACGCCGGGATCCTGGCGGATATCTCGGACTACCCCGGTCTGAAAGACATCAACCAGGGCTATCTGGATATTGAAGAATCTCTGGAGCTGGTTCCCACCGACGGAACCTACGGCGTACCCTATGTGGCAAATGCCGCAGGCATCCTGTACAACAAGGATATGTTTGACGCCCATGGCTGGAAGATCCCCGAAACCTGGAATGAGCTGCTGACCCTGTGCGACGAGATCAAGGCTCAGGGCATCCTGCCCTTCTACTTCGGCTTTAAGGACACCTGGACCTGCCTGGCTCCCTGGAACGCCATGGCCGTGGCGCTGTCTCCCGCCGATACCACCAAGCGGGTGAACCGGGGCGAAACCACCTTCGCCGTGGAATACCGGACCCTTTCCGAAAAATATCTGCAATTGCTGCCCTATGGTCAGAACGATCCCTTCGCCTACGGCTACAACGACGCCTGTACCGCTTTCGCCCGGGGCGAGTCCGCCATGTACACCATCGGCAGCTACGCCGCGCCCCAGATTCTTTCCGTCAATCCGGATATGAATCTGGACTCCTTCGTCATGCCCGCCTGCGATGACGCCTCCGGCAACGTCCTCAACTCCGGTATTGACCTGCTCTTTGCCGTGACGGAAAGCTGCAGGAATAAGGAAGCCGCCTACGAGGTGCTGGACTTCCTGCTGGACGATGAGAACCTGCAGCAGTACATCGACGCCCAGACCGCAATCCCCTGCAAGGAGGGCGATTTCACGCTGCCCAGCATTCTCGACGGCATGCGCTACTACATCAGCGAAGGCCTGATGCTGGATTATCAGGATCACTACTACCCTTCCGAAATGGCCGTTGACGCCCAGCTCCAGACCTACCTGATTCAGAAGGATACGAACGCTTTCCTGTCCAAATTCGACACGGACTGGCTGCGCTACAACCGGGATATCATCCGCCTCGTCCAGGACTATGAAGCCGCCCACGCCGGCAAATAACAAAGGAGGGTTGCTGACATGAAAAATGAACGCAAGAGAACATTCCTGCTGATTACGCTTCCCATTTTGGCGCTTTTCATCTGCTTCAACACCGTGCCGCTGCTCCGGGGCGTGTATTACAGCTTTACCAACTTCAAAGGCTTCGGCCGCTACAACTGGGTCGGACTGCGCAACTACATCGACCTGTTCTCGGACGCCCGGGTAGGCAAGTCCTACTGGTTCACCTTTAAGCTGGCCATCGTCACCACCATCGTGGTCAACGTGATCAGCCTGATCCTTGCCCTGGCGCTCAACAGCAAGATCCGCGCCAAGAGTTTCTTCCGGGGCGCCTATTTCCTGCCCAACATTCTGGGTTCCCTGGTAGTCGGCTATATCTTCAACTACTTCTTCACCTATATCCTCCCCGCATTCGGAAGGATCGTCGGCATTGAGGCTCTGCAGTCCAGTCTGCTGTCCAGCCCCAGCGCCGCGTGGATCGGCATCATGATCGTGTGTGCCTGGCAGGCGATTGCCATGAACACCATCATCTACATCTCCGGATTGCAGACCGTGCCCGAGGATGTGTATGAGGCCGGCGATATCGACGGCGCCACCGGTTGGAAGAAATTCCTCCACCTGACCTTCCCCCTGATTATCCCCTTCTTCTCCATCAACATGGTGCTCAGCGTCAAGAACTTCCTGATGGTGTTCGACCAGATCATGGCTCTGACCAAGGGCGGCCCCGCGCAAAGCACCGAATCCATCTCTTACCTCATCTACAACAACGGTATGTCCGGCGGTCAGTTCGGCTTCCAGAGCGCCAACGCTGTGGTGTTCTTCATTATGATCGTAGTCATCTCCGTTGCGCAGCTTAAATTCTCCGGAAAGAAGGAGGAGCAGTTATGAAAACACGAAAGGGAAAAGTCAATACCCCAGCCATGATTCTGCTGATTCTGGGACTTTCCACCATCGCCTTCCCGCTCTATATGACCATTGTCATCGCCTTCAAGCAGCCCTCGGAAATGACCAACAGCATCAGCGGCATTCTGTCCCTGCCCCAGAACTGGAGTCTGGATAACTTCCGCGAGGCAATGCGCGTGACCGATTTCTGGCATTCCCTGGGCAACAGCCTGGTGATCACGGTCTGTACCGTGGTTCTCGCGGTGCTGATTCACTCCCTGATGGGCTTCGCTCTGGGCCGCAGCAAGGCGGGCAATAAGTTCTACGGCTTTGTTTACCTGTTCATCGTCAGCGGTATGTTTGTGCCGTTTGCCATTCTGATGATGCCTCTGGCAAAGCAGACCGCCGAGATGCATCTTGCCAACTGGGTGGGTGTTGTCCTGCTCTATGTGGTATTCTATATGCCCATGAATGTCATGCTGTACGCCGGTTATCTGGTGAATGTCCCCTTGGCGCTGGAAGAAGCAGCCACCGTGGACGGCGCGACCACCTGGCGTACCTACTGGAAAATCGTGTTCCCCATTATGAAGCCCATGCACGCCACCGTCGCCATCATCACGGCCCTGGCCGTTTGGAACGATGTGATGACCCCCCTGGTTATTATGGCGGGCTCCGGCCAGAACACCCTGCCTCTGGCTCAGTTGAATTTCCAGACCCAATTCGGCACCAACTACAACCTGGCCTTTGCCTCCTACCTGCTGTCCCTGATCCCGGTACTGATCTTCTACCTCATCTGCCAAAAGCAGATTCTGAACGGCATGGTAAACGGCGCCGTCAAATAAATCTCCCTCTGGTACACCAGAGCAAGAAAGTGAGCAACCAGTAATGTCCATTCAATATCAGGTGGAAAACCGCCTTTTCACGCTGAACACAGCCCATACAACCTATCAGATGAAGGCGGATCGTCTGGGTGTGCTGCTGCACCTGTACTACGGCCCAAAGGTCTCCGGCAATCTGGATTATCTGCTGACCTACGCCGACCGTGGGTTTTCCGTCAATCCGGCAGATGCCGAAAACGATCGAACCTACTCCCTGGACACGCTCCCGCAGGAGTACCCGTCGCTGGGTACCGGCGACTTCCGCGCCACCGGGCTGATCCTGCGGAACCCTGACGGGTCGGAATGCTGCGATCCCCGCTATGTGAGCCACGAGATCCGAAAGGGTAAATATGCCCTGGAGGGTCTGCCGGCGGTATTCGCGGATGCGGATCAGGCGGAAACGCTGGAAATTCTGCTGGAGGATGCCGTCAGCCATGTACAGGTGCGGCTCCTGTACGGCGTGCTGGAAGCGTCGGACATCATCACCCGCAGTGTGCGCATCACCAACGCAGGCGAAGGCAGGATCTGTGTGGAAAAGGCTGCCTCGGCCTGTCTGGATTTCCTGAGCGGCGATTACGACCTCATCAGCCTGTACGGCCGCCACACCATGGAGCGCAATGTGCAGCGCGTACCCGTGAACCATGGTAATTTCACCATTGGCAGCCGCCGGGGCACCTCCAGCCATCAGTATAACCCGGCTGTGATCCTTGCGTCCCGGGACGCCACCGAGGACGCCGGCGTATGCTGCGGCATGGTTTTCGTGTACAGCGGCGGCTTCCTGTGCGAAAGCGAAAAGGATCAGTTTGGTATGACCCGGCTTCTCATGGGTCTGCAAAGCGAAGGCCTCCACTATCCCCTGTCCCCCGGCCAGTCACTGACGGTACCGGAGACCATTTTGTCCTGCTCCGGGCAGGGTCTGGGGCAGCTCTCCCGCCAATTCCACGCCTGCATCCGGGATCACCTGTGCCGCGGCGAATACAGCCACACCTTCCGCCCGGTGCTGGTCAACAGCTGGGAAGCGCAGTACTTCGATGTGAACGCGGAATCCATCTGCCGTCTGGCCGAACAGGCCGCTCAGCTTGGCATCGACATGGTGGTCATGGACGACGGTTGGTTCGGCAAGCGGGATGACGACAACAGCGGCCTGGGCGACTGGGTGGTCAACGAGCAAAAGCTGGGCTGCAGCCTGGACGAGCTGACCCGGCGGGTCAATGCCTTGGGCGTGCGTTTTGGTCTGGGGGTGGAACCGGAAATGGTTTCCGAGGACAGCGATCTGTTCCGCGCCCACCCGGACTGGGCGCTCCGGATTCCCGGCCGCCGTCCGGTGCGGGGCCGCAACCAGCTGGTGCTGGATTTCTCCCGCGCCGAGGTACGGGATCACGTCTTTCAGCAGATCTGCTCCGTGCTGGATCGGGCCCATGTGGAATACCTGAAATGGGACATGAACCGCAGCCTTGCGGAGCTGTATTCCGCCGAAACCGTCTGCGGCAAGGTTGCCTACGACTATGTGCTGGGTGTCTACGACTTTCTGGAGAAATTGATCCAACGCTATCCCAATCTTCTGCTGGAAGGCTGCAGCGGCGGCGGCGGCCGTTTTGACGCCGGCATGCTGTATTACTCCCCACAGATCTGGTGCAGCGACAATACCGACGCCATCGACCGGCTGCGGATCCAGTATGGTACTTCTTTCTTCTATCCGATGAGCACATTGGCCGCCCATGTGACCGCCGTACCCAATCACCAGACCGGCCGCTCCACCCGTCTGCACACGCGCTTTGTCGCAGCCATGTCCGGCGCTTTCGGCTATGAGCTGGATCTCGGCAAGCTGACCCCGGGAGAAAAAGAGGAAATCCGGCAGCAGATCCGGCAGTACCGGGACTATGCGCCGCTGGTGCAAAACGGCAGCTACTACCGTTTGACCGATCCCTTCCGGGACGTCTGTGCCGCCTGGCAGATCAATTCCCGGGACACAAGCCGCGCGTTGGTCAGTGTCGTGATGCTGGAAATCCACGGCAATATGCCGGCAGCCTATCTCCGGCTGCGGGGTCTGGAACCGGAGGCCGTCTACGAAGACGCCGCCACCGGCCGCCGGTACTCCGGCAGCGCGCTGATGGAGGCAGGGCTTCCCCTGCCGTTGGAAATGGGCGAATACCTCGCCTATCAGATGGAACTAAACCGCATATAACGGAAAACAGGCGCTGTCCCAGACAGCGCCTTTCCGATGGAAGAGGGAAAACTATGACGATTCAAGACGAAACGATTTTCCGCCGGCGTCTGACCCGCCACATGGACGAGCTGCGCTGGCTGTATATGGAGTTATACAACGACGAAGGGATGTTTGACCAGCTTTGCGCCGATCTGCACCGCTTCGCTGAGGCCCGGGGGGATGCCCTGAAAGCCCGCGACCTCCTGCGGGAGGCGGATCCCGGCTGGTATCAGTCCCAGGAGCTGGTGGGCATGATGCTGTACATCGACAATTTCGGCGGCAATCTGAAGGGCGTGCGCGGCAATCTGCCGTATTTCACGGAGCTGGGCGTCAACTGCCTGCACCTGATGCCGTTCCTGAACACGGTGCCGGAGCGCAGTGACGGCGGCTATGCCGTCTCGGATTTCCGCACCGTGCGGCCCGATCTTGGCACCATGGCGGATCTGGAATCCCTGACCGCCGCCTGCCATGCCAAGGGAATTCAGGTCTGTATGGACTTTGTGATGAACCACACCAGCGAGGATCACGAGTGGGCCAAACGCGCCCGGAGGGGCGAACAGGAGTACCGGAACCGCTACTTCTTCTATACGGATCCGGCCATCCCCGCGGAATACGAAAAAACCGTGCCCCAGGTGTTCCCCACCACCGCGCCGGGCAACTTCACCTGGCTGGAAGACTGCGGGCAGTATGTCATGACCACCTTTTACCCCTACCAGTGGGATCTGAACTACCGAAACCCCAGAGTATTCAACGAAATGATGGGGAATTTCCTGTTCCTGGCCAACCGGGGTATGGATATTATCCGCATTGACGCCGTACCGTACATCTGGAAGCAGTTGGGCACCGGCTGCCGCAATCTGCCTCAGGTTCACACCATCGTCCGTATGATGCGTATGATCGGCGAGATTGTCTGCCCCAGCGTAATTCTGCTGGGCGAGGTCGTGATGGAGCCGGTGAAGGTGGTGCCCTACTTCGGCACGGTGGACAAGCCGGAGTGCCACCTGCTGTACAATGTGACCACCATGTGCACCACCTGGCACACCGTGGCCACCCGGGATACCCGCCTGCTGCGCAAGCAGTTGGACAGCGTGAACAGCCTGCCCAGGCAGTACACCTTCCTGAACTACCTGCGCTGCCACGACGACATCGGCTGGGGACTGGATTACGGCACCCTTCGATCCTTTGGGATGGAAGAGATCCCCCACAAAAAGTATCTCAACGACTATTTCCTCGGCCTGACGGGCGGCAGCAACAGCCGCGGCGAGCTGTACAACGACGATCCCGTGACCGGCGATGCCCGTTTCTGCGGCACCACCGCCAGCCTCTGCGGAGTGGAAAAAGCCGCCGCTGAGGGGGATGCCTCCGCGCTGGACCGCGCCCTTCGGTTTGACCTGACGCTGCACGCCATGATGTTCCTGCAAAGCGGCATTCCCATGCTTTTCAGCGGCGATGAGATCGCGCAAACAAACGACTACTCCTACAAGGCGGATCCCGACAAAGCCGCGGACAGCCGCTATCTCCACCGGGGAAAAATGCGCTGGGATCTGGCGCAGCGCCGGGAGGATCCGTCGGCGCCGGAGGGTCGGATTTTCCGGGGATTGCAGACGCTGAACGAGATTCGCAGGCACAGTCCCGCGTTTTCCCCGTCCGCGGATATCTGGACGCTGGACACCGGTGACGACGGGCTCCTGTCCATCGGCCGCTACGCTGAGGGACAGAAAATCATCGGCATATTCAACTTTACCGAGTGGGACAAGCGGGTTACCCTCCCCTATGACCGGGGTGTGTTCACGGAAATGCTCACCGGTGAATCATACACCCTGCAAGATCTGACGGTTCCCGCCTACGGATTTTACTACATGGAGCAGAGATTTTAGTCGGATTTCGGAATCGCATTTCCCGCATAATCGCGAAAAAAATGCAAAAGCCAACACTGGCGGAAGCGCCGCGGCGAGGATCCAACTTCTTGTGTTCCCATGTGCCAAGCTGACGCAATGATATGTTTCAAAAAAAAGAAAACCTCTTTTGCCAACCGGCAAAAGAGGTTTTTTCTGGAGCGGGTGACGAGGCTCGAACTCGCTACCTCCACCTTGGCAAGGTGGCGCTCTACCAGATGAGCTACACCCGCGGAACAAGAAGTATTATAGCATTCTTTTTCCATTTGTCAACACTTTTTTTCGCTTTTTATGAAATCCGCCTGTACCGGTCGGCACAGGCGGATAAAACCGTCATTCCGTGAACACAACTTGCTCCACAGTGAACCCGGCGTCACGAAGCTGGGCAATCAAGCCGCCCTCCCCCAGCAGGTGGGCAAGCCCCGCGGCATAGAACACCGTCTCACCGCTGTTCAGATATGTTCTGGCAGCCTCCAGCATCCGGGCGTTGCGGTCGGAGAACATGGCCTGATCGTATTCCTCCGTCAGCGCCGTTTCCTCCTGGGAGAGGCCGCTTTCGTCCGGATACAGCGCTGCCATCAGCGCCGCCTCGTCTCCCCGGCACCAAAGCTCGTACAGCTCCCGAACACCCCGGCAGTATTCCGCAGCTCCGGCATCCACCAGCTTGGACAGCAGCATTGCCTGCAGCGGCTCCGAGAAGTCCGCCAGCATCCGGATCTGGGAGAGACCGGATTCAATCTCCAGGATCTTCTTGCCCTTCTCCTGTGCCAGCTCCAGCAGCCGCTGATCCACGCCCTTGGCCGAGGTCAGCGTCCCGTCCTGCTCCCGGAAGAATTCACTCAGCAGGTTCCACCAAATCACCGCCCGGTAGCAGGAAGCCGTTCCGCCGGCCATGCCACTGGCCAGCATCAGGGGCTCCACCCGTTCCAGCAGATCTGCGTCGATGTGATCCGCCAGCTGCGTCCCGTCCAGATAGAAAAACGCCTTCACAAGCTGCAGCGCAAGGGCTTGGTCGGAGGCCACCGCCTCCTCAAAGGCATCGTCGGAGTACTCCACAGCCAGCGCGGCGGAACCGTCCAGGGCATCGTAAATCTCCTCCGGCAGGAAGCCGGTTCTCACGTCTCCCACATGGACGGTGCCCAGCAGCCACATACTTCCGCCTTTTCCATCGGTGACGCGGTAAAACAGGGGTGTGGCGGTGTTCTCCGGCTGCGTTTCCGCCTGCCGCTCTCCGGTGATGGTTTGGTAAGCGGTGGAGCTGGACAGCCGGACGGTAAGATCCAGGGTGTACTCCAGGCGATAGGTAATGCCGTCGGCCACATGGTTCCTCACCACGTTGACCCCCAGGGATGTAGGCAGAGCGGTGCTCTTGCTGACGCACAGATAGCCGCCAACGCTTTCGGTGGTATGGGAGCTGGAGTAGCTGTCCATATCTATCTGGAAAATGCCGTATACCCCGCGGCACAGGCTGTCCGCAAAATTCTCGGTTCCCGTGAAGGTCACACACAGGAAATCCCCTGTATCCTTCACCTCGGCCTCCGCCAGCGCGTCCAGGGGCATCAGCGCCCTCAGAATCACGTCCTCGCAGCTTTGCCGGATGCTTTCTCCGGTGGCGTCCGGCAGCTCCGCCGGCTCGGCTCCGTTGACAGCACAGGTGCCTCTACCGTTCCGGAATTGGGTAACCTGGGAATTGGTGGTGGTGGTATTGGTATAATTGGTCAGCCCCACTTCGCTGACGGCTTTGGCCATAAAGTCCGCGCCGGAGCCCCAGGTATCCACGGTGTCCGTCTGAACACGGATCACCGACAGCAGCTCGCTGTACACCGTTTCGTTGGAGGAAGCGGTTATGGCCTCTGCGGAATAGATATTCCCCACCGTCTGCAGCAGCAGCCGGGGCGTGTCAAAATACGACAGTCGGGTGCAGTTCTCGGGGATCACAGGCATACGGGCAGCCGGATCCGGCGTTTCCTCCGGTGCGATAGACACCGTTACCGCCAGAGAAAACTCGGCGGTGCCGCGCTGGTACCGCGCCTGATACCCGGAGCGAAGCAGCGTCCCCGCTTCATCCAGCTCCGCGGTTCCCTCGGCGGAAAGGAGTGTGAGCTCCGGATCCCCTTGGATCCATTCCTCCGGCGCGGTGGGTGACGAGAAGGTGATGATGGTAATCCCATCCTGAACGGATGCCGCGGTCCCGGCATACAGACCGGGATCCGGCAGCGCGGCCGGGAACTGCCGCGACAGAAACTCGGCTTCGGTCATTTCCGACGTGAAGGTGCGGTTATTCACCCGGCAGTAGGCGGCGTTTCCGGTGAAAAACTCCCAATATTGGTTCTCATAGGTGCCGAAGGACAGCTTCTGCTCCAGCAAAGCCTTCATATTTCCGGTTCCGAAGCCGGTATAGGTCAGGCTGCCGGATCCGCTCTCCGTATAGGTTTCGCCACCGAAGGTGCAGCTTTTTGTGTATTCCATACTAAGGGACAGCTCTGAGGCCTTCCGGGCGGCATCCCTTGCCGCCGAATACAGTGCCACCGCGTCGGATACCGAAAGGGTGGCTTCGGTGGGTGCGGTGTCCTCCGGCGGCGATCCGCTGCAGCCCGCCGCGGACAGTACGATGCCCACGCACAGGATCACAGCAAGAAGTCTTGCGAAGGGTTTCATAATGATTCTCCTGTTCCGTAAGAGATGGTTTTTGCATATGATAGCATAATTTGTAAAAAATGTCAAGAAACCGGGGAATCCGGGGTTTTCCTTCAACAAAACGGCACAAAAAGGCGGGGACGCAACGCTTGCGTCCCCGAATTCCGTCATTGCTGTAAGCCGCCGCTCAGCCCTCCGCGTCCCGGAGGCGCCGCGCCATGGCCGTCGTTACCTCCGCACAGCGGTGGGCAGCCAGCATCTCAAAGGTAGGATAGTCCACCTCCGCGCTGTGATCCGCCTTGTCGGAAATCGCCCGCAGAATGACGAAGGGGATCCCGTTGCGGTAGGCGGTGTGAGCGATGGCGGCCCCTTCCATCTCCGTGCAGAGTCCATTCGTCACCCGGATGATCGTTTCCTTCTGCGCCTGATCGGCCACAAACTGATCGCCGCTGGCCACCCGGCCCACGCGGGTGTGGCCGGGATGCACCGACTCCGCCGCCTCAAAGGCGCAGCGGATCAGCATTTCGTCCGCAGGAAAGGCCAAAACGTCCATTCCCGGCACCTGACCCACGGGATAATTCACGACATGGCAGTCCATATCGTGATACATGGCGTCCCGGCTCACAACCAGGTCCCCGATGTCCAGCTCGGCGCACAGGGAGCCGGCAATACCGGTATTCACCAGATGGGTCACGCCGAAGCAGTCGCACAGAATCTGGGCGCACAGCGCCGCGTTGACCTTGCCTACGCCGCACTGAACCACCACGGTGTCCAATCCCTCCAGCTTTCCCCCGCAGAAGGCACTTCCGGCAATGTTCCGGAAGGTCTTGTCTTCCATTTTCTCCAGCAGTGTCTCAATCTCCTGCCGCATGGCACCAATAATTCCCAGTTTCATGTTCCGCTCCTCACTCCGGGTAGACCATCCGGTCCCGGCCCATATTGCTCAGCAGCCCGGCATACCGCCGGCCCCAGTAATTTGCCATAGGCAGATTCATGTCCAGATAATTGCCGCAGTCCCTGGGGCTGGCGCCGGGGATCTCCCCCCGGTAATCCGCGATGAACCGGAAGCAGTCTCGCACCAGCGGCACCACGTCCTCCGGCTCCCAGTCCCCGGCCAGCAGCAGATAAAAGCCGGTGCGGCAGCCCATGGGACCGAAATACAGCACCCGTTCCTTCCAGCCCGCCGCGTTGCGCAGATAGGTTGCCGCCAGATGCTCGATGGTATGCACCTCCGCGGTGTTCATTACCGGCTCCTCGTTGGGGCTGGTCAGCCGCAGGTCAAAGGTGGTGACGGTTTCCGCCCCCACCCGATCCTTCCGGGACACATACAGCCCCGGCTGCAGCCGCAGATGATCCACGGTAAAGCTTGCGATCTTCTCCATATTCTTCTCTCCGATCCCGGCCACGGCAGTCCGCGGCGCTTCTGATTTTTCCATATCATACCGCAATTCGGCCGCAAATGCAAGGAAAACCGCGCGCAACCGTCGGTTGATTCCGCTCAACCCACCGTTGATTCAGAAAAATATGGAAATTAACGAATAATTGATAGCTTTTTCCGGAGATTTATGGCATGATATTCTCAGATGAAACAAGAGGAGGAAATCACTATGGAGCAAACAATGGGCAAACGGATCATGGCCAACCGCAAGCGTCTGGGTCTGACCCAGGATCAGCTTGCCGAGCAGCTGGGAGTCACCGCCCAGGCCGTCAGCAAGTGGGAAAACGATCAGTCCTGCCCGGACATCACCATGCTGCCCAGGCTGGCGGAGATTTTCGGAATCTCCACCGACGAGCTGCTGGGCCGGGAATCCCAGACCGTACATCAGGCGGAGATCGTCGGGGAAGATGACCGCAAGGAACAGGACGGTCTGCATTTTCAGTCCGGTGACTATGAATTCAAGTGGGACGGCGGCAATCGGGGCGGGATCGCCTTCGGCATTTGGGTGCTGCTGGTGGGCGTTCTGGCGCTGGCCAACGCTTTCCTGCAGTGGGACGTCAGCTTCTGGGGCATTCTGTGGCCCTCTGCGCTGCTGGTGTTCGGTGTATTTGGACTGCTGAGGAAATTTACCTTCTTCAGTCTGGGCTGCACGCTGTTCGGCGGCTACTTCCTGATTGCCAATCTGGGCATCTGGCAACTGGAGTTCGGCGGCAAGCTGGTGTTCCCCGTGATTCTGGTGCTGTTCGGCATCAGCCTGCTGGTGGACGCCCTGCGCAAGCCGAGAAAGCCAAAATTCACCGTCACTCACAACGGCAAGACTTCCGGCAAGCGGGAGCGCAACAGCCACTATCAGGAGATGGGCGATCGTTTCGAATGCAGTCTCGCCTTCGGGGAGAACCGTCACCTGGTGGAGATCCCACGGCTGGCCGGCGGTGAGATCAGTTGTTCTTTCGGCGAACTGACGGTGGATCTCACCGGATGCGAAGAAATCGCCGACGGCTGCGAGCTGGAGGCGAACTGTTCCTTCGGTGAACTGATCCTGATGGTGCCCCGGAACTGCCGGGTCGATCCCGATTCCAGCACCGCTTTCGCGTCGCTGTCCGTCAGCGGCACGCCGGATCCCTCCCCCGCTGCCACCATCCGGCTTCAAGCCAGCGTCAGCTTCGGAGAGATTTCGGTTCAATACATCTGATCGCAAAAAACGGGCGCATCCATTGGGATGCGTCCGTTTGTTTTACAGATCCAGCTTCAGGTCGTTTTCCTTGATCCAGCCCCATTTGCGGAGAATCCAGCAGAATCCCCAGCTCAGCACGGCGGGGAGCAGGAAGCAGATCATCACCAGACCGATCCAGTCCATGGCGGTGATGGCGTGGCCGGTCTCCACCCAGCCGGTGTATACGCCGATCTGGCCCACAAGACCGCAGGTACCCATGCCGGAGGACACGGGCGCGCCGTTCATCTCCAGGCGGAACAGGCAGGTGGCCAGCGGGCCGGTAATGGCGGAAGCCAGCGTGGGCGGGATCCAGATTCTGGGATTCTTGATAATGTTGGGCATCTGCAGCATGCTGGTGCCGATGCCCTGCGCCACCAGACCACCCCAGCGGTTTTCCCGGAAGCTCATCACGGCGAAGCCCACCATCTGGGCACAGCAGCCCGCCACGGCGGCACCGCCGGCCAGACCCGTCAGGCTCAGCGCGGCGCAGATGGCGGCGGAGCTGATGGGCAGCGTCAGGGCGAGGCCGATGATGACGGACACCAGAATGCCCATCAGGAAGGGCTGCTGCAGCGTGGCCCACTTGACCGCGTTGCCCACGGCGCTGGCCGCGGCACCGATGGGAGCCGCCACCAGTACGGACAGGCCGATTCCCACCAGAATGGTGACGATGGGGGTTACCAGAATGTCGATTTTTGTCTCCTTGGACACCAGCTTGCCGAATTCGGAGGCCACGATGGCCACTACGTACACCGCCAGCGGGCCGCCGGCTCCGCCCATGGCATTGGCCGCAAAGCCCACAGGGATCAGAGAAAACAGCACCAGCGGCGCGCAGTGCAGAGCGAAGCCGATGGCAATGGCAATGCCGGGGCCAACCATAGCCGAGGCCAGACCGCCGATGGTATAGGACACGGCGCCCTCGCCCTTTCCCAGCGTCACAATGGCGGTTGTCAGAAAGCCGATATGGAGCTGCTGACCGACGGTATTCAGGATGGTACCGACCAGGAGGGTGCAGAATAAGCCCTGAGCCATGGCACCGAGTGCGTCAATGCCGTACCGCTTGCCGGAGATAATGATGTCCTTCTTTTGCAGGAACGCTTTGATCTTTCCCAAATTGGGTCACTTCCTTTGTAACAAATTGGACACATTATACCCTGCCGGCAGGCGGTTGTCAATAGGTAGAAAAGTATCGATTACGAACATAGAAAAGTATCGATTGCGAAAAATTACAGAATCAGGCAGATCAGTCCGGTGGCGCCTTCGTTGACGATCCGGGTCAGACTGCCCCGGAATTTGGCGCGCACATCCTCGGGCATCCGCACCAGCTTGGCGGTCAGCCCCTCCTGAATCAGCTCATAGACGGATTTTCCGAAGATGTTGCTCTCCCACAGCTTGTCGGGATCCTCTCCGCTGAGGTAGTTGACCAGATCCTGGGACTGCTGCTCGCCGCCCACCATAGGATTGATCTCCGTGTCGATATCCACCCGAATCATATGGATGGAAGGCGCTCCCGCCTTCAGTTTCACCCCGAAGGAGCCGTTTTTACGCAGCATCTCCGGCGCTTCCAGCTTCATTTCCGCCGCGCAGGGCATGACAACGCCGTAGCCCGTCGCCTTGGCCGAGGACAGCGCGTCGGAGATTTTGTCGTACTCCTGTTTCACCCGACTCAGCTCCGTCAGCAGTGCCAGAAGCTGGGCGTCGCTGCGGATGGTCATCCCCGTCCGGGCGCTGAGGATCTCATAGAACAGTGTCTCCGGGAAGGTCAGCACACAGGACACCGTCCCGGTGCCCAGATCGATGGAACGGACGGAATAGTCCGTCACCTGCTCCAGCTCACCCAAGCCGGAGAGAGCTTCTTCCGCCTGCCCCAGCACAGAAATCTTCTCCCCGCAATTCAGCAGGGCGGTATACAGCCCCGCCTTCACCGGATGCTCCGGCTCCAGCGCGTCCATCCACCGGGGCAGATACACCCGCAGCTCCCGCATGGGGAAGGCGCACAGCAGCTCCCGCAGCAGCTCCGTGATGCCTCCCGCATCCAGCGCCTGACAGTCCGCCACCGCCGCGTCCACGCCGTATTGCTTTCGCATCTCCTCCCGCACCGCCTTAGCGGTGTCCGAATGGGGATTGCGGGAATTGACGATCACCAGATAGGGCTTTCCGGTGGCCTGCATATCCCGGATGGCGCGTCCTTCAGCCTCCAGATAATCGCTTCGGGGGATGTCGGTGATGGAGCCGTCGGTGGTCACCACAAGGCCCACGGAGCAATGCTCCTCCATCACCTTTTTCGTCCCCAGCTCCGCGGCCTCCGTCATGGGGATCTCATGGTCGAACCAGGGCGTCGTCACCATCCGGGGAACCCCGTTCTCCTCCGCTCCCACCGCACCGGTGACCATATAGCCTACGGAATCGATCATCCGCACCCGCAGCCGGGTCTTTCCGTCGGGTGAGATCTCCACGGCCTCCTCCGGCACGAACTTGGGCTCCGAGGTCATGATGGTTTTGCCGGAACCGCTCTGGGGCAGTTCATCCCGGGCCCGCTCCGCCCGATAGGGATCGCCGATGCAGGGAATCACCAGCACCTCCATGATCCGCTTGATGAGCGTGGATTTTCCGGTGCGCACCGGCCCCACCACACCCATATAAATATTGCCGCCGGTTCTGGCGGCGATGTCCGCGTAGATATTTTCCATAGCCAGCCTCCTCATCCGGCAGGAGAGACGGCTCCTGCCACGGTCTATCACAGGGTATGTCCTCAAAAACCCGGATAGAACGAAACCCAAAGCAATTTTTACGCATTGACAGCCGCCCAGCCCCGTGATACCATAACCCAAAGACAACAAAGGAGGGAACGTCATGGCGGATCAATACTCCCGCACCCGTCTGCTGCTGGGACAGGAAGGAATGGAGCGGCTGCGGTCGGCGTATGTGGCGCTGTTCGGCCTGGGCGGCGTGGGCGGATACGCGGCGGAGGTGCTGGCACGCTCCGGCGTGGGACACATCGATCTGATCGACGACGATACCGTCAGCCTGACCAATCTGAACCGGCAGCTTCTGGCCACCCATTCCACCATCGGAAAATATAAGGTGGATGTGGCCGCGGAACGGATCCGGGACATCGATCCCACCATTGAGGTGCGGGTGTTCCGAACCTTCTACCTGCCGGAAACCGAGGCGCTGTTTGATTTTACACGGTACGATTATGTGCTGGATGCCATCGACACCGTCACCGGGAAGCTGGCTCTTATCGCTCAGGCCAAGGCCGCCGGCACCCGGGTCATCAGCTGCATGGGCACCGGCAACAAGCTGGATCCCACCGCCTTCACGGTAGCGGATATTTCCAAGACCTCCGGCTGTCCCCTCGCCCGGATCATGCGGAAGGAATGTGCCAAGCGGGGGCTCCGGGATGTCAAGGTGGTCTACTCCCGGGAGCTTCCGCGGGAGCCTGCCGCCGATCCTTCCGATCCGCCGGAATCCCAGCGACCGGGTTCCTCCCGCCGCTCCACCCCCGGCTCCACCGCCTTCGTCCCTGCCGCCGCCGGCCTGATTCTGGCCGGTGAGGTCATCCGGGAGCTTTCGCAGATCTGACATACGCCCACGGCAGCGCCGTGGGCGTATTCATATATTCATATTAATTATTCATTTATTCCGCACTAAAATATGCATTTATTCATTATTTTCCTATTTTTTTGTGTATTTTGCACCTTTCTTTTGATTTCACGCGGATATCTTTGGCTTTATCCACAGTTGACGTTGTATAATATACGGTATATAATTCAGTCATTCAGCTCCCCCAAGGGGAAAAGGAGATATGGAAAATGAAAAAATGGATTGCAATTCTGACCGCCGCCGTTCTGGCTCTGTCCCTGTTCGCCGGCTGCACCTCTTCCGACAGCAAAGGTATGACCATTGAAAAAGGCAAACTCATCATGTCCACCAACGCGGAGTTCCCGCCCTACGAAATGACCGATGACAACGGCAGCTATGTCGGCATCGATATCGAGATCGCGAAGGCCATCGCCGACAAGCTGGGTCTGGAGCTGGTCATCGATGATATGGGCTTTGTGGCCGCTCTGGAGGCCGCCCAGCAGGGCAGCAGTGACATGGTCATGGCCGGCGTTACCGTCAGCCCCGACCGGCAAGCCGTGATGGACTTCTCCGACAGCTACGCCACCGGCGTTCAGGTGGTCATCGTTCCGGAGGATTCCGACATCACTTCCCCCGATGATCTGGAGGGTAAGAAGATCGGCACCCAGTTGGGCACCACCGGCTACATTTACGCTTCCGACACCCCCGGGAACGGCGGCTACGGCGAAGCGAACGTGATCGGCTACAACAACGGCATCACCGCCATTCAGGCGCTGCAGAACGGTCAGGTGGACTGCGTCATCATCGACAACGCCCCCGCCCAGGAATTCGTGAAAACCAACAAGGGTCTGAAGATTCTCGAGACCGAGTGGCTCACCGAGGACTACGCCATCGGCTTTGCCAAAGGCAACACCGAACTGAAGGACGCCGTCAACAAGGCTCTGGCGGAGCTGATCGCCGACGGTACCGTTCAGAAGATCATCGACAAATATATTACCGCTGAATAATTCCGCTTTCGGGAAAAAGGACGGCAAACGCCGCCCTTTTTCTCCGCGAGAATCCCATTTTGAAAGGAGAGCTCCCCCGTGGAACTGTATCTGCAATGGAAAGAACTGATGCGCGAAGGCATCGGTCTTCCCTTCTGGCAGGAAGCCTATGTCAAATTTTATCAGGCCTTTATTGAGGCGGATCGCTGGAAGCAGTATCTGGAGGGTGTGGGCAGCACGCTGCTGGTCACCGTCTCCGCCCTGATTCTCGGCGTGCTGCTGGGTGTTCTGGTTGCGGTCGTCCGCTCCGCCCACGACCAGCAGCGTCCCGGCCGGCACAACCCGATTCTGGGCGTATGCAACGGGATCTGCAAGGTGTATGTCACCGTAATCCGGGGAACTCCCATGCTGGTGCAGCTTCTCATTATGGGCTTTGTCATCTTCAAATCCAGCCGGAACTATACCGGAATCGGTATTCTGACCCTGGGCATCAACTCCGGCGCCTATGTGGCGGAAATCATCCGGGGCGGCCTCATGTCGCTGGATCCCGGACAGGCCGAGGCCGGCCGCTCGCTGGGTCTGAATTACATCGACACCATGCGCTTCATCGTCATCCCCCAGGCCTTCAGAAGTATCCTTCCCTCGCTGGGCAACGAATTCATTACGCTTCTCAAGGACACCGCCCTGATCTACACCATCGGCGGCAAGGAGCTGGTCTATGCCGCCCAGGCGGTGGCATCCCGTACTTATGAGCAGATGTTCCCGCTGGTAGGCTCCGCCCTCATCTATCTTTCCCTTGTTATGCTGTTCACCTATCTGCAGAGTATTCTCGAAAGGAGGCTGCGTCAAAGTGATAGACGTTAAAAATCTGAGCAAATCCTTCGGCAATCATCTGGTGCTGGACAATATTTCCGAGCATATCCATCCCGGGGAGAAGGTTGTCATCATCGGCCCCTCCGGCTCCGGCAAATCCACCTTCCTGCGCTGCCTGAACCTGATGGAGCTTCCCTCCTCCGGAACCATCACCTTCAACGGCACCGAGATCACGGATCCCAAGACCAATATCGACCTGATCCGCAAGCAGATGGGCATGGTGTTCCAGCACTTCAATCTGTTCCCCAACATGACCATCCGCAAAAATATCACCCTGGCGCCCGTCCGCACCGGTCTGATGACCCAGGCGGAGGCGGATGCCCAGGCGTTGCAGCTTCTGCGGCGGGTGGGTCTGGAGCAGAAGGCCGATGCCTATCCCGCCCAGCTCTCCGGCGGTCAGAAGCAGCGGATCGCCATCGTCCGGGCGCTGGCCATGAATCCCAAGGTCATGCTCTTCGACGAGCCCACCTCCGCCCTGGACCCGGAGATGGTGGGCGAGGTGCTGTCCGTGATGAAGGAATTGGCGCACGACGGCATGACCATGGTGGTGGTCACCCACGAGATGGGCTTTGCCCGGGAGGTGGGCAGCCGGGTGCTGTTCATGGACGAGGGCAAAATTTTGGAGCAGGGCTCCCCGGAGCAGATCTTCGGCTCCCCCACCAATCCCCGTCTGCAGGATTTTCTGTCCAAGGTTCTCTGAGATTTCCGGGTGCGGATTCCGCGCCCGGTCTTTTTTGCCTCTGGCGACATTTTTTACTTGACAACGTCCAAAAGACTGTGTATAATGGCATCGTTAGCGGCTGCTAACTTTATTTTTCCCGCATTGTTAGCAGCGGCTAACCATTATACAGACAGCAAGGAGAGGATGCAAAAATGAAAACTCTGAAGGATGCCGAAATCGGGCAGACAGTCAAAGTGGTCAGGCTCCGGGGCGAAGGCGCCGTCCGTCGCAGGATCATGGACATGGGCATCACCAAGAATGTGGAGATCTATATCCGAAAAGTGGCCCCTCTGGGCGACCCCATGGAGCTCACTGTCCGGGGGTACGAGCTGAGTCTGCGCAAAGCCGACGCCGAGATGATCGAGATCGAATAGGAGGCAGGCAGTATGGAAATTCGAATTGCCCTTGCGGGCAACCCCAACTGCGGCAAGACCACGCTGTTCAACGCCCTGACCGGTTCCAGCCAGTATGTGGGCAACTGGCCGGGTGTCACGGTGGAAAAAAAGGAAGGCCGGCTGAAGAAGGATGCCAGCGTCATCCTCACCGACCTGCCCGGCATTTACTCCCTGTCCCCCTACACCCAGGAGGAAGTGATCGCCCGGAACTATCTGGTGAGCGAGCGTCCCGACGCCATTTTGAACATTGTGGACGGCACCAATCTGGAGCGAAATCTGTACTTAACCACTCAGCTCATGGAGCTGGGTATTCCCGTGGTCATTGCCGTCAATATGATGGACATCGTCCGCAAAAACGGCGATACCATCGACATCCTCAAGCTGAGTCATGCTCTGGGCTGTCAGGTTCTGGAGATCTCCGCTTTGAAAAGCGACGGTATTCAGGAAGCCGCCGACGCCGCCATTGAGGCCGCCCGCAATCCCAAACCGGCGCCCCTGTACTTCTTCTCCGGCCCGGTGGAGCACGCGCTGGCCCACATTGAGGAGGCCGTCGTCCACAATATGCCCGAGGAGCAGCAGCGCTGGTACGCCGTGAAGCTCTTCGAGCGGGATCCCAGAGTGCTGGAGCGGCTCAAACCGGACAAGTCCCTGCGGGATCACATCGAAAAGGATATCACCACCGTGGAAAAGCTGATGGGCGACGATGCGGAGGCCGTCATCATCAACGATCGCTACAACTACATCAGCCGCCTGACGGCCTCCTGTTACCGGAAGCGTTCCGCCGGGAAGCCGACGGTTTCCGACAGGATCGACATGGTGGTCACCAACCGGATTCTGGCACTGCCCATTTTCGTGGGGATTATGTTCCTGATGTACGCCATTGCCATGGGAAGCTGGCGCATTTCCATCGGCACCGCCGCCACCGATTGGGCAAACGATGTTCTCTTCGGGCAGTGGATTCCGAATCTGCTGAACAGCGTCCTGCTGGATGCCGCCGGGCAGCCCATTGTCATGCCGTGGCTGTACAGCCTGATCCTGGACGGCATTGTAGCCGGTGTGGGCGCGGTACTGGGCTTCGTTCCCCAGCTTCTGGTACTGTTTTTGCTGCTGTCCATTCTGGAGGACTGCGGCTATATGTCCCGGGTGGCCTTCATTATGGATCGGCTGCTGCGCAAATTCGGCCTTTCCGGCAAATCCTTCATCCCCATGCTGGTGGCCACCGGCTGCGGTGTTCCCGGCATCATGGCATCCCGCACCATCGAGCAGGAACATGACCGGAGAATGACCATCATCACCACCTGCTTCCTTCCCTGCGGCGCCAAAATGACCATTGTGGGACTGTTTGCGGGCGCCGTCTTCGGCCAGTCTCCCCTGGTTGCCACCTCCGCCTTCTTCATCGGCGTGGCCGCCGTGATCGTCTCCGGCCTGATTCTGAAGAAAACCAGGCCATTTATGGGCGAGCCCGCCCCCTTCATCATGGAGCTTCCCGCCTATCACGCGCCGGTGCTCTCCAATATTCTCCGGGTCACCTGGGAGCGGGGCTGGGACTTCATCAAGCGGGCAGGCACCGTGATTCTGCTTTCCTCCATCGTCCTGTGGTTCCTGCAGAACTACGGATTTGTTGGCGGCGTTTTCCAGATGGTAACAGACAACAACGCCTCCCTGCTGGCCGAAATCGGCAAGGGCATCGCCTGGATTTTCTATCCCCTGGGATGGATGGGCGATATGGCGTGGAAGGCCACCGTGGCCACCTTTACCGGCCTCATCGCCAAGGAAGAGATCGTCATGACCCTGGGCGCCTTCTATCACTTCTCCGGTGAACTCAGCGAATCCGGTCAGGAAATCTGGACGCTGATTGCGCAGGACTTCGGCCCCGTCACCGCTTACAGCTTTCTGATCTTCAATCTGCTGTGTGCCCCCTGCTTTGCCGCCATCGGCGCCATCCGGCGGGAGATGAACAGCGGGAAATGGACAGCCTTCGCCATCGGATATATGTGCGGATTCGCTTACATTGCGTCCATGATCGTGTTCCAGCTGGTGGGGCTGCTGACCGGCGAAGCCACCTTCGGCGTGTTCACCGTGGCGGCAGTACTGGCGCTGGCGGCCATGGTGTATCTGGTAGTGCGCAGGCCCAGCCGAGTGAGGGCATCCGTATGAATCCAACAGTTCTTGTCTGTATTGTGCTGGCCGGGATCTGCGCCGCCATTGTGGGGTACCTGATCCGCCGCCGCAAGCGGGGATGCTCCGGCTGCTCCTGCGGCAATTGCCCCATGAGCGGAAGCTGCCCGCATGCCAAATAAGCAAACAGGACGCGCCCGAGGGCGCGTCCTGTTTTATACTATACCAACTGCTGCTCATTGATAATCAGCTTGAACTGCAGCCCCAGGGTCTGCGCTGCCCGGCGGCACAGGCGCATCCGATCCATGAAGATCTCAAAATAATCCATCACGGAACCGAAATGGGTGTCCACGGACATTTTCAGCTTCACGATGGTGTGCGCCTCGTTGATTTTCAGCTCCGCCTTGGTGACGGAGTAGTTGACCCGGTCGTGGATATCGAAAGCCGCCGTGTCCTTGGTGCGAACCCGATTGCGCCGCACGTCGGACTTGTCCGCCAGAATCAAGGCCGCCGCCATGGGATTCACCGGCACGCCGGTTCCCTCATCGTGGTTTCCGATGGCGGTGACGATGCAGGAAATCTCCTCCGGCGGGAAGCCCATCCGGTCCAGAATCCGAAAGGCCATCACCGCACCGCTCTGGCTGTGATCCACCCGGTTCACCAGATTGCCGATATCGTGGAGATATCCGGCGATTTTTGCCAGCTCCACCTCCCGGGGCGAATACCCCAGGGTCTCCAGAATATATCCCGCGATCTCCGCCACCCGGCTGACATGGGCAAAGCTATGCTCCGTGTAGCCCAGCGCCGCCAGCGAGGCATCCGCCTGGGTGATATAGGTACGGATGGCGGGATCCTGTTTGATTTGCTCGTAAGTCATTGCCAAGTCCTCCGACTGTAAGTATGGACTTATTATACCGCGACGCGGCCCGCAATGCAACAGGCGTCCGAAATTTTCGCTACGCGTCCCGGAGGGCATCCCGCACATATCCGCCCACCTGACCGGGGTCAATGCCGAGAATCAGGGAAAACTCCCCGTTGATGAGCCGCTCCGCGTCCCGCAGGAAATTGTCATCGCACAGGTGGAGCTTCCGCCCGGCTGCCGTCTGCGACTCCCGGTGCCGGAGGATGGAGCCGATCATCTTCAGCAGCGCCGTCCGGTCGCCGCTGCCAATCAGCTCCCGGTAGCGCTGTTTGCGCTGGTTTTCGTCGGCGATCCACGTGTCGCGCCGCACTTCTTCGCTGCGGAGCAGTGCCTCCAGCTCCTCCCGGGTGAGGATTCTGCGCAGCTTGCTCAGCGCGGCTTCGTTGTGGGTGGGAACCAGAAAGCGGGCTCCCGTCTGTTCCAGCGGAGTCAGCACCAGATAGCGGATCTTCCGGTGCTCCACCGTCCGCTCCTCCTGATCCGCAATTCTGCACACGCCATGAATCCCGTACGTCACCAGGTCTCCGATCTGAAACATTTGTATCGCCTCTTTCCCGATTTTTTCTTCTATTTGTGTTATGATAGCACAAATTCGGGGTTTTTTCATGTGGGCAAATCCGCTAAAAAAACGATGGTTTTGGGTTTGCCGTCTGCGCATGCAAAAAATTTGTTGACATTTCAACATTTATCCGTTATAATCCCAGTCAGGAAGAGGATTTCCAATAATCCGTGGAGGTACCGATATGATGGATCGATTTGAGCGTTTCTCTTATGCCATTTCCGAGATTTCCAGATACTGGCACAAAATTGCCTCCGACGAGCTGAAGCCTTATGGTCTCAAGGGGCCTTACGCAGTCTATTTCACCGCCCTGAACCGCTTCCCGGAGGGCATCACCGCTTCCCGGCTGGGTGAACTGTGCAGCCGGGACAAATCCGACGTTTCCCGAGCCGTGACGCTTCTGGAGAGCAAGGGGCTCATCGTAAAGGAATCGGAAGGCGGCAACCTCTACCGCGCCAAAATCCGCCTCACGGAGGCCGGCAAAGCCATTGCGGTGCATATCAACGACCGGGCAAAGCTGGCAGTGAACCTGGGCGGCTCCGGCCTCACCGACGACGACCGGGAGACCCTGTACCGGTCGCTGGAAGTCATTGTTACCAATCTTCAGAAACTCAGCAGGGACGGTCTTCCCGAATAAGAGCCGTTCCTTAAAAACGATCAGAAGGAGCGATACCTATGGCAATCAGATTTATCATCGACTCGGCCTCCGATATTCTCCCCGATGAGGCTAAGGCGCTGGGCATTATCCACATTCCCCTCACCATCCGTTTCGGCACCGAGGAATTTGCCGACTCCGTTACCCTTTCCCACAAGGCTTTTTACGAAATGCTCATCGAAAGCGACGTTCTGCCCACCACCTCCCAGATCGCGCCGGCAGTCTTTTCCGATGCCTACGCTCAGGTGGTCTCCCAGGGTGACACGGCGGTGGTTATCACCCTGTCCTCCAAGCTGTCCGGCACCTACCAGAGTGCCGTCATCGCGGCGCAGGATTATCCCGGGCAGGTGTTCGTGGTGGACAGTGAAAATGTCACCATCGGCCAGCGGATCCTGATCCAGCGGGGTCTGGCGCTGCGGGACGCGGGGCTGGACGCGGCGCAGATCGTGGAAGCCCTCAACACGGAAAAGAAACAGATCCGTCTGATGGCACTGCTGGACACGCTGGAGTACCTGAAAAAGGGCGGACGGATTTCGGCCGCCACCGCCTTCGCCGGCGGGATCCTGTCCATCAAGCCGGTCATCGCCGTGGAAAACGGAGAGGTTGCACTGGCAGGAAAAGCCCGGGGTTCCAAAAACGGCAACAATTTCCTCCGAGATATGGTGGTCAAATGCGGCGGCATCGACTTCCGGCGCCCCTATGCGCTGGCCTACAGCGGCCTGTCGGACGTACTTCTGCGGAAGTACATCAAGGACTGTCAGTCCCTCTGGGCAGACCGCACCGATACTCTGCCCATCTCCACGGTGGGCTGCGCCATCGGCACCCATGCCGGCCCCGGCGCCATTGCGGTGGCCTTCTTTGAAAATACCACCCGATAAACCACGGCGCGGCTCCCTCCCGGAGCCGCGCCGTTTTTGGCTACCAGTCCAATTCCACCCGATATTTCCGCAGCCAGCAGTCGATCTGCAGCAGATAGCATACGGTCTGGGGCGTCCGCATAAGCTGCCCGTACCACGGCCATGGAGACGCTTCCGTCAGAAGCCGACGGGCAGCCTCCCTGTCCACCAGAGAAAACAGCGGCGCCTTGGGATCCTCCAGCAGTGCCTCCAGCCGTTCACTGACCAGGCGCAGATATTCCGGATCCCAGGTCTTGGGATAGGGACTTTTCTTCCGCCAAAGCACTTCCTCCGGCAGCAATCCCTCCATGGCATGGCGCAGCAGTCCCTTCTCCTTGCCCCGCCAGTCCTTAAATTCCCAGGGCACACCGTACAGATACTCCGCGATGCGGTAATCGCAGAACGGTACCCGCACCTCCAGGCCGGAATACATGCTCATCCGATCCTTCCGATCCAGCAGAGTCTGCATGAACCACTGCTGGTTCAGATTCACCATCTGCTTCATTCTCGCCTCCCCGGGAGGCGTTCCCGGCAGGATGTCGCTTTCCCGGCAGGTTTTCTCATACCGTTCCCGGACGTAGCCTTCCCCATCCAGCCGCTCCCGCAGGCCGGGGGCCAGTATGGCACAGCGCTGGCGGGTATTCTGGGCCCAGGGGAAGCCCTCCCGATCCCGGATCTCCGGATCCCGGTACCAGGGGTATCCCCCGAAGATCTCGTCGGCACATTCACCGGACAGCGCCACGGTTACCTTCTCCCGGATCCGTTTGCAGAAGGCCAGCAGGGAGATATCCACATCTGCCATGCCGGGCAAGTCTCTTGCCGTCACCGCCTCCTCCAGGGAGTCCACCAGCTCCCGGGGGCTCAGGACGCACCAGTGGTGGTGGGAATTCAGCGTCTTCTCCATGACGCGGATGTAATGCCCATCGGAATTTGGCTGGAATTTATCGGGGGTAAAATAGTGGTCGTTATCCGTATAATCCACAGAGAAGGTGGTCAGCCGTTTTCCCTGCCTGCCCAGCTCTTCGGCACAGACGGCGGAAATCAGGCTGGAATCCAGCCCTCCGGACAGGAAAGTTCCGATGGGAACATCGGATACCATCTGCCGCCGGATGGCGTCCAGCACCAGCGCCCGGACGACCTCGGCAGTTTCCGCAAAGCTCTCCCGATGCTCCCGATCCTTCAGGCTCCAGTAGCGTCGCTGCCGCAGCTTTCCATGGGCGTATACGGCGCAGCAGCCGGGCTGCAGCTCCTCCACGCCCCGGAACACGCCGCAGCCCGGCGTTCGTCCCGGCCCCAGCAGCAGGATCTCCGCGGCGCCCTGTTCGTCCAGTTCCGGCTGCACCGTTGGATAGGCCAGAATGGTTTTCAGCTCCGAGGCGAACAGCAGCCCGCCCTCATGGCACTTGAAAAACAGGGGCTTGACACCCATCCGATCCCGGGCAAGGAACAGCCGCCGGCGCCCCGCCTCCCAGATGCCGAAGGCGAAGATTCCGTTGAATTTCGTCAGGCATTCCTCGCCCCACTGGGCATAGGCGTGGAGCGCCACCTCGGTATCCGAATGACCCAGAAAGCGGTGTCCTTCCCGGGTCAGCGCCCTGCGGATCTCTTCCGTATTGTAAAGTTCCCCGTTATAGACGATGGTATAGGTCTCCCCCGCCCGGGAAAAGGTCATAGGCTGGGCGCCGCCTTCGGGGTCGATGACGGCAAGGCGGGCATGGAGCAGCACTGCGGGGCCGTTTTCATATCGGCCTGTGGCATCCGGCCCCCGGCGGGTCATGGTGGCCAGCATTTTCTCCTTCGTCCCATCCGAACAGTTTATATCCATGATTCCGGCAATCGCGCACATATGGCTTCTCCTCCTGTCCCGCTATTCTATGCGGATACCCCGGAATAATTGCGTCGAAACCGGTCATACTGTCACCGGGTGATGAAAAATGAAAACCAGTCAGGATATGCTGACCTCCGTACTGAAAACCGCCCAGATGGGGCAAACCGGTATCCGTTCCGTCCTTCGCTCGCCCATGAGCGAGAGTCTGGAGAAGGCGCTCCGCTCCCAGCTCCGGGAATATGACACCATCGAAACCCAAGCACAGGCCATCGCCTCCCAACGGGGCTGGCAGCTCCCGGAACTGTCACCCGGACTGCGCCGCATGGCGCGTCTGACTGCCCGGGCCCGGCTGTCTTTCGGCAGCAGCGATGCCCGAATCGCCGCCATGATGGTTCGCGGCTGCGTCAGGGGCGTGGAGAAGGGACAGAAGGAACTGCGCCGTTATTCCCACCGGGATCCGCAGATCTCTCAGCTTTCGGAAGCGCTTCTGGCCTGCGAAAACGGCGGCATTCACCGGATGGAAGGGTTCCTGTAAGTCATTCCACCGTCACCGCCACCACCTTTGTATACCCGGAAGCGTAGCGGTAAGGCGTAATGGCCCGGGTTTCCCCCGGCTGGAGGTTTTGGATCACCGCGCTGTAGGTCAGGCCCCCCAGATACAGGTCGTCCTGCCCCATGTGGTGCTTGTAAAACACCCGGACACAGCTCAGGGGCTGATCCGTCAGGTTGGTCACCTCCAGCGTACACATATCCTTCTCCCGAAGGGTGATCGTTCGCGGCTCCTGGTCAAAGGTGCCGGGAACCACCGTCCGGCACCGGCAGGACGTCACTTCGTCGGACAGATAGTCGCTTCGGTTTTCCTCCAGCAGCAGCACGGTGCTTCTGGGCGGAATATAGGTTGCGTCAAAATACAGCTCCCGACTCCCCTGGGTCACCACAATCTGGGTATATTCAATACCAATGGTGCCGGTGTTGGTCAGCAGCAGCGCCGCCACATCCACCACGTTTTCCTCGGTGCCGCTTTCCAGATAGGGGCCCTCGTAGGACACCAGCTTCTGGGCCACCAGCGTGGTATACCGCAGGGAACAGGGCAGCATGGACTCCGGCTCTCCGGTCGGTTCCGGCTGGGTCTGTCCGGCCGCTTCGGTTTCCGGCTGCGTCGGGTCGGTATTCTGGACAAAGACCGGCAGGCCGGGCTCCCGCTGCTGCTGCCAGCCGTCAATCCCCTTCCCCACGCCGATCCCCAGCAGGAATACCACTGCCGTTACCCACCACAGCCTTTTCATAACGCCACTCCATTCCCTTTTGTACTCCGACTCAGCGGTGTTGGCATTATAGAAAAACCGTCTTGACCGATTCAAGGGAAAATCCATGGATTCTGGAACCCGTCCGGCAAAACTCCTCGACAAATAAACTCCCGATCCTAAGACCGGGAGTTTTGTATTTATTCCAGAACGTGTTCCAGACCCATTTCCAAAATGGTGCGCACATGGTCGTCTGCCAGCGAATACAGGGCGTTCTTGCCGTCCCGTCGGAACTTGATGAGGTGCATCTGCTTCAGAATCCGAAGCTGGTGGGAAACGGCGCTCTGGGACAGATCCACCGCCTCGGCAATGTCGTTGACGCACAGCTCCTGCCGCTGCAGATGGGACAGGATCCGAACTCTGGTGGGATCCGCAAATGCCTTAAAAAGCTCCGCGATCTGCTCCAAAGTTTCCTTTTCCGGTATTTCCCGCATATTCTTCCCTCCCGCTTCCAGGATTTGATTTTCGGATGATATTACCCGGATTATAGCACATTTTTTTGCCCTTGCCTAGAGAAATTTTCGACAAACCGCAAAAAGGAGCCGCTTTCGCGGCTCCTTTGCTGCGCTGTTACAGGTGCAGCACCCGATCCTTGATCTCCTGAGTGCGTCCCTGGTTCCAATACTGGGTACCGATGTAGCCGCAGGTACGGCGAGCCACATTCATCTTGCTCTGGTCGGTGTTGCCGCACTGGGGGCACACCCAGACCAGCTTGCCGTCGTCCTCCCGGATCTCGATCTCGCCGTCGAAACCGCAGACCTGGCAGTAGTCGGACTTGGTGTTCAGCTCGGCATACATGATGTTGTCGTAGATGAACTTCATGACCTCCAGCACCGCGTCGATGTTCTGCTGCATATTCGGCACTTCCACATAGCTGATGGCGCCGCCGGGGGAAAGCTGCTGGAATTCCGCCTCGAAGGCCAGCTTGGTGAAGGCGTCGATCTGCTCGGCCACATGGACATGGTAGGAGTTGGTGATATAGCTCTTGTCGGTGATGCCGGGAATGACGCCGAAACGCTTCTGCAGGCACTTGGCGAACTTGTAGGTGGTGGATTCCAGCGGCGTGCCGTAGAGGGAGAAGTCGATGTCGTGCTGCTCCTTCCAGCCCTTGCAGGCATCGTTCATATGCTGCATGACCTTCAGAGCGAAGGGCTTGGCCGCCTCGTCGGTGTGGGAACGGCCGGTCATGTACTTAACGCACTCGTAAAGGCCGGCGTAGCCCAGAGAAATGGTGGAATAACCGCCGTAGAGCAGCTTGTCGATGGGCTCGCCCTTGGGCAGTCTCGCCAGGGCGCCATACTGCCACAGGATGGGAGCGGCATCACTGAGGGTACCCTTCAGCCGCTCATGACGGCACAGCAGCGCCCGGTGGCACAGCTCCAGCCGCTCATCGAAGATCTGCCAGAACTTGTCCATATCCCGGCCGGAGGACAGCGCCACGTCCACCAGGTTGATGGTGACCACACCCTGATTGAAGCGGCCGTAATACTTGGGCTTCCCCGGCTCATAGTTGCCGGCTCTGGCCACGTTGTCCCAGCCGTTGCCGGAGCGGTCGGGGGTCAGGAAGCTGCGGCAGCCCATGCAGGTGTACACGTCGCCGTTGCCCGGGGTCTCGCCCTTGGAGAGCTTGTACTCCCGCATTTTCTTCTCGCTGATGTAGTCGGGAACCATCCGCTTTGCGGTGCATTCCGCAGCAAGACGGGTCAGATACCAGTAGGGAGAATCCTCGGTGATGTTGTCCTCCTCCAGCACATAGATCAGCTTGGGGAAGGCGGGGGTGATCCAGACGCCCTTCTCGTTCTTCACGCCCTCATAGCGCTGGCGAAGGGTCTCCTCAATTATCATGGCAAGATCCTTCTTCTCCTGCTCGTCCTTGGCCTCGTTCAGGTACATGAACACGGTGATGAAGGGAGCCTGACCATTGGTAGTCATCAGGGTGACCACCTGATACTGGATGGTCTGCACGCCCCGGCTGACCTCGTCCCGCAGGCGTCTCTCCACCACCTTGGCAATGGAGGCTTCGTCGGCGGCGACGCCCAGATCGGCCATTTCCTGCTCCACGGACTTGCGGATCTTGTCCCGGCTGACCTGCACGAAGGGCGCCAGGTGGGTCAGGCTGATGGACTGACCGCCGTACTGGTTGGAAGCCACCTGCGCGATGATCTGGGTGGCGATGTTGCAGGCGGTGGAGAAGGAATGAGGCTTCTCGATGAGGGTTCCGGAGATGACGGTGCCGTTCTGCAGCATATCCTCCAGATTCACCAGATCGCAGTTGTGCATATGCTGGGCATAATAGTCGGAATCGTGGAAATGGATGATGCCGGCGTTGTGGGCATCCACAATGTCCTTGGGCAGCAGGATCCGGCTGGTGATGTCCTTGGAGACTTCGCCCGCCATATAGTCACGCTGAACAGCGTTGATGGTGGGGTTCTTGTTGGCGTTCTCCTGCTTGACTTCCTCGTTGTTGCACTCGATGAGGGTCAGGATCCGGTCGTCGGTGGTGTTGGACTGCCGCAGCAGGCTCCGGTTGTAGCGGTAGGTGATGTACTCCTTGGCCACCTCGAAGGCGCCGTGGGCCATGATCGCCTTTTCTACCAGATCCTGGATCTCCTCCACAGAGGGGCTGCGGCCCATCTCCTCGCAGGAAATCTGAACGCTCTGGGCGATCCGGTCGATCTGCAGGGGGGTCATGCGAACCTTCTCGTCAACGGCGTTGTTGGCCTTGGTTACCGCCATTCGGATCTTTTCGATATCAAAAACAGCCTCCGCGCCATTTCTCTTGATAATCTTCATATATATTCCTCCTTATCGCTGGGAATGAAATCACGTGCCGTGCGAGACCTATTATACTACATCTTGTGGTTTTTGCAAGAGGAAATCACAAAATAATGTGGAAATTTTTTTGGAGACCCCAATATGTTGTGTTTTCGCCCCTTTCCCGGAAAGGGCAGTTCCCGCAGAAAAGTTGACCTTTTTCGGAAGAGTCCCGGTGAATTCCGGAAAATTGCGCCGCAATATGGCGGAATTGCTTCCCATACCCGGGGAACCTGCGGCTCCGTTCTTCCGCGAAAAAAGAGGCGCGGATTCCCTGACGCCGCCCCGGAACCCGCACGGAATCCCGCCGGGCGCATAAAATGTCCTGTAAGCGTTTCGCTTATTCCTACATTCCATCGGGAGGTATCCACTATGGCCGACAACCGACAGGACACCCTGCGCTGCGATCCCCCGGATCCGCAGCAGGTCATGTCCATTCACACCAAAAAGATCACGGACTCCTGCCGTGACAAGGACTGCATCGAGGATCTGCGGGTCTACCTGACCAAAGGCTCACAGACGCTGCTGGACACCGCCGCCAGTGCCCGGGTACGCTGCGCGGAGCTGCTGTACACATACATTGACGTGGAGCCGGTGGCCTTTGACCGGAACCGCTACTGCATTGACGTCACGTTCTACTACCGGATTCTGGCCGATGCCACCATCGGCTCCAACCGTCCCGCCGCCCTGTACGGCCTGGCGGTGTTTACCAAGCGGGCCGTTCTCTGCGGTGAGGACAGTCATGCCCACATTTTCCGCAGCGACACCCGTCTGTATGAGCCCGACGGCCGCACCCGGTACTACGCCAACCGCCCCACCGCCGTGGTGGAGGTGCTGGACCCCATGGTGCTCAGCTCCAAGGTTCGGGAGGTCTGCGAGGACAAAGGCCGGGAGGATCTGACCCTCCAGATCCCCACCGCCATCGGCAATCTGTTCGACGACGAGCTGGTTCAGGGCGGAGAGCGCCGGCGGCTGTTCGTCACTCTGGGGCAGTTTTCCATCATCCGGCTGGAGCGGGACGCCCAGCTTGTGGTGCCGATGCTGGACTACGCCCTTCCCACCAAGGAATGCTGCGACGCCGCGGGCTGCGCCGAGGATCCCTGCGAAATGTTCAGCCGGATCCCCTTCCCCGCTTCCCGGTTCGCGCCCACCGGCTGCGACGGCTGCGCAGCGGCGCAGGATACCGGCGGCTATAAGACCTGTGAATGTAAAGATTGACGGAGAAAGCACCGCCGGAATCACTCCGGCGGTCAGCTTTTTCTCCCCACACGAAAAAACTTTTCCCGATTTTCAAAATCTCCTCTTTACAAACCAAGGAAACCCTGCTATAATATGAGGGCTGTCAGGAAATGCGCCGGTGGCTCAATGGATAGAGCATCGGATTCCGGTTCCGAGGGTTGGGGGTTCGAGTCCCTTCCGGCGTACCAACAGTTGTTGTCACATCTGGGTTCATTCGGATCACTGTGGCAAGATAGTTTCCCTCCCGGGATTTCCGGGAGGGATATTTTTATCAAAAAATACCCCCTCCCCGGGGAATCCGAGAGGGGGATATGTATCAAACGGTTTCGGAATCGGTGCCATCGGGAGGGCGGAGCTGATTCGCCGTCGCTTCCTCCACATTTTTCTTGGTAATCATATCGGGCACTTCGGGAAGCGCTGTTCCGGGATCGCTGCCGGTGGGATTATCGGCCGGTGCCCCATTCTTCTGCTTCTGGGTGCTGAAGAAGCCCACAATCTTCAGGGAAAGACTGCACCTTCTCGGATTTTGTCATTGCGGCGGTTCGCGCGGCTTTGGAGGATCGGGATGCGCCGCAGTCATGATTCGCGGCAGTAAATACCCAACCGCACAGCAACCGGGGTGCCGCTTCATAGCGGCACCCCGGTTTTCTTCCCTGTTTCCGTTCAGCCGTCGATGGTGGAGATGCCGATGGTGATCTCCTCCAGCACGTCCAGCAGCACCCGCACCGTATCCAGCGCGGTGAGCATGGTCACGCCGTTTTCCACCGCGCAGCGTCGGATCCGGCTGGAGCCGGACTGGCTGTTCTCGAAGCGGACATCCATGGTATTGATGACATAGGTCACATAGCCCTGCCGGATGGCATCCAGAATATCCGTATTTTGGTCGTCCACCTTGGGCTTGACCCGGGTCTTGATGCCGTGCTGCCGCAGGAACCGGGCGGTACCTTCCGTGGCCTCGATGTTGAAGCCCAGTTGATAGAACCGGCGGATCAGAGGCAGCGCCTCCTCCTTGTCCTCATCGGAGATGGTTGCCAGTACGGTGCCGTAGTTCTGGAGCTTGACGCCCGAAGCCTGCAGTGCCTTGTAAAGAGCCCGGTTCAGTGTCCAGTCGTAGCCGATGGCCTCGCCGGTGGACTTCATCTCCGGCGACAGATAGGCATCCAGCCCCCGGAGCTTGCTGAAGGAAAAGGCCGGTGCCTTGACATACCAGCGCTTTTTCTCCTCCGGGTAAATGTCGCAGATTCCCTGCTGCTTCAGGCTGTTCCCCAGGATCACCAGCGTGGCAATGTCCGCCAGCGGATACCCTGTAGCCTTGGACAGGAACGGCACCGTCCGGGAGGAACGGGGGTTCACCTCGATGATATACACATTCTCCTCGGCATCCACAATGAACTGGATGTTGAACAGTCCCACGATGCCGATGGCCAGTCCCAGCATCTTCGTATAGGTCAGGATGGTACCCTTGACCCGGTTGGAAATGCTGAAGGAAGGATACACGCTGATGGAATCACCGGAATGGACGCCGGTGCGCTCCACCAGCTCCATGATGCCGGGAACGAACACGGCGGTGCCGTCGCAGATGGCGTCAACCTCCACCTCTTTGCCCCGGATATACTTATCCACCAGCACCGGCTTGTCCGCGTCGATCTCCACGGCGGTCTGGAGGTAGTGCCGGAGCTGCTCCTCGTTGGCCACAATCTGCATGGCTCTGCCGCCCAGGACAAAGCTGGGACGCACCAGCACCGGGTAGCCGATCTCGTTGGCGGTGGCCACGCCGTCCTCGATCCGGGTGACCGCTTTGCCTCTGGGTTGGGGAATGCCCAGCTCCAGAAGCAGATTTTCAAAGGCGTCCCGGTTTTCCGCCTTCTCGATGGCCGTGCAGTCCGTGCCGATGATCCGAACCCCCAGCTCCGTCAGGGGCTGGGCCAGATTGATGGCCGTCTGGCCGCCCAGAGAGGCGATGACGCCGTCGGGCTGCTCCAGCGTGACAATGTTCATCACATCCTCCACCGTAAGCGGCTCAAAATACAGCTTGTCGGAGGTGGTGTAGTCCGTGGAGACGGTCTCCGGGTTGTTGTTGATGATGATGGCCTCATAGCCCGCGCTGCGGATGGTCTGGATGGCGTGGACGGTGGAATAGTCAAATTCCACGCCCTGCCCGATCCGGATAGGCCCGGAGCCCAGCACGATGATCTTTTTCCGATCGGAGACTACCGATTCGTTTTCGCTTTCGTAAGTGGAATAAAAATACGGAATATAGCTGTCGAATTCGCCGGCGCAGGAGTCAATCATCCGGAACCCCGGCTGAATATGCTTTTCCAGCCGGAGCCGGGTGATCTCCCGTTCCGAAACGCCCCACAAGTCGGCAACGGCTCTGTCGGAGAAGCCCATTTTCTTTGCCTGAAACAGTGCGGCGCGGTCATTGGGCGCGTTCTTCAGCGTCTGCTCCATGCGGACGATATTGCGCAGCTTCCGCACAAACAGTGCGTCGATGCCGCTTGCCTCGGCAATGGGAGTAACACCGATTCCCAGCCGCAGAAGCTGGGCAATGGCATAGATCCGGTCGTCGGTTCCTATCCGGATGTAGGACATCAGCTCATCCCGCTCCCAGGAATCGAACTTCTTCATATGCAGGTGATACACGCCGGTTTCCAGCGACCGGATGCCCTTCAGCAGGCTCTCCTCGATGGTTCTGCCTACGCTCATGGTCTCGCCGGTAGCCTTCATCTGGGTACCCAAACGATTGTTGGCGTCCGAGAACTTGTCGAAGGGGAACCGGGGCATCTTGGTCACCACATAGTCCAGCGCCGGTTCGAAGGACGCGGGGGTATTGGCAAGCCGGATCTCATCCAGCGTCATCCCCACGCAGATTTTGGCGGACACCCGGGCAATGGGATATCCGCTGGCTTTGGAGGCCAGCGCCGAGGAACGGGACACTCTGGGATTGACCTCGATGAGGTAATATTGGAAGGATTGGGGATCCAATGCGAACTGAACATTGCAGCCGCCCTGAATCTTCAGCGCCCGGATCAGCTTCAGCGCGCTGTCCCGGAGCATCTGATACTCCTTGTTGGTCAGGGTCTGGGAGGGGCAGACCACGATGGAATCGCCGGTATGGATGCCCACGGGATCCACATTCTCCATATTGCAGATGGCGATAGCGGTATCATTGGCGTCCCGCATGACCTCGTATTCGATTTCCTTATAGCCCCGGATGCTCTTCTCCACCAGCACCTGACCCACCGGAGAAAGCACCAGGGCGTTTTTCAGGATCTCCCTGCATTCCTCCGGGTCGTCGGCAAAGCCTCCGCCGGTACCGCCCAACGTGAACGCTGGGCGCAGAACCACGGGATAGCCGATCCGTTCCGCCGCCGCCAGACCCTCCTCCACGGTATTCGTCTCCTCGGAGGGCAGCACCGGCTCTCCCAACTGCTGGCACAGCTCCTTGAACCGTTCCCGATCCTCCGCCTGAGCGATGGATTCGCTGGGGGTGCCCAACAGCTCCACCCGGCATTCTCTCAGAACGCCCTTTTTCTCAAGCTGCATGGCGAGATTCAGTCCGGTTTGACCGCCGATGCCGGGAATGATGGCGTCCGGCCGCTCGTAGCGGATGATTTTGGCAATATATTCCAGCGTCAGGGGTTCCAAATACACCTTGTCCGCGATGGCAGGGTCGGTCATGATGGTGGCCGGGTTGGAGTTGCACAGGATGACCTCGTAGCCCTCCTCCTTCAGCGCCAGGCACGCCTGGGTGCCGGCATAGTCGAATTCCGCCGCCTGGCCGATGACGATGGGGCCTGAGCCGATGACCAGAATTTTCTTCAAATCAGTTCGCTTCGGCATGCTTTGCTTCCTCCATCATCCGAATGAATTCCCCAAACAGATAGCCGCTGTCCTGAGGCCCCGGCGCGCTCTCCGGGTGATACTGTACGGAAAAGACCCGGTCTTTTTCGCAGCGCATCCCTTCCACGGTGCCGTCCAGCAGATTGACATGGGTGGCGGTGAGGGGCGTGTCCTTCAGGCTGTCCGCGTCTACGGCGTAGGAGTGGTTCTGAGAGGTAATTTCGACCTTCCCGGTCAGCAGATTGCGGACGGGGTGATTGCCGCCCCGGTGGCCGAACTTCAGCTTGTAGGTTTTGGCGCCGTAGCTCAGGGCGATGATCTGATGACCGAGGCAGATTCCGAAGATGGGTACCCTCCCCCGCAGGGAGCGCACCAGTTCAATGGCCGGCGGTACATCTGTGGGATCTCCGGGGCCGTTGGAAATAAATACGCCGTCGGGGCGGAGCGACTCCACCGTTTTCAGGTCGGTATTCCACGGAACCACCGTGACGCTGCAGCCCTGGGCATTGAGGCAGCGCAGGATATTGCGCTTGATGCCGCAGTCCACCGCAACCACATGAAATTTCCCGTCGGGGACGGGATATTCCCGCGTGGTCCCGGTACTGGCCCGGGCCACCACATCCCGCGGCAGCTCATTGGTGCGCAGCTTGGCGAAACCGGCCAGATTTGGGAAATCCGCGTCGGTAATGAGCACTTTGCAGGTTCCCCTGTCCCGGATGTGTCGGGTTAGCTTTCTGGTGTCGACGCCGGCCAGCCCCACGATTCCGAATGCCTGCATCACCTGCTCCAATGTCCTGGTACTGCGGAAATTGGAGGGTCGGTCATTGTATTTCCGGACGATCATGGCGCTGATGCCCGGCCGATCCGTCTCGTAGTCGTCATCGCACATTCCGTAGTTGCCGATCAGCGGGTAAGTCATCACAACGGCCTGACCCGTATAGGAAGGGTCGGACAGGATCTCCTGATAGCCCACCATGGAGGTGTTGAACACCAGTTCCGCCATCACATTCCGGTCGGCGCCGAAGCCATAGCCGTAGAACTCGGTTCCGTCCTCCAGAATGATCTTCTTGTCGTACTCTCGATTCGTCATCACACGCACCTGCCGTTTCGCGTTTACCGATTTTTGCCGAAATCCAGCGAGGCGGCTACAAAGCCAACGAACAGCGGATGGGGCTTATTAGGTCGGCTCTTGAACTCCGGGTGGAACTGGACGCCCACATGGAAGGGTCTGCCGGACAGCTCCACGGTCTCCACCAGTCTCCCGTCGGGGGACAGGCCGCTGAGGGTCAGTCCCGCCTCCGTCAGGGCATCCCGGTAGTGGTTGTTGAACTCGTAACGGTGGCGGTGGCGCTCGTGGATCAGGGTATCCCCATAGCAGCGGTACATGGTTGTCCCCTCCGATACCACGCAGGGATAGCTGCCCAGGCGGAGGGTGCCGCCCTTGTTGATCTCGTCGCTCTGGCCGGGCATGAAGTCGATGACCTTGTGGGGGCAGTCCGGCGCGAACTCACCGGAGTTGGCATTGGAAATTCCCGCCGCGTTTCGGGCAAACTCGATAACCGCGATCTGCATTCCGAGGCAGATGCCGAAATAGGGAACGCACTCCTCCCGGGCGTATTTCGCCGCCAGAATCATGCCCTCGATGCCCCGGTCGCCGAAACCTCCGGGAACAATGATACCGTCCAGATCGGCCAGGGACTCCCGGCAGGTGGCCGGGGTCAGGATCTCCGAATCAATCCACTGGATGTCCACATGGGCATCCAGCTGATAGCCGGCATGGCGCAGCGCCTCGGCCACGGACAGGTAGGCATCGTGAAGCTGCACATATTTGCCCACCAGGCCGATGCGAACCCGGCGGCAGCGGTTTTTGATCCGATCCACCAGCCGGCGCCACTCGCCGAGGTCGGGCTCCGGAGCGTCGATGCCCAGCTCCCGGCAGACCACGCCGGAGAAACGGGAGGCTTCCAGCATCAGCGGTGCCTCGTACAGGTTGGGCAGTGTGATGTTCTCGATGACGCAGTCGGGTTTTACGTTGCAGAACAGGCTGATCTTCTGGAAAATGGAATCTTCCAGCGGTTCGTCGCAGCGCAGGACAATGATGTTGGGATTGATACCCATGCCCTGCAGCTCCTTGACGGAGTGCTGGGTGGGCTTGGACTTATGCTCGTCTGAGCCCCGGAGGAAGGGCACCAGCGTCACATGGATGAACAGGCTGTTTTCCCTGCCCACTTCCAGCGAAATCTGCCGCACCGCTTCCAGGAAAGGCTGGGACTCGATGTCGCCGATGGTGCCGCCGATCTCCGTGATGACTACGTCGGCGTCGGTCTGCTTGCCGACCCGGTAGACAAAATCCTTGATCTCATTGGTTACATGGGGAATCACCTGGACGGTGGAGCCCAGATATTCGCCCCGGCGCTCCTTGTTCAGCACGTTCCAGTAGACCTTGCCTGTGGTAAGGTTGGAATATTTGTTCAGATCCTCATCAATAAAGCGCTCGTAATGGCCCAGATCCAGATCGGTCTCCGCGCCGTCCTCGGTCACATAGACCTCGCCATGCTGATAGGGGCTCATGGTGCCCGGATCCACATTGATATAAGGATCCAGCTTCTGGGCGGCTACCTTCAGACCTCTGGCCTTCAGCAGACGTCCCAGGGAGGCGGCGGTGATGCCCTTGCCCAAGCCGGACACCACGCCGCCGGTCACGAAAATATATTTCGTCATCCTGCTCACTCCCATTCCACCGTTGCGGGGGGTTTCGAGGTGATGTCGTAGACCACACGGCTGATTCCGTGCACCTCATTGGTAATGCGGCTGCTGACCTTGGCCAGCAGTTCATAGGGCAGTCTGGCCCAATCCGCCGTCATAAAGTCGTCGGTGGTCACCGCCCGCAGCACCACGGTGCAGCCGTAGGTTCTGGCATCGCCCATGACACCCACACTGCGGCTGTCTGTCAGCACCGCGAAATACTGATCCGCCGCCCGGGTCAGGCCCTGAGCGGCCATTTCCTCCCGGAAAATGGCGTCCGCCTCCCGCAGGGTTTCCAGCTTGTCCCAAGTCAGGTCCCCCAGCACCCGGATGGCAAGACCCGGCCCAGGGAAGGGCTGCCGCCAGACCAGCTCACCGGGAATTCCCAGCTCCAGACCGGCCTGCCGCACCTCGTCCTTAAACAGGTACCGCAGAGGTTCCACAATCTCGTCGAAATCCACCACGTCGGGCAGGCCGCCCACGTTGTGGTGGCTCTTGATGACGGAGGCATCGCCGGCGCCGGACTCTATCACATCGGGATAGATGGTGCCCTGCACCAGCACATCCACCTTGCCGATCTTTTTGGCTTCCTCCTCGAAGACCCGGATGAATTCCTCGCCGATGATCTTCCGCTTCCGCTCGGGCTCCTTGACCCCCGCCAGCTTGGCGAGGAACCGCTGCTGGGCATTGACACGGATGATTTTCATGTCGAATTTTTCCCGGAAGGTGCGCTCCACCAGATCGCCCTCGTCCTTGCGCAGCATTCCGTGATCCACGAACACGCAGGTCAGATTATCTCCCACGGCCTTGTGCAGCAGCACCGCCGCCACGGAGGAATCCACACCCCCGGACAAGGCGCACAGCACCTTCTTTCCGGCCAGTTCCGCGGAGTATTTCCGCACCGAAGCGGACACGAAGCTATCCATCTTCCAGTCTCCCCGGCAGCCGCAGACCCGGAACAGGAAATTGCTGAGGATCTGCCCGCCAAACTGGGTGTGGGTCACCTCCGGATGGAACTGGACGCCGTAGAGCCGCCGGCTCTCGTCGCTCATGGCGGCGCAGGGGCAGCTTTCGGTGTGGGCAATGACGGTAAAGCCCGCCGGAACGGCACTGACAAAGTCGGTATGGCTCATCCAGCAGTTGCTCTCCCGGGGAATCTCCGCAAACAGGGGGCTTTCCTCCACGGTGAGGCTGATTTTACCGTACTCGCTGATGGCGCCGGCGCTGCGGATCTCGCCGCCGGCCATCCAGCTCATCAACTGATGGCCGTAGCAGATGCCCAGCACGGGAATCCCCAGCTCCAGAATGGCCGGGTCGTAGTGGGGAGACGCCGGATCGTAGACGCTGTTGGGGCCGCCGGTGAAAATGATGCCGGCGTAGCCTTCGGCACGGATTTCCTCCGGGGTGATTTTGTTGTAGGGTTTTACCTCGGCGTACACATGATTTTCCCGCACCCGCCGGGCGATAAGCTGATTGTACTGTCCGCCGAAATCCAGAACCAGAATTTTCTCCATATCACACCTCGATTTCCGCTGCCGTGTCCGCCGCGTCCTCGAAAAGGGGCTGCAGCTTTTCCACATAACGCTGCACCTGCAGAGCGCAGCGGCCAATATACTTCTCCGGCTTCAGGAGCCGGGTCATGTCCTCCTCGGAAACGGGGAACTCCGGGTGGGCGGCAAGACGCCGCAGCAGATCGCAGTCCTCGCCGTTCTTCATCCGGGCGGTGGCCTCCATGGAGCACTGACGGATGATTTCGTGGAGCTGCTGACGGTCTCCGCCCCGCTTCACGCCCTCCATCAGCAGATTTTCCGTGGCAATGAAGGGCAGATACTCGTTGACGGTTCGGGCCACGATTTTCTCGTTGACATGGAGCCCGTCGGTGACGTTCCGGCACAGACGCAGGATCGCGTCGGCGCAGAGGAAGCCCTCCGGCAGGGAAATCCGGCGGTTGGCGGAATCGTCCAGCGTCCGCTCCAGCCACTGGGCAGAGGCTGTCATCGGCGCGTTCATGGCATCCGCCATCAGGTACCGGGACAGAGAGCAGATCCGCTCGCTGCGCATGGGATTGCGCTTGTAGGCCATGGCCGAGGAACCGATCTGATTCTTCTCAAAGGGCTCCTCCAACTGCCGGTCGTGCTGCAGCAGCCGGATGTCCTGGGCCATGCGGTAAGCGCTCTGGGCAATGGAGGACAGACAGTTCAGAATCCGGCTGTCCGCCTTCCGGGGATAGGTCTGGCCGCATACGTCGAAGCATTCCGCGAAACCGAAGGCGTCGCAGAGCTTCCGGTTCAGTTCGTCGATCTTGCCGCCGTCGCCGTCGAACAGCTCCAGAAAGCTGGCCTCGGTTCCGGTGGTGCCCCGGCAGCCCAGGAATTTCATGCCGTCGAGCACCTGATCCAGCTCCTGCAGATCGGAATGGAAATCCTGCAGCCACAGCGACGCCCGCTTGCCTACGGTCACCAGCTGCGCCGGCTGATAGTGGGTATAGCCCAGGGTGGGCAGCTCCCGATACCGCAGGGCGAAATCCGCCAGATTTTTCATGACGGACACCAGTTCCCGCCGCAGATGCCGCAGGGCGTCCCGGTACAGGATCAGATCCGCGTTGTCGGTGACATAGCAGCTGGTGGCGCCCAGATGGATGATACCGGCGGCGGAGGGTGCCGCCGCGCCATAGGCGTAAACGTGGGCCATCACATCATGGCGGACTTCCTTTTCCCGCCGTGCGGCCAGCTCGAAGTCGATATTGGATACGTTTTCCTCCAATTCCCGAACCTGCTCCTCCGTGATGGGCAGTCCCAGCTCCCGTTCGGCTCTGGCCAGCGCCACCCACAGCTTCCGCCATGTGCGAATGCGGGTCTCGGCGGAGAACAGGTGCAGCATTTCATCGGATGCGTAGCGGGAGGACAGGGGGGATTCGTAGCGGTCGTACATGATCTCTCTCCTTATCGAATAATGATGCTGTCCCGCTCCGGGCCTACGGAAACGTAGCGGATATGGCAGCCGATCTTTTCCTCAACATACTCCACATACGCCCGAGCCTCGGCAGGCAGATCCTCCCAGCGGCGGATGCCGGAAATGTCGCAGCCCCAGCCGGGAAGCGTCTCCGTTATGGGCTTGGCATCCGCCAGAACCACCGGATTGGGGAATTCATCGGTGATCTCGCCATTCAGCTCATACCGGGCGCAGACCGGAATCGTGTCCATATAACTCAGGATGTCCAGCTTGGTCAGGGCAACGGCGGTGGCGCCTTGGGTCCGGACGCCGTAGCGGGTGGCTACCAGATCGATGGGGCCCACCCGGCGGGGACGGCCGGTTTTGGCGCCGTATTCTCCGCCGGCTTCCCGGAGCTTTTCCGCTTCCTCACCGAACCACTCGCAGGTGAAGGGGCCCTCGCCCACGCAGGAGGAATAGGCCTTCACCACGCCGATCACCTCGTCCAGCTTGGCGTTGGGCAGGCCGGAGCCCACCGGAGCGTAGGCGGCGATGGCGTTGGAGGAGGTGGTGTAGGGGTAGATGCCGTAGTCCAGATCCCGCAGAGCGCCCAGCTGCGCCTCAAACAGGATGCTCTTGCCCTCGGCCTGGGCATCCCGCAGATAAGCACCGGTGTCGCAGATGAAGGGCTTGATCCGGTCGGCGTAGGTATGGAACCAGTCCAGAAGCTGCTCCAGCGTGTACCCTTCCGCACCGTAGACCCGGGTCAGCGTCAGGTTCTTCCACTCCAGCAGGTCCTTCAGGTGGGCTTCCAGATGCTCCGGATACAGCAGCTCCGCCGCCAGAACGGTTTTCTTCTGATACTTGTCGGAATAGAAAGGCGCGATGCCCTGACGGGTGGAGCCGAACTTCTTGTCCTTGAGTCTGGCTTCCTCCAGACCATCCAGATCCCGGTGCCACGGCAGCAGCAAGGAAGCCCGGTCGCTGATCTTCAGATTGTCCGGCGTGATGGATACGCCCTTGGCGATCACGTCCTGCATCTCGTTCCACAGGCTCTCGCAGTCCAGCGCCACGCCGTTGCCCAGAATGTTCACGGTGTTCTCCCGGAAAATACCGGAAGGCAGCAGATGCAGGGCAAATTTGCCGCGCTCATTCACCACCGTATGGCCGGCGTTGCCGCCGCCCTGATAACGCACCACCACATCGTAATGCTGCGTCAGCAGATCCACCATCCGGCCTTTTCCCTCGTCGCCCCAGTTGATTCCTACAATCGCACAGTTTGGCATTTTGTTTCCTCCAAGTCTTTTTCATGTATTTTTCGTTCGAAACGGTTTTTCTCACCCACATCCGGGATTTTGGTGGGGTATTCTCCCCCAAAACAGGCGGTGCAGAAGCCGGTGTCATTGCCGGTGAGCTGCACCACGTGCTCACGGCTCAGGTAGCCCAGAGAGTCCACACCGATGATCCGGGCGATCTCCTCTACGCTGTGGTGGTTGGCGATCAGATGCTCGGCGCTGTCGATGTCCGTGCCGTAGAAGCAGGGCGCCACGAAGGCCGGCGCGCTGACGCGCATATGGATTTCCTTTGCTCCCGCATCCCGGAGCATACCGATGGTTCGGCGGCAGGTGGTTCCCCGGACGATGGAGTCGTCGATGAGGATCACCCGTTTTCCCGCCACGACGCTGCGGATGGGATTGAGCTTGATGTTGACGCCAGCCTCCCGCAGGCTCTGATCCGGCGCGATGAAGGTTCGCCCGATATATTTATTCTTGGTAAAGCCGATTTCGTAGGGAATGCCCGATTCCCTGGCATAGCCCAGTGCCGCGTCCAAGCCGGAATCCGGCACGCCGATGACCACGTCCGCCTCCACCGGATGCTCCTGCGCCAGGAACGCGCCGGCTCTCTGCCGGGCATCGCTGACGCCGGCACCGTCGATGACGGAATCCGGCCGGGCGAAGTAGATGTGTTCAAACACGCAGAGGGTTTTGGGGACTTTTCCGCAGTGACTGGTGTCGCTTTGGATACCCTGAGGGCTGACGGTGACAATCTCACCGGGTTGGACATCCCGCTCAAATACGGCTCCCACCGCGTCCAACGCGCAGGTTTCCGACGCGAACACAATGGCACCGTCACTCCGCCTTCCCATGCACAGCGGTCGGAAACCATGGGGATCCCGGACGGCGATGAGCTTGGTGGGAGAGGCAATCACCAGCGAATAGGCACCCTCCAGCCGATCCATGGCCGCCCGGACGGCGGACTCGATACTGGAGCAGCGCAGCCGCTCCTGTACCAGGATATAGGCGATGGCCTCGGAGTCCGTGGTGGTGTGGAAAATGGAGCCCCGCTCCTCCAGCTCACCGCGAAGCTCCGAGGAGTTGGTCAGGTTGCCGTTATGCGCCAGCGCCATTTGTCCCTTGTGGTGGTTGATGACCAGCGGCTGAGCGTTTCGCTTGCTGTCCGCGCCGGTGGTGGCATAGCGGACGTGTCCCACCACAATGTTTCCCATTCCCAGCTTTTCCAGCCGGTTACCGGAAAATACATCGTTCACCAGCCCCACATCGCAGTAGGCATTGAACACGCCGTCGTCGTTGACCACGATGCCGGCACTCTCCTGACCCCGGTGCTGGAGGGCAAAAAGGCCGTAATATGCCAGGGATGCCACGTCCGTCCGATTGTCCGAAAAAACGCCAAAGACACCACACTCTTCATGAATGTGGTGTTCTTTGCGAATGACCCGGTTACAGTTCATCATGTGCTACCAGTCTGTGCATGATCTCGGCGTAGGCGTCCTCCACGCCGCCCAGATCCCGGCGGAAGCGATCTTTATCCAGCTTTTCATGGGTTTTGGAATCCCAGAGCCGGCAGGTGTCCGGGCTGATCTCGTCGGCCAGAACCACGGTTCCGTCGGACAGGCGGCCGAACTCCAGCTTGAAGTCCACCAGCGTCACGCCGCAGCCGGCCCAGAATTCCCGGAGGATCTCGTTGATCCGGAAGGCGTAGCGCTTGATGGTCTCGATCTCCGCTTCCGTGGCCAGATGCAGAGCCATGGCGTGATAGGCGTTGCACAGCGGATCGCCCAGCGCGTCGTTTTTATAGGAGAACTCGATGGTGGGGCTGTCGAACACGACGCCCTCTTCCACGCCGTAGCGCTTGGAGAAGGAGCCGGCGGCGATATTGCGGATGATGACCTCCAGCGGTACGATGGAGACACGCTTGACCAGCGTCTCACGCTGGCTCAGCTCCCGGACGTAATGCGTGGGGATGCCGGCTTTTTCGATGCGCTGCATCAGGCGGTTGCTCATCTGGTTGTTGATTACGCCCTTGCCCACGATGGTGCCCTTTTTCAGTCCGTTAAACGCGGTGGCGTCGTCCTTGTAGTCCACGATGAGCAGTTCGGGGTCGTCGGTGGCGAATACCTTCTTGGCTTTTCCTTCATACAGTTGCTGCAGCTTTTCCATGTTCCTTTGTATCTCCTCTCGTTATTTCACACCAAACAGAAGCTTTCCGTAGGTGGGGAACGGCCAGTATTTCTCTGCGGTTACCGTCTCCGCCTCGTCGGCAACGGCCCGGAGCTGGTTCATCTTGGTCAGCAGCAGATCCCGGATGGCGTTGGCCTGCTGGCGGGTGTCTCCGATCCCGCTGACCCGCACGATGGCGGATTCCAGCTCCTCGGAGTAGTTGGCGATCTGATCGGTGAGCGTAGAGAGCTTCTGCACGATCTTTTTCTCGTAGGCACAGCTCAGTCCGGTACACAGATTCTTCTTTGCAATAGCCGCGGAGGATACGTCGGCAGTATAGGCTTCCACCGCCGGCAGAATCTGCTTCTTGACCATGTCCACCATGGTGCGCGCCTCGATCAGCACCGTCTTGCAGTAGTTTTCCAGCATGATCTCGTGGCGGGAGCGGATCTCCGCCTCGTTCATAACCTTGTGCGACATCAGCAGATCCATGTTCTTCTGCTCCAGCAGCGTCGCCATGGCGTCCGGCGTGGTGCGCAGGTTCAGCAGTCCCCGCTTCTCGGTGGCTTCCCGGATCCAGGCGTCGTCGTAGCCGTTGCCGTTGAAGATGATCCGCTTGTGGGCGGTGATGGTTTCCCGGAGCAGATCATGCAGAGCGCCCCGGAAGTCCTCCGCGGCCTCCAGCCGGTCGGCGAACTGCCGCAGGGATTCTGCCACAGCCGTGTTGAGCATGATGTTGGCACAGGCAATGGAATTGCTGGAGCCCAGCATCCGGAACTCGAACTTATTGCCGGTGAAGGCGAATGGAGAAGTACGGTTGCGGTCGGTGGAATCCCGAACGAACCGGGGCAGCACGTCGGCGCCCAGTCTCAGCTTCTGCTTCTCGCCGCCGTTGTAAGGCAGATCGTTTTCGATGGCGTCCAGCACGGCGGTCAGCTCGTCGCCCAGGAAAATGGAGATCACCGCGGGAGGCGCTTCGTTGGCACCCAGCCGGTGGTCGTTGCCGGCGGTGGCCACGGAGGCTCTCAGCAGCCCCTGATACTCATCCACAGCCTGAATGACGGCCGTCAGGAACAGCAGGAACTGGGCATTTTCGTAGGGCGTCTCGCCGGGAGACAGGAGGTTCACGCCGGTGTCCGTGGAGATGGACCAGTTGTTGTGCTTGCCGCTGCCGTTGACGCCGGCAAAGGGCTTCTCGTGGAGCAGGCATACCAGGCCGTGGCGGGCGGCCACCGTCTGCATCAGCTCCATGGTGAGCTGGTTGTGATCGGTGGCGATATTGGTGGTGGTGTAGATGGGCGCCAGCTCATGCTGGGCAGGGGCCACCTCGTTATGCTCGGTTTTGGCCAGGATACCCAGCTTCCACAGTTCCTCGTTCAGATCTTCCATGTAGGCTGCCACCCGGGGCTTGATGGTGCCGAAGTAATGATCGTCCAGCTCCTGACCCTTGGGCGGCTTGGCGCCGAAGAGGGTGCGGCCGGTGTAGACCAGATCCGGGCGCTGCTCGAACATGGCCCGATCCACAAGAAAATACTCCTGCTCGGGGCCGACGGAGGTGGTGACACGGCGGACATCCTCGTTGCCGAAAAGCTTCAGCACACGCAGAGCCTGGCGGTTCAGTGCTTCCATGGAACGAAGCAGGGGCGTTTTTTTATCCAAAGCCTCGCCGCCGTAGGAGCAGAAGGCGGTGGGGATGCAGAGGGTTTTTCCCTTGATGAAGGCGTAGCTGGTGGGATCCCAGGCGGTATAGCCCCTGGCCTCGAAGGTGGCGCGCAGGCCGCCGGAGGGGAAGGAGGAGGCGTCCGGTTCACCCTTTATCAGTTCCTTGCCGGAGAACTCCATGATGACCCGGCCGTCGGGGGCAGGCGTAATAAAGCTGTCGTGCTTCTCGGCGGTAATGCCGGTGAGCGGCTGGAACCAGTGGGTATAATGGGTGGCGCCGTTTTCCACGGCCCAATCCCGCATGGCGGTGGCCACAGCGTTGGCAACGGACAGATCCAGCTTCTTGCCGCCGTCGATGGTCTGTTTGAGGGTTCTGTACACGTCGGAGGAGAGCCGTGCTTTCATGATGCGGTCATCAAACACACGGCAGGCGAAAAATTCCGGTACGTTTTTCATGGATAATCACCCCTAAAGGAAATAAAAAGAGAGACACTGCCCCCAGAGGATTTCCCTCCGAGACGCCAGTGTCTCATGACAGGAATACTATACAGCAATGCTCACAAAAAGTCAACTGTCAGATTGTAAAAACCGTCGAACCCATTCTTCCCTATTTTTCTGCTAAATTGCGAGATTGTCCCATAAGCACCCCAAGAGTATAATAAGGAAATGGACGATGTTCCTGCGTAAAAAGGTACGCCTTTCCTCCGGAAACACCGTCTTTTTTCCATTTTGAAGGGATTGATTTCTGTGAAGCTGTACGAAGGTCAAATCCGCATTCCTTCCGGCTGTGCGATCTCCGCGGTGATTTCCACCGGCGGTGAACGGATGACCGGCAAAACCATTATAGAGAGCATGAAACCCATGCACGATCGCTCCAACGGTCTGGGCGGAGGCTTCGCCGGCTACGGAATTTATCCCGAGTATCAGGATTTCTTCGCGCTGCACATTTTCTTCACCGACGAGGAAAGCCGCGTCCGCTGCGAAAGCTACCTGCGATCCACTCTGGAAATCGTGCGCTCCGAGACCATTCCCACCCGAACCATTCCCGAGATTGTGGACGAGCCGCTGATCTGGCGGTATTTCGTCACGCCGCTTCGCTCCGTGCTTTCCAGTATGCAGGTGGACGAGCGGGAGTTCATCGCCCGGGTGGTCATGAAAATCAACACCGATCTGTCCGGCTCCTACGTCTTTTCCAGCGGAAAAAACATGGGCGTTTTCAAAGCCGTAGGCTACCCGGAGGATGTGGGCCGGTTCTATCGGCTGGAGGAATACGAAGCCTACTGCTGGACCGCCCACGGGCGGTATCCCACCAATACCCCGGGCTGGTGGGGCGGCGCCCATCCCTTTGCCCTGCTGGACTACACCATCGTACATAACGGAGAAATCTCCTCCTACGATGCCAACCGCCGCTATATCGAAATGTTCGGCTACAAATGCACCCTGCAGACCGACACGGAGGTCATCGCCTATATCGCCGACTTCCTGCTGCGCAAGCAGGGGCTCCGCCCCGAGGAGCTGGCCAACGTCATTGCGGCTCCCTTCTGGGACACCATCGACCGGAAGGCACCGGAGGAGCGGGAGCGTCTGAGCTATCTGCGCACCGTTTTCCCCAGCCTGCTGATTACCGGGCCCTTCTCCATCATTCTGGGCTTTGAAGGCGGTCTGATGGCCCTCAACGACCGGCTGAAGCTGCGCAGCATGGTGGTGGGCGAAAAGGGCGACCGGGTTTACATTGCCAGCGAAGAAGCCGCCATCCGGGTCATGGAACCGGAGCCGGATCGGATCTGGGCTCCCGCCGGCGGTGAACCGGTGATTGTCCGGGTGAAAGAAGGTATGTACTAATGGGAATCGGATTCATTTACCCCGAATTCGAAGTCATCCGCAATGAGGCGCGCTGTATCGGCTGCCGGATCTGCGTCCGGGAGTGCGCCAACGGTGTCCACAGCTTCGACGAAAAAAGCGGCAGGCTCCTCATCGACGAAACCAAATGCGTCAACTGCCAGCGGTGCGTATCCGTCTGCCCCACCCGGTCGCTGAAGATCGTCAAATCCGGCTGTGTTTTCCGGGAGAACGCCAACTGGGACACCGGCACCATCAAAGAGGTCTTCCTTCAGGCCAACACCGGCGGCGTGCTGCTGTCCTCTATGGGCAATCCCAAGCCCTTCCCCGTCTACTGGGACCGGATCCTCATCAACGCCTCTCAGGTCACCAACCCCTCCATCGACCCTCTGCGGGAGCCTATGGAAACCCGGGTGTTTCTGGGAAAGAAGCCGTCCGATCTCCGGCGGGACGCCTCCGGCCGTCTGGAATACAATCTGGAGCCTCAGCTTGAGCTTTCCATGCCGGTGATGTTCTCCGCCATGAGCTACGGCTCCATCAGCTACAACGCCCACGAAAGCCTGGCCAAAGCCGCCCGGGAGCTGGGCATCTACTACAACACCGGAGAAGGCGGCCTTCACGAGGATTTTTACGCCTACGGGGAGAATACCATCGTTCAGGTGGCCTCCGGCCGCTTCGGCGTGTACGAGGGCTATCTGAACGCCGGCGCCGCCAGTGAGATCAAGATGGGTCAGGGCGCCAAGCCCGGTATCGGCGGCCATCTGCCGGGAACCAAGGTGGGCGCGGACATTTCCCGCACCCGGATGATCCCCGAGGGCTCCGACGCCATCTCCCCCGCCCCCCACCACGATATTTATTCCATCGAGGATCTGCGGCAGCTCGTGTATTCCCTGAAGGAAGCCACCCGCTACCGCAAACCCGTCATTGTCAAGGTTGCCTCCGTTCACAACATCGCGGCCATTGCCAGCGGCGTGGCCCGAAGCGGCGCGGACATCATCGCCATCGACGGCTTCCGGGGCGGCACCGGCGCGGCGCCCACCCGGATCCGGGACAATGTGGGCATCCCCATCGAAATGGCGCTGGCCGCGGTGGATCAGCGGCTGCGGGACGAGGGCATCCGCAACCAGGTATCTCTGGTGGTCAGCGGCAGCATCCGCTCCTCTGCCGACGTGGTCAAGGCCATCGCTCTGGGCGCCGACGCCTGCTATATCGGTACCGCCGCCCTGCTGGCGCTGGGCTGCCATCTGTGCCGCTCCTGCCAGACGGGCAGGTGCAACTGGGGCATCGCCACCCAACGCCCCGATCTGGTGGCACGGCTGGATCCCCAGGAAGGCAGCCGCCGGCTGGTGAATCTGCTGACCGCGTGGAAACGGGAAATCAAGGAAATGATGGGCGGTATGGGAATTAACTCCATCGAAGCCCTCCGCGGCAACCGCCTCATGCTCCGGGGCATCGGGCTCACCGAGAAGGAACTGGAGATTCTGGGGCTGAAAGCCGCCGGAGAATAAGGGAACCCCGGAACATATCGTCCGCTGCCCAGCGGCAGACGATTTCTCCGGAGCTTCCAAAGATTTTTATGGAAATCATCGCGGAGGTGTGATAGAATGGTGCATATGGATGCGGCGGGCATAGATCATGCCGCGCTGAATGAATGGATCCGTCAACAGGAGGGAGAAGTCCTTCTCACCGGCTGCTGCGGCCAGCGGTTTCTCGCCGCAGGCATGGATCACCGGAGCATCCGGGTCACCGGCATTCCCGGCAACGCTCTGGGAGCCTACCTGAACGGTGCCCGGGTGGAGGTCATGGGCAATGCCCAGGACGCCGTGGGCGACACCATGAACGCCGGGGAGATCATCATCCACGGCGACGTGGGCGACACCGCCGGCTACGCCATGCGGGGCGGAGAAATCTATGTGGAAGGCAGCGCGGGCTACCGCGCCGGCATCCACGTCAAAGCCTATGAAAACAAGCTTCCGGTCATCGTCATCGGCGGCCGGGCAGGCAGCTTTCTGGGCGAATATCAGGCCGGTGGGATCATTCTGGTATTAGGACTCCACACCGACGGAAAGCCCATCGTCAGCAATTTCCCCTGCACCGGGATGCACGGCGGCAAGCTGTTTCTCCGGTCGAAGTGTGAAAGCATTCTCTTCCCCAAACAGGTTTCCGCCCGCCCGGCTTCCCGGGAGGATCTGGCGGAGATCGAACCCTATCTGAACAAATACGCCCGTCTGTTCGGCGCCGATGCCGCCGCGTTGCTGGACAGCCCCTACACAGTGGTCACGCCGGACAGCGCCAACCCCTACCGGCAGATGTATGTGGCATACTAGGAAACCTCAGTTCCAAGGAGGGAAGCCCATGGTGTATCAAGCCAGAACCTACAGCGTCCTGATCGTATCCGCTTCGGAGCAATTCAACGGCGCCATTGCGCCTCTGCTGCCGCCTACGGACTACTATCCCGTCCGCTTTGTCCCCAGTGTGGCGGAGGCCCAGAGAAAGCTGCAGGACTCGGAAACGGATCTGGTCATCATCAACGCCCCGCTGCCCGACGGCGCCGGCACCAAGCTGGCCATCCACGCCTGCAGCGGCGGCAGCGCCGCCGTTCTGCTGCTGGTGAAAAGCGAAGTGTATGAGGAAATCACCGAGCAGATGCTTCCCGAAGGGATTCTGACCCTTTCCAAGCCCACCAATATGCAGTCCGTGGCGCAAAACCTGCGGGTACTGCGGGTCATTCGGGAGCGGCTGCGCCGGATGGAAGAGCGGCAGGACTCCATCGAGAAAAAAATCGAGGAGATCCGGATGGTCAACCGGGCCAAATGGGTGCTGATCGAATGTCTGGGCATGACCGAGGAAGAATCCCACCGCTACATTGAGAAGCAAGCCATGGATCTGCGGATTTCCAAGCGGGAAATCGCCGAAAACATCATTAAAACCTACAAGGGCTGAGTATTTCACAGACCGTTGCTGTTTTGTTCCAATTTGTCACGCAGCAAAAATGAGAAAAACCAGAAAGGACGCATAGACATGAGCCGCGGTGCCGAAAGATCCGCACCTCTTTACCGGGTCATCAAATGGCTGGTGAAGGTGTTTTATCCCAAAATCGAAGTGGTCGGAGCGGAGAATCTGCCGCCGGAGCCCGCCGTGATCGTGGGCAACCACACCCAGATGAACGGCCCCATCGCCTGCGAGCTGTATTTCCCGGGGAATCGGTATACCTGGTGCGCCGGCCAGATGATGCACCTGAAGGATGTGCCCGCTTATGCCTACCAGGATTTCTGGTCGGAAAAGCCCAAATTCACCCGCCCCTTCTACAAGCTGCTGTCCTACCTCATCGCGCCCCTGTCGGTGTGCGTGTTCAACAACGCCCAAACCATCGGCGTCTATCACGACGCCCGGATCATTTCCACCTTCAAAAACACCGTCAAACGTCTGGAAGAAGGCGCCAGCGTGGTGATCTTCCCGGAAAACGGGGAACCTTACAACCACATTATCACCCAATTTCAGGATAAATTCATCGACACAGCCAAGCTCTACTACAGGAAAACCGGTAAGGAACTTTCCTTTGTTCCCATGTACATCGCCCCCAGGCTGAAGAAAATGTATCTGGGCAAACCCATCCGCTTCTGCGCCGCGAACCCCATGGACGAGGAGCGCCGGCGGATCTGCGACTATCTGATGACCGAGATCACGGGCATGGCCCTGTCCCTCCCCCGGCACACCGTGGTGCCCTACCGCAACATTCCCAGGAAGAACTACCCCACCAACATTCCATAAGAGGTGAACCTATGAAACAGCCCGTCGTGGATTACAGAGAGTTCCGCTTGTCCAGGATCAACGATCCCCGTTTTTCCCATCTGAAGCTCCTGCTTGGTTGGGTGGCCTATTTTGCCGCGTATTTTCTCACCGAGAACCTGATTCCGGCGGAAAGCTGCCATGTCGTCCACTGCTGGCTGGACGACGTAATCCCCTTCTGCGAGGTTTTTCTGATCCCCTATGTGGGATGGTATCTGCTGATCGTGGTGTCGCTGCTGATTTTCCTGCTGTACAATGTGGACAGCTTCAAAAATCTGTCGAAGTACATCATCATTACCCAGGTTGTGGCGATGATTGCCTACGTTCTGTTCCCCAGCCGGCAGGATCTGCGTCCGGCGGAGTTCCCCCGGGACAATTTCCTGACCCACTGCGTGGCGTTTCTCTATTCGATGGACACCAACACCGGCGTCTGCCCGTCCCTTCACGTGGCCTATTCTCTGGGCATCGCTTCGGTGTGGCTGAAGGAAAAGGCCGCCCCAACAGGAGGAAAGGTGTTCGTGGTGGTGGCCGTCATTCTGATCTGCCTGTCCACCATGTTCATCAAGCAGCACTCCGCGGTGGATGTGCTGGCTGCCATACCGGTGGGACTTCTGGCCGAAGGGATCGTGTTCGGTAAATCCTATTGGCTGCCCCGATGGAAAGCCCGCCGTACAGCCTGACATTTTCAGACAGCAAAGCCCCACATCCGTGGGGCTTTCGTTTTGCGAAAATGCACAAATGCCCTGCCGATTCCGGGAAAAATTTGGCGTGTTTTGCGCTTGCGGAGCGGTCACGGGCGTGGTATGATACCTTCCGAAAAGAGATTGTTTTCAACCGAAAAGAGGAGAAAATTCTATGGAAATCTACCTGATTTGTCTTGCCGTCGCATTGGTCGGCGGACTGATGCTTTCCCGTCTGACCAAGCTGCTGCACCTGCCGGCGGTTACGGCTTATCTGATCGCCGGACTGCTGCTGGGGCCCTTCTGCCTGGGCGCGTTCAAGGTTCCCGGCCTGGGCTTCAATTCGCTGGCCCAAGTGGAGACTCTGAGCATCGTCACCCAGACCGCGCTGGGCTTTATCGCCTTCACCATCGGCAACGAGTTCCGGCTGAGCCAGCTCAAGGCCACCGGCGCCACCGCCATCACCGTAGGCATCCTGCAGGCCGTCATTACCACGGTACTGGTGGACATCGTGCTGATCGGGCTGCACCTGTGCTTCCCCCACATAATTTCCCTGCCCTGCGCCATCACACTGGGCGCCATTGCCTCCGCCACCGCCCCCGCCGCCACGCTGATGGTGGTGCGGCAGTACAAGGCCGACGGCCCCCTGACCCGGCTCCTGCTGCTGGTGGTAGCCATCGACGATGCGGTGGGTCTGCTGCTTTTCTCCGTGTCCTTCGGTATCGCCACCGCCCTCTCCAACGGGCAGGTCAGCGTTCTGGCCGTGGTGGTGGAGCCCATTATCGAGATTCTGCTGTCCCTGCTACTGGGCAGCGCCATGGGCTGGCTGCTGAACTGGGTGGAGCAGTTCTTCCACTCCCGCAGCAAGCGTATGACCATCTCCGTGGCCTTCGTAATGCTGACGGTGGGTCTTTCCATGATGAAGTTTCAAATCGGCCCCGTTCACTGCGGATTTTCCCTGCTGCTGGTATGCATGATGACCGGCACCATTTTCTGCAACATCTGCTCCACCTCCGAAGAGCTGATGAGCCGTGTGGACGGCTGGACTACGCCGCTGAACATTCTGTTCTTCGTTATCTCCGGCGCAGAACTGGATCTTCAGGTTCTGGCCAGTCCCGTTACCATTCTCGTGGGCGTGATCTATATTCTGGCGCGCTCCGCCGGTAAATATTGCGGTGCCAATCTGAGCTGCCGCCTGACCCATGAGCCCAAGCCCATTGTGGATCACCTGGGCATCACCCTGCTCCCTCAGGCCGGCGTAGCGCTGGGCATGGCGCTGACCGCCGCTTCTCTGCCGGATGGTGCGCTGGCCCGGAACGTAGTGCTGTTCGCAGTGTTGGTATATGAGCTTGTAGGCCCCACCCTGACCAAGCGTTCCCTCACCGCCGTGGGCGAAATCCGTCCCGAAGGACGCACCAGTGCCAGAACCCTCAACCCCTCCGAAAACGGTCAGAGCTGAGCGCCCCACGGCAGCAATTCTCCCTGTTTTTTCTCAGTTGGCAGTTGATTTTCTGTACAAATCTGCTATAATGGAAAATGGAATGTGTGGGGTCATCCCACAAAACAGCAAATCCCACCGTTAGAACACCGGAAGGAGAAGCGCACCATGATTATTACTCAAAAGAAACCCATCGAAGAAGTGATGGCAATGGTCGGCGATGCCAAAACTGTGGCAATCATCGGCTGCGGAAGCTGTGCCACCGCCTGCCAAACCGGCGGCGAAGCTCAGATTGCCGAGCTGACCACCGTTCTGGAACAAGCCGGCAAAAAGGTCGTCGCCACCACCGTGGCGGACTACTGCTGCATGAGTCTGGGCGTCCGCGGCAAAATGAAGCCCCTGGTCGCGGCTAAGCCTGACTGCGTCATCACCATGTCCTGCGGCGACGGCGTCCAGTGCGTCGCCAAAAACGCCGGCAACATTCCCGTTTACCCCTCCAACAACACCATGTATCTGGGTGAAGCCGTCCGCTTCGGTGTGTGGGAAGAAGCCTGCCACCTCTGCGGCGATTGCGTGCTGGGTCAGACCGGTGCCGTCTGCCCCATTACCCAGTGTGCCAAGAGCTTGGTCAACGGCCCCTGCGGCGGCCAGAAGAACGGCAAGTGCGAGGTCAATCCCGAGAACGACTGTGCGTGGATCAAGATCTACAAGCGGCTGGAAGCCACCGGCCAGTTGGAAAAGCTGACCGAGACCCGTGAGGACAAGGGCTATTCCAAGGTGTCCTATCCCAGAACCATCAGCTTGAGGGGGAAGAAGTAATGAGTAATCTGAGAGACGCACTGGAATCCGGTAAGTTCGGCATCACCGCCGAAATGGCACCTCCCAAGGGTTTTGATTTTTCCGAGCCTCTGGAAGCCGCTGAGCTTCTGCGGGGCAAGGTTCATGCCGTCAACGTCACCGATATGCAGTCCGCCAGCCTGAAGGCCTCCGGCCTCGGTCTGTGCGTCAAGCTGAAGCAGGCGGGCATTGACCCCATCCTGCAGGTCACCGGCCGTGACCGCAACCGCATGGCCATCATGGGCGACATTCTCTCCGCCGCCAGCTTCGGCATCGACACCATGCTGGCGCTCACCGGCGACCACCCCATCGTGGGCGACTGCCAGGATGCCAAGCCCGTCTACGATCTGGACTCCGTTGGCATTCTGAAAATGCTGACCAAAATGGAGCAGACCGGCTGCGACTGCGGCGGCAATGAGCTGGCAGGCGGCGCTCCCAAGTTCTACAAGGGTGCCGCGGTCACTCCCGTCTACGAGCCTATCTTCCTGCAGATCAACAAGCTGCGTCAGAAAGTGGAAAGCGGCGCCATGTACATCCAGACCCAGGGTATTTTCGATCTGGACACCTTCAAGAAATTCCTGGATATGGTGGACATGATGGGCATCAAGACCCACATCATGGCCGGCATCATCCCCCTGAAGTCCGCCGGTATGGCCAAGTACATGAACGAGAACGTGCCCGGCATCGATGTGCCCCAGCACATGATCGACCGTCTGGCCGCTGCCGCCGCCGAGGGCAAGGAGAAGGGCGTCAAGGGCCTGCCCATGCAGCTCGGCATCGAAATGGCCGCCGAAATGATCGCCCGGATCCGGGACGAGCATCTGTGCGACGGTGTCCACATCATGGCCATCGGTGCGGAGAAGAACGTCCCCACCATTCTTGACAAGGCCGGCATCACCATCTGATCGTTTTCCTACATATAAGCGGCAGGCATCCGAAATGGATGCCTGCCGTTTTCGCCTATTGCGCGCCCTGAATCTCCAGCAGCTCCAGCACCCGCTGCCCCCGGGCCGTCAGGGCAAAGCTGCCCCGGATGGGATACGCCCGGTACTCCGCCGGATCGAAGCCCTTCAGGGGTGTGTCAAAATCCAGGCTGATCAGTCCCTTCTTTTCCAGGCACTCCAGAATCAGGCTGTATTCCTCCGCCGTGCAGTCCCCGTCCTCCAGATAGACCGGCCGGGGATCCTCCGCTTTTCTGGCCACCGGCAGAAAGGGGATCTGCCCCAGCTTCCGCAGGACGAGGATCTCTCCCCCGTTCAGCTCCAGGGTGCCGCAGCCGCCGCAGGAACCGCAGCTTCCGCCGCAATGATCGCATCCGCTCATTCGCTTTTCCCTCCCGATCTTAGGATACGCAGATATTCCCGCTTTACGCCGGGAAAAAGGACAGCGCTTCCTTTTGGAAGCGCTGTCCTCATGGGAATTCGGGTTCAGTCCTTCAGGTTGAAGGCCACCTTCAGATCCTCCACTTCCTCCTGGGTGATATGGACAATGCTGCCGATGGCGCTGGAGTTGATGATGGAATGTGCCGTGGATTCCAGAACCTCCAGCCGGTCGAAAGCCTTCAGCAGGCTCTCACCGGTGACAATGACGCAGTCGTTGTCCACCATGACGGCGGGGCAGGCTTCGGTAAACTCTTTGGCGGTCTTTTCCTGCTGGGTGTAGATCTCGCCGTATGGCAGGCGCTTCACATCCCGCAGCAGGATATAGCTTTCGGGAATGGTTCTGGGATCGAATTTGGTATCGGTCACCGCGAAGGCCATGGCGTGAACGGGATGCGCCAGCAGAATGGCTCGAATCTCCGGATTGGCCTCGTAGATCTTCTGATGCAGCCCCACAGCCCGGGAGGGTATCTTGCCCAGCTCCTTCATGCCAGCCTTGACCCGCACCAGATTGTCCTCCTCCAGATAGGCCCGATCCATTCCGAAGGGCGTAATCAGGAAGCTGCCGTCGGACAGCCGGACGGAATAGGTGCCATGGGTGGCGGTGAAGAGTCCCTGTCGGTAGGAGCGCCGGATCAGGGTAATCATATCCCGGCGAGCAGCCAGTTCCTCGGAGGAATGGCTGTTGGGGATGAAATCATCCATCTTCAGATGGGTGGTGGTCTCCGTCACCCGCAGCGCCTCGGCGGGCAGACGATGAACCTTGCCGATCCGCTTTGCCAGGATTTCCAGATTGGCGGTGTACTCCAGAGTCTCAAACTTCTGGAAGGCCTCGAACATGGTCTTGGCGCCGATGCACACGCCGTGGTTTTCCAGCAGCGCGATATCGCAGTTGTCGGCAAAGCAGGCCGCGATGTTCTCGCCCAGCTTGTCGCTGCCGGGAACGGCATACACCGCGATCCGCAGTTCCGGACAGACCTTGCGGACGGAGGGCAGCAGATCCAGATCCGGAAGCTGCCGCACGATGGAGAAGGAAACCAGTGCCGGCGGATGGGCGTGCAGAACTGCCCGAAGATCCGGACGCATCCGATAGACCGCCGCATGGAAGGGCAGCTCGGAGGACGGCTTGTGGGAGCCTACGCAGGTGCCGTCGGGCTTGACGCAAATAATGTCGTGTCTTGTCAGAGTACCCTTGTCCACGCTGGCGGGAGTAATCCAGATATTTCCGTCGTCATCCATGATGGACAGGTTGCCGCCGGAGGTGGTGGTCATTCCCTTGTCGTAGATGCGCTGCATGAACATAACCAACTGATCTGCCGGATGAATGTAATTGATATTCATATTGCAATCTCCTTCCCGATTTCAGAATCCGGTAAATTTATCATATCACAAATTCTACCGGAAAGCAACATTCTTATTGCTGCGGGCAGCGTCTTTCCAGCGCGCGGTTGCGATAATACAGCACGATATCGGCGGTGACCATAATCAGATTGGGGAAATAGAACCAGAACGCCAGATTGTAGGTATGGGTCATGGCTTTGGACAGGATTCCGCAGATATAACCGAACAAAATGAAAAAGTCAAACAGAATGCTCTTGCCCTTGGTGGATCGGCTTTTTATGGCTTTTGCCAGATTCACGGGCCAGGAAATGCCGAAGCTGACAATCATCAGCGTTTCCAATAATTCAGGCAGAAATTCCATGGCGGTTCTCTCCTTTTACTTCTTTCTGGTGTAATCCGGCAGCAGTCTGGGGGACACGGTGCCGTCGGTGATACCGGCTTCGGCACGCTGCTTTTCGAAGGCATCCACATGTGCCAGCGTCAGGCGACCCGGCTCCGTTTGCTTTGCCTTTTCGGAGGCGTGTCTGCCCGCGTTGCGGCCAAAAACGATGATGTCCAGCAGGCTGTTGCCCATGAGCCGGTTCCGGCCGTGAATGCCGCCTACCACCTCGCCGGCGGCATACAGGTTCTCGATGTCGGTCTGCCCGTCGTCGGTAATCTTCAGGCCGCCGTTCTGATAGTGCAGCGTGGGGTACACCAGAATGGGCTCCCGGCGGATATCGATGCCGTGCTTGGCGAACATCCGCATCATGGCGGGGATCCGCTTCTCAATGGTACCGGCACCGTGCTTCAGTTCGATCATTGGGGTGTCCAGCCAAACCGCCTGCCCCTCCGGGGTGGGAACGCCGTTGCCCCGGTCGGAGCATTCCCGGATAATGGCCGCCGCGGAAACGTCACGGGTCTCCAGCGGGTTCATGAACACCTCGCCGTTGGCGTTGACCAGCATGGCGCCCACGGAGCGCACTTTTTCCGTCACCAGCGCGCCGTAGATCTGCGCCGGGAAGGCGGCACCGGTGGGATGGTACTGCAGGGTGTCGGGATACAGCAGCCGGGCGCCTGCCCGATAAGCCAGCACCAGACCGTCGGCGGTGGCGCCGTAGTGGTTGGAGGTGGGGAAACCCTGATAGTGGAGCCGTCCCGCGCCGCCGGTGGCGAGAATCACGGTTTTTGCCCGGGCGACCAACAGCTCTTTGGTCTCCATATTCATCAGCACCGCGCCGGCACAGCGGCCGTTCTCATCCTTGATGAGTTCGATGGCGGAGGTGAAGTCCACCACCGGAATGCCCCGGTTCAGAACCTCGTCCCGGAGGGTGCGCATGATCTCCGCGCCGGAGTAATCCTTGGCGGCGTGCATCCGCTTCCGGGAGGTACCGCCGCCGTGGGTGGTAATCATGGTGCCGTCGGGCGCTTTGTCGAATTCCACCCCCAGCTCAGACAGCCAGCGGATGGCCTCCGGCGCCTCGGTCACCAGCTTGTACAGCAGATCCTTCTGGGCCGCGAAATGGCCGCCGCCATAGGCATCCAGAAAATGCTGCGCCGGACTGTCGCCGGGCTTGTCGGCGGCCTGAATACCGCCCTCCGCCATCATGGTATTGGCGTCGCCGATGCGCAGCTTGGTGACGATCATCACACGGGCACCGTTTTCATCGGCTTCAATGGCCGCCGAAGCGCCGGCACCGCCGCCGCCGACGATCAGAACGTCGGTATCGTAGTCGGGATGCTCCAGATCGATTTCCCGGCCGAGAATCCGGGATCTGCCCTGCAGCAGCGCAGCCAGCTCCCCGGGAACCTTCTGCCCCGCGTTGGGGCCAAAGGACAGATTCACGAACTGCTCCTCCCGATAGTCGGGATGATAGGTTTTCAGAAGAACATCCTTCTCCTCGGCGGTCATGCGCCGGGGATCCAGCTTCATATTGGCCTGCCGGGCAGCCTCCACCTTGCGGATGGATTCCTGCATAAACAAATCCTGATACATGGTGCCGCCTCCTTATTTCTCGATGTCCCGGTGGTTGTACAGCTCCTGCATTTCGCTGAGGGGCTTGCCCATCAGATCCTCCAGAAGCTTTTCGTACTTACCCTCATTGATCTCCCGGATCCGGTCGTCCAGATGCTCACAATGGGGCGCCAGATACTTGCCGTTGAGCCGTCTTGCCAGCATGGCCACCTGAGGATGGGAAATTCCCGCGGGGCATCGGGAGGAGCAGACGCCGCACATGACGCAGTCGAAGGACTCCTCGGCGCACTTTTCATACTCACCCCGCTGGGCATAGGCGATGTACTGCATAACATTCAGCCCCTGGGTGCAGGCCTTGGTGCAGGCGTTGCAGCCCACGCAGGCGTAGATCTCCGGATAGAGCTGCATCATGATCTGCTCCGTGGGCTTGATCTTCTCCAGATCGTAGACCTGCTTCACCAGCGGGAAGAAGGGCAGAGTCGCCACATACATATTGTCCTCCACCTTGGTGGAGCAGGCGAGGCAGGTTTTCAGCTCCCGGTCGCCGGCGATGCGGTAGATGGTGGCGCAGGCGCCGCAGAAGCCGTTCCGGCAGCCGCAGCCCCGGACGAGCTGATACCCGGCATATTCCATGGCCTCCATGATGGTGAGGCTTCCGGGAACCGAATATTTCTTGCCGAAAAGGAAAACATTAACCATTTGTTCCATTGTCTTTTCTCCTTAATACTCGTCGGGCAGTTGGTCAAGCTGATCGAAGCGGAACACCGGGCCGTCCTTGCAGACGTACTTGTTGCCGATGTTGCAGCGTCCGCACTTGCCCAGAGCGCATTTCATCCGCAGCTCCATGGTGGTGTAGATCTGTTCCCGGGAGAAGCCCAGTTCCATGAGCCCCGCCAGCGTGAATTTAATCATGATGGGAGGGCCGCACATCAGCACGGTCTTGGAAGTGTCAAAATTCAGCTCCTTGACGAAGTTGGGCACGAAGCCCACATGACCGTCCCAGTCGGGCTGAGCGTTGTCGATGGTCAGGTGGACACGGATGCCCTCCTCCCGGCACCACTCGTCTGTAATCTCCGGGAAGTCCACCAGATCCGCCTTGCTGCGGGAGCCGTAGACGATATCAATGCTGCCGTAGCGATCCCGGTAATGGCGGCAGTAGTTGATGACGGAGTGCAGCGGCGCCAGGCCGATGCCGCCGGCAATAAACAGCAGATCCTTCCCTGCCAGCTCCGTGTCCACCGGGAAGCCGTTGCCGTAGGGACCCCGGATGGTGATCTGCTGCCCCACCTCCATCTGGTGGAGCCACGCGGTGACGCAGCCGCACTTTTTGATGGAAAAGTCCAGATAATCCTCCGTGGGCGAGGAGGTGATGGAAAACAGCGCCTCCCCCACTCCGGGGATGGACAGCATGGCGCATTGGCCGGGGATGTGGACGAAGGGCTTTTTCCCGTCCACACCCGTGACACGGAAGGTTTTGACATCCGGCGTGTCCGTGCGGATGGCGGTTACCACGCCCAGCATGGGAATCAGGGGATCGGGTCTCATTTCATCTCCTCCTTCAGCGTCCGTGCCACCTTGACGATGTTCATATGGATGGGACATTTCTGCAGGCACCGTCCGCAGCCCACGCAGCCGTAGATTCCGTGGTTATTGCTGGGAAAATACACCAGCTTGTGCATGAAGCGCTGGCGGAACCGTTCCTTCTGGGTGGGTCTGGGCTGCCCCGCGGACATCTGGGTAAAGTCGGAATACATACAGCTGTCCCAGCAGCGGAAGCGCTTGACTTCGGTGCCGGTGTTGAACTCCTGCACGTCGTAGCACTGGCAGGTGGGGCAGACAAAGGTACAGGTGCCGCAGCCAAGGCAGCTTTCCGACAGCTCCGCCCACTTTTCGCTGCGGAACAACGTCTGCATATGCTCGCCGTCGAAGCCCGTCAGATCCAGATCCCGCAGGGGCAGCTTCTCCAGCGCCCCGCGGATCCGGGTTTTCTGCGTCTCCACGGCTTCCTCACCACAGTCTCGCAGCATGGGGAGCTCGGCGGTCAGTGCCTTGCCTTTTTCCGTATTGGCCTGCCAGTAGAGGGCATCCCCCTCCATCCAGCAGGTTACGTCTCCCCCGGGGCTGGCCGGGTCGATGCCGAAGGTGCCGCAGAAACAGGTCTCGGCAGGGCGGGTGCAGGCCAGCGTGATAACCAGGCCGTTTTCCCGCCGGGTCTGATAGTAGGTATCCACCGGGTCGCTGAGGAACACCCGGTCCAGAATGTCGAAGCTGCGGCAGTCGCAGCCGCGGACACCGAATACCGCGAATGGCTCGCTGATGTCCCGGTTTTCGATGATCTCGATCTGCTTGCCGGTGACCTTGAAATTCACCAGGTTCTCCACCTGGGGGAAGAACAGATCCTTGGCGCTTCGGACGGTGTTCAGCTTATCGGTCAGCTTCAGGCCATCACGCCAGGGGGTGAATTTGGCCTGGCCGGCGCCGTCCTCCGCCGGGATGTACAGCTTTCTGCCGCCGGAAATGGCTTCAAAGAGGCGGTTCAGCTCAGAAATGGCAATTGTTTTCATCACGGCTTCCCTCCCCTTTCGTACACGACGGAAGGCTCGCAGTCGGAAACGGTGTAATCCGTCAGCGGCGGCTTTGTCTCCGGATCCGCGCCGGCCTGATAGGTTCCGTAGAGCTCGTTGATATCCTTGATGAACTTCCGGTTCAGCAGGTGCAGCGGAATATGCTGGGGGCAGACCCGGCTGCATTCGCCGCAGTCGGTACAGCGCCCGGCCACATGGAAGGCCCGGATAATGTGGAACAGCTTTTCCTCGAAGGAATCGGCGGCGGCCTTATTCCGGACGCCGGAATCCGCGTTGTCGAACACGCACTTCTCGCAGCTGCAGGCGGGGCACACATTGCGGCAGGCGTTGCAGCGGATACACCGGGACAGCTCGCCCCGCCAGAAGTCAAACCGCTCCTCGGGAGTCATTGCCTCCAGCCTCGCCACTTCCGCGAAGCGATCGGAATCCAGCTCCTCGCCGTTTTCTCCGATCAGCTCGTCGAAGGTGACGATTTTCTTACTCTTGCAGACGGTGCAGCGCTCCAGCAGGGCATCCTTCCGGGCCACGGTTTTTTCGCCGTACAGGGTTCCGACGATCAGGTTCTCCCCCTCCTCCCGGACGGAGAGGATACCCTCGCAGCCGGCATCCCGAAGCTTTTCCGCGTCGCACATTCCGTCGCATTGCACGCCCACGGCATAGACATTCTCCCGCCAGATCCGGTGCTCCTTCAGGAGCTGGGTGAAGGAATAGGAATCGCAGGGCTTCAGAAACACGGCCACCTTGCCGCCCTTCCGGGATTCCGCGATCAAGTATTTACTGAGGTTGGCCCCGGAGAAGGCGCTGAATACGAAATTTGTCTCCGCTTCCTCCCGGGAGGTGAACACCGCGGGGGTCAGATCGTAGAAAAACTCGCCGGTTTTCCAACCGAGAACCCGGTCAACCGTGCCATTTTCCAGAAGCTCGATGGCCTTCTGCTTTACTCTTTCCTGCATCGCAGATCCTCCAATCTCCGGTTCGGCCCCAGCTTGGTGACCGTCCCGGCAAACTCGTTCATGGTGGCGGCGAACTTGGCGCCCTCGGCGGCGGATACCCACTCCACCCGGGTGCGCTCCCGCTCGATTCCCAGATAGTCCAGCATGGAGAACAGCAGGGTCATCCGGCGGCGGGCGTAATAGTTGCCGGTGGTGTAGTGGCAGTCGCCGGGATGGCAGCCGCAGAGGATCACGCCGTCGGCGCCCCGCTGGAAGGCCCGCAGGATGAACATGGGGTTCAGGCGGCAGGAGCAGGGAATCCGGATAATCTTGACATTGGCTGGATACTGCAGCCGGTTGGTGCCGGACAGGTCGGCACCGGCGTAGGAACACCAGTTGCAGCAGAACGCCACGATGGTAGGCTTGAATTCTTCGTTTACCGGCATATCGCGTCCACCTCCGCCATAATTTGCTTGTTGCTGAAGCCCTTCAGATCCATGGCGCCGGAGGGGCAGGCAACGGTACAGGCACCGCAGCCCTGACACACCGCCCCGTTGACCTGCGCCACCCGGCGCAGCAGCGTGGTGCGGTTGGGGCCGCGGAATTCCTTGTTGATGTAAGTGATGGCGCCGTAGGGACAGACCTTTTCACAGCTGCTGCAGCCGTTGCACATCAGCTCATCGGGCTGGGCCACGCAGGGATTGCACACGAGCTGATCCTTGCACAGCAGACCGATGACCTTGGCCGCCGCCGCGCTGGCCTGAGCTACCGTTTCCGGGATGTCCTTGGGGCCCTGGCAGGCGCCGGACAGGAAAATGCCCGCCGTGGGACTCTCCACGGGACGCAGCTTGGGGTGTGCCTCGGTGAAAAAGTCGTTGGTGTCCATGGAGGCGGTCAGCATGGTGGCCAGGGGCCTCGCGCTTTCGTCCGGTTCGATGGCGGCGGCCAGCACCACCATATCGGCATCGATATGGAGCTGTCTGCCTCCCAGCAGATCGGAAGCCTGAACCTTCAGCTTGCCGTTTTCCGGCACCACCTTGCCCACCATACCCTTGATATAGTGGACACCGTACTCCTCCACCGCCCGGCGGTAGAATTCGTCAAAATTCTTGCCCGGGGTGCGGACGTCGATATAGAACACATACACGTCGGTGTCGGGGTACTTTTCCCGGCACAGCATGGCGTGCTTGGCGGTGTACATACAGCAGATCTTGGAACAGTAGGGCTTGCCCTTGCTGTCGTCGCACCGGGAGCCGACGCACTGGACAAAGACGATGGTCTTGGGATGGGTGCCGTCGGAGGGGCGCAGCAGAGTGCCGCCGGTGGGGCCGGCGGCGTTCATCAGCCGCTCAAACTCCAGAGAGGTGACCACATCCTTGCTCTGGGAATAGGCAAACTCATCGAATTTGTCCAGCTTGATGGGATTGAAGCCCGTGGCAACCACGATGGCGCCGTATTCCTCCTCCAGGAAGGTATCCTGCTGCTTGTAGTCGATGGCACCGGCGGTGCAGACCTTGGAGCAGACGCCGCACTTGCCGGTTTTTAGCATGGAGCAGTAGTCCGCGTCGATGGTGGCCACCTTCGGCACCGCCTGGGCGAAGGGGATGTAGATGGCGCGCCGGTTGTCCAGCCCCAGATTGAATTCGTTGGGAACCTTCTTCTGGGGGCATTTTTCGGTGCAGAGGCCGCAGCCGGTGCATTTTGTCTCGTCCACAAAACGGGCCTTTTTCTTAATGGTGACCCGGAAATTGCCCACGAAACCCTTCACCGCCTGCACCTCGGAATAGGCGAAGATGCGGATATTCTCATTCTGAGCGGCATCCACCATTTTAGGGGTCAGGATACAGGCCGCGCAGTCCAACGTGGGGAAGGTCTTGTCGATCTGGGTCATTTTTCCGCCGATGGTGGGCTTTTTCTCCACGATATCCACGGGGAAACCGGCATCGGCAATGTCCAGCGCCGTCTGAATGCCGGCGATGCCGCCGCCGATGACCAGCGCCCGCTTCTTGACGGAACTGGTGCCGGCGGTCAGAGGGGCGTTCAGATGCACCTTGGCAATGGCCGCCCGTCCCAGGATCACCGCCTTCTCCGTGGCGGCCTCCCGATCCTTATGGATCCAGGAGCACTGCTCCCGGATATTGGCAATCTCCACCATATAGGGGTTCAGGCCGGCACGCTGGCAGGTCTTGCGGAAGGTGGCCTCGTGCATCCGGGGCGAGCAGGAGCAGATCACCACGCCGGTGAGTCCGTACTCCCGGATGGTGTCGGCGATCATTTCCTGCCCCGCCTGGGAACACATATACTGATAATGGGTGGAGAAAACCACACCCGGCTCCTGCTTTAAGGTCTGGGCGACCTTTTCCACGTCCACCGTGGCGGCAATGTTGCTGCCGCACCAGCAGACGAATACGCCAACTCGCTGCATGTTCTCCACCTCACTTTCTGTATTTCCGGAAGGCGCTGGTGATGGCCTGCTGAGGCAGCGCGTCGTCCAGCTTGCCCGGAATCTGATCCGCCGTCATGTGATCTCCGCCCTGCTGCCGGATCACCGCCAGCCGCACCGCCTCGATGAGTTTGGCGGGCTCTACGGATCTGGGGCACCGCTCCACACAGGCGAAGCAGCTCAGGCACAGATAGATGCCTTTGGAATGCATCAGCTCGTCAATCCGGCCGGTTTCCACCATGTCCACGAACTGATGGGGATGGTACTCCATCTCGTCGTAAGCCGGGCAGGAAGCGGTGCATTTTCCGCATTTCATACACTTTCGGGGATTCACGCCGGAAATGCGCTTGATGGTCTCAATCATTCCGCCGCCTCCTTCACGCCCAGCGCCTCCGCCAGCAGCTCGGTGAAATAGTGCACCGGCAGACCGTCGGACGCGTTTTCCTTCAGATTGTACATACACAGCGGGCAGGCGGTGATCAGCTCCTGAGCGCCGGCACTTTGGGCGTTCTCCATGATCTTATCCACCTGTTTTCCGGCGTACGCCCGGTTTTCCACGGTACAGTAGCCGCCGCAGCATTCATTTCTTCTGGCGTAGATCACCGGCTCGGCGCCGATGGCCCGGATGAAGTCCTCCAGAATCCGGGGATTCTCGGGGTCATCGAAGCCCATCTCCCCGGAGGGACGCAGCAGCAGACAGCCGTAATAGGCGCCGATTTTGCGTCCGGTCAGAGGCTTTACCACCTTTTTGGCCAGTTCCTCAAAGCCAACCCGATCCCGCAGGATCTCCAGATAATGCATCACCGTGGTCTCGCCGGCATAGGGCGTATCCAGCCCCAGATAGCGGCTGACCCGATCCCGGATGGTCTCGTCGGTCTGCAGGTCGTGGTTGACCCGCTTGATGACATGGTGGCAGGCGGAGCAAAGGGTCACCAGTTCCCTGCCCTGCTCCCGCGCCGCCATCAGCGCCCGGACGGAGGACAGCCGCGTGGCGATCTCGTCCCTGGCCATGGGATACACGGCGCCGCAGCACTGCCATTGGGGAAGCTCCTCCAGGGTAAAGCCCAGGGCCTCAGCGGAGGCTCTTGCCCAGATATCCAGCTCCTTGCCTTTGGTTTTCAGGGTGCAGCCCGGGAAATACGAATATGTCATAGTCATTCCTCTCTCAGATCATCTGCTCCGGGTGGAACACTTCGTCAAAACGCTCCGCCGTCAAAAAGCCCAGCATGACACAGGCTTCCTTCAGGGACATCTTCTCCTTGAAGGCCAGCTTAACGGTTTTCGCGGCGTTTTCGTAGCCGATGTAGGGATTCAGCGCCGTGACCAGCATCAGGGAATTGTGGAGATTGTGATCCATTTTCTCCCGGTTGGCCCGGATACCCACCACGCAGTTGCGGTTGAAGGATACCATTACCTCCGCCAGCAGCCGGGCGGACTGCAGGAAATTGTAAATCATCACCGGCATGAACACATTCAGCTCGAAATTGCCCTGAGACGCGGCGAAGCCCACCGCGGCATCGTTGCCCATGACCTGCACCGCCACCATGGTAACGGCCTCGCACTGGGTGGGATTCACCTTGCCGGGCATGATGGAGGAACCGGGCTCGTTTTCCGGAATGAAGATCTCTCCCAGGCCGTCCCGGGGACCGGAAGCCAGCCAGCGGATATCATTGGCGATCTTCATCAGATCCCCTGCCAGCGCCTTCAGAGCGCCGTGGGCGAATACCAGCTCGTCCTTGGAGGTCAGCGCGTGGAATTTGTTCTCCGCCGTGCGGAAATCCTTGCCTGTGAGCTTGGACACTTCCTCCGCCACCCGCACATCGAAGCCCTTGGGGGCGTTCAGGCCGGTACCAACCGCGGTACCGCCCAGCGCCAGCTCCTTCAGCGGCGTCAGAGACATTTGGATCAGTTCCCGATCCCGCTCCAGACTACTGCGCCAGCCGGATATTTCCTGGGAAAAAGCAATGGGCGTGGCATCCTGCAGGTGGGTTCTGCCGGACTTGACGATGCCTGCGTTGGCCTCCTCCAAGCCTCGGAACGTAGCCGTCAGCTCGTCGATAGCAGGGATCACCCGATCCTCCAGCGCCAGAACGGCGGCGATATGCATAGCGGTGGGGAAGGTATCGTTGGAGGACTGGCTCATATTTACGTCATCGTTGGGATGGAGCAGCTTTTTGCCGGCGATTTCGTTGCCTCTGCCCGCGATGACCTCATTGGCGTTCATATTGGACTGGGTGCCGGAACCGGTCTGCCACACCACCAGCGGGAAGTGGTCGTTCAGCTCGCCGCGGATCACCTCGTCGCAAGCAGTGGAAATGGCGTCCAGCTTTTCCCCGGTCATCTTCTCCGGCCGCAGAGCGGCGTTGGCCAGCGCAGCGGCTTTTTTCAGAATGCCGAAGGCATGGGTGATCTCCCGGGGCATGGTCTCAATGCCCACGCCGATGGGGAAATTCTCATGGCTGCGCTGGGTCTGGGCGCCCCAGTATTTGTCGGCGGGTACCCGAACCTCGCCCATGGAGTCGTGCTCAATGCGGTATTCCATGCTAATCCCTCCTCAGTATTGGATGCAGGCAATGGTATCTTTCAGCTTGGCGGCGCTGGCGCGGAGCTTGCCCAGCTCCTCCGGCGTCAGATCGTTGCGGATCTTGCCCCGGACGCCGTCGCCGTCTACGATGCACAGCACGCTGAGACACACATCCTCAATGCCGTACTCCCCGTTCATCATGGAAGAGACGGTCAGGGCGGTGCCGGAGCCGTTGAACACACATTTGATAATATGGCAGACGGACATGGCGATGGCATAATTGGTCACCCCCTTGGCCTTGATGACCACTGCGCCGGAATTGCGCACCTTTTCCTCGAAGGATTCGTACTCACCGTTAAAGCGGATGGTGTCTCCGTTGGGCGCGTGCCGCTTGTAGCATTCGATGTGATTGTTGGAGATGGTGGCCAGCGACCAGGGTACAAAGGAGGAATCTCCGTGTTCCCCGTAGACATGGGCGTGGACATTCTTGGGGCTGATGTGGAATTCCTTGGCCAGCTCGGACTGGAGCCGGGCGGTGTCCAGCGTGGTGCCGGAGCCGATGATGTGGTTTGCGGGAATGCCGGAGATCTTATGGAAAACATAGGTCAGCACATCCACAGGATTGGACACAATGATATAGATGGCATTGGGCGCGTAGCGGACGATGTTGGGGGTGATCTCTTTCAGGATGTTCACATTCGTCTGCGCCAGTTCCAGGCGGGTCTGGCCAGCCTTCCGGGGCAGACCGGAGGTGATAACCACAATGTCGGAGCCCGCTGCGTCTTCATATTCGCCGGGCCGGACAATGGCGGGAGCGCCGAAGGACAGCCCCTGATAGATATCCATGGCCTCGCCGAAAGCTTTCTGCTGGTTAATGTCGATCAGAACGATCTCCGTAGCGATGTTCATGACCGCCAGATCGTTGGCGATGGTGGCACCGACGCTTCCCGCGCCGATGATCGTGATTTTGTTGCCCATGTGAATACACTCCTTTGAATGAAATCGGGATTCTTGCTTTTTGGGGGGCAGGCGGCTATGGTGCCGCGCGATTTAATAGATAAAGTTTTATCGATAAGATTCTACACGAAAGAGCGTAAAAAGTCAATACCTTCTCCGCCGGATCCGGATATTTCTTACCGCCGTAAACGCAAAAGAGGCAGCGCCCGGAACGGGTGCCGCCTCCGATCAATTAAGCCTCCGGGCCGTCCTCGATGAGCAGACCGTGCTCCCGCAGTTCGGCCAGAAATTCGCCCACGTCGGCCTCAGCCGTCCGGGCGTCCACGTCGTATTCGCCGGTCAGCGCCGCCGTCAGGGACGCCACGGTCTGATCTTCGGAAAGCCGCTCAAACAGGAAGCGGCTCACGGGATTCAGGCTGATGATGCCGGAAAACCGCTTGGCAGCCTCCCCCGTGGGAATCGCGATGACCTC
>JAQXIT010000102.1 GCA_029007925.1 Bacillota bacterium | reverse complement strand
AGACGGCAATTGCCGCAGACAGCCGGATCCTTTTATATTTGAGAGCGGGGGCAGATACTACCTCTATGTCACCGCCCATAACGGCGTGGAGGCCTATTCTGCCCCGTCTCCCTTTGACGAGTGGCATTTTGAGGGGATCGTCTGTCAGGTGGAGGGCTGGTGCGAGTATTGGGCACCCTGTATCATAGAGGAGGATGGCTGGTTTTACCTGTACTACTCCTGCTACAGCGATGTGATGCCCCAATGCCTCCATGTGTCCCGTTCCAGATCCCCGCTGGGGCCCTTTGGGGAGACAAAACGGCTCTTTGACCGATTTACGATTGATGCCCATGTGGTCAAAACCGGAGCGGGGCTGTTTCTGTGGTATGCCGAGGATAACCTGAAGCCGGAGCGGGTAGGCACACGGGTTTTTGTGGACAAGCTGCTCGATCCCTATACACCGGCCTGCCAGCCGGTTGAGGCCGTGGTTCCCACCATGGAGGAGGAGATATTCCGCCGCAATCGGTATGGGGACGGCGTGGATTATTACACCATCGAAGGCCCCTTCTGGCTGACGGCGGACGGCTGGCAGTACATCATGTACAGCGGCGCCTGCTATGATAACGAGACCTATCACATCGGCTATGGGACTGCCAAAACCGACGAACAGGATCTGACGAAGGTTCATTATGAGAAGCACACGAACAACGGTCAGTTTGACCCTCTGATGATTCGCAATGAATTTGAGGAAGGGGTAGGGCACCACAGCGTGATCCGGTATCAGGGGGAATACTATGCCGTGTACCATGGCAGAGATCTCCAATCGGGAGAAGGCGAACGGAGAACAGCCCGGATCTGCAAGCTGAAAATCGAAAACGGCACCATCACCGCAGAACGCTACCCCGATCGGGTATAGCCCTGCTCTGTGTCCGTAGTTGGGCGACGCACAAATCGCCCGGAAGCAACAAAACGGCAGGCCTCGTGTTGGAGGTCTGCCGTTTTGGCTTGCAATCCTTTGTTGGTAGGGAAGGCGGATTTGCGCGCCTGTGGGAGAGCCAGGTTGGCTGTGGCTGTCCGCATTTCGCGAAGAGGGAATATCAGAATCCTTGAGATTCCGTCGATGAAGGCGTTTATTCCGGTCCCCTGACGGACGGGGAGAAATTCGAGAGATTCAACAGATGGTTCAGCGAATACCACGCGTCGCTTAAAAATGAGCGGTATCCCCGGGACTTTATGTGGTATAACGAACGGATCGGGGCGCAGGAGTGGTTTTACGCGCTGCCTGCCGGAGCGAATGCGGATGAAATAACGGATTTTGAAATTGTGGATCTGCCCTCCGGTCTGTTTGCGGTGGCTTCCTGCCTGGACGCGGATCTGGATCAGGCGGCGGACTGGCTGAAAACCAGAGAAGCATTGCTTGAGTGGGCAAGCAAAAGCGAGCGTTTCGAACCGTATCGAAATGCGCCGGGGAAACCGGAACGATATCCCATGTTCCATATTGTATCGCCCGGCAGACTGATCCCGGAGGGAATCTCCGTGGAGGATCTGTATTTTCCGATTGCTCAGAATCCGGAGGGATAAAGGAAGATCGCTGAATCCTTTTGCCGAATTATGGACAGAGAATATCGAGAAAAAGCCCAGCGCTTACACGCTGAGCTTTTTTGTATCACTTGTGTCATGCGAATAGATCCAGAATGGATTTGCCTTGTATCCGGCGAAATTTGATTTTTACAGGAGGATTATTGAATATCGGTAACCGTATAGCCCTGCTCGGCAACAGCCTGCTTCAGAGCATCGTCCGAAACCTCTTTTTCCAGCGTTACAACAGCGGTTCCGGTCTTGTGGCTGACTTCGGCGGAGGTTACGCCGTCGATGGCCTCCAGAGCCTTTTTGGTGTGGATCTCGCAGTGTCCACACATCATGCCTTCGATTTTCAGTGTCTTTTTCATGGGTTTCGTCTCCTTTTTGGTTGTGGTTGTTGACTTGGGTTTGATTCTATGATCCCGCCTGGAATCATGCATCTGAAAGAAATTCAGGCGCAGGGCGTTGGTGACAACGCTGAAACTGGACAGGCTCATAGCCGCGGCGGCGAACATGGGATTGAGCTGCCAGCCCAGCAGGGGGATAAATACGCCTGCCGCCAGAGGAATGCCGATGGTGTTGTAGAGAAACGCCCAGAACAGGTTTTCATGAATATTGCGCAGCGTCGCGCGGCTCAGGCGGATGGCCGCGGGCACATCGGACAGACGGCTTTTCATCAGCACCACATCCGCCGCGTCGATGGCAACATCAGCGCCTGCGCCAATGGCGATGCCAATATCGGCGCTGGTCAGAGCCGGAGCGTCGTTGATACCGTCGCCGACCATGATGACTTTTCCTTTTTGCTGCAATTTGCGGATCACGCTTTCCTTTCCATCGGGAAGAACGCCCGCAATCACTTCATCAACGCCGGCTTTTGCCCCGATGGCCTTCGCGGTGTGTTCGTTATCGCCGGTCAACATAACCACGTAGATACCCATGTTTTGCATTTCCTGGATTGCTCGGG
>JAQXIT010000101.1 GCA_029007925.1 Bacillota bacterium | reverse complement strand
GTGGTGCTGCTGGCCAGCCACGACCATGAAATGCTGACCTCCGTCTGTAACCGGGTCATTGCCTTCCAGCCCGACGGCACCATCGTGGATCGCTACGGCACCTACGACGATTACCTGACCTGGCTCCACGAACAGAAAGGGAATTAACCATGGAAAAAATTCTTGACATTATTACGAAAAAAATGCAGCAGGCCTTCGCGGAGGCCGGCTACGATCCCGCCTTCGGACGGGTCACGGTGTCCAACCGTCCCGACCTGTGCGAATACCAGTGCAACGGCGCTCTGTCCGCCGCCAAGCAGTACAAATGTCCCCCCATCCAGATCGCCAAAGCCGTGGCGGAGCGGCTGGACGCGGCGGACTACGATCTGGTAGATGCCGTCATGCCGGGCTTCATCAACCTGAAGCTCAGCGGCGCTTTCCTGTGCAAGTATCTGGAAGGAATGCGCACCGCCGGGGATTTCGGCGTGGAAAAGACCGGCAGTGGGAAAACCATCGTGGTGGATTACGGCGGCGCCAATGTGGCCAAGCCCCTCCACATCGGCCATCTGCGCCCCGCCATCATCGGCGAGAGCCTGAAGCGGCTGTACCAATTCTTCGGCTACAACGCCATCGGCGACGTCCATCTGGGAGACTGGGGCCTGCAGATGGGTCTGATTATTGCGGAGCTTCAGGACCGGCAGCCGGAGCTTCCCTATTTTGACCCCGGCTTCACCGGCGAGTACCCCGCTCAGCCACCCTTCACCCTCTCCGATCTGGAGGAGATCTACCCCGCCGCCTCCGCCCGGAAAAAGACGGATCCGGAATTTGCCCAGCGGGCTCACACCGCAACCTTTGCGCTGCAGCAGGGAAACCGGGGCTACCGTGCCATCTGGCGGCATATCATGAACGTGTCCCTGCCCGACCTGCGGCGGATCTACGACAGTCTGGACGTGCATTTTGAGAAATGGCTGGGCGAAAGTGATGCCGATCCCTATATCCCCGCCATGATCGCGGATCTGAAGGCCCGGGGCTTCGCCGTGGAAAGCGAGGGCGCGCTGGTGTTCCCCGTGGCGGAGGACACCGACAAGAAGGAGGTTCCACCCTGCATTCTGGTCAAATCCGACGGCGCCGCCATCTACGCCACAACGGATCTTGCCACCATGGTGCAGCGGATGCGGGACTGGAACCCCGACAAGATTCTCTACGTCACCGACAAGCGGCAGTCTCTGCACTTTGAGCAGATCTTCCGGGCCGCCAGGAAGAGCGGCATCGTCAAGCCCGAAACCGAGCTGGAGCATGTGGGTCACGGCACCATGAACGGTGCCGACGGCAAGCCCTTCAAGACCCGGGACGGCGGCGTTCTGCGGCTGGAGTCCCTCATCGCGGATATGACCGATTTTGTCCGCGCCAAGGTGGTGGAAAACCGGATTGTAGAGGACAGCGAGGTAGAGGACACCACCCACAGGATCGCGCTGGCCGCCCTGAAATACGGCGATCTGTCCAATCAGCCCACCAAGGACTACAATTTCGATCTGGAGCGCTTCGCCGCCTTCGAGGGCAACACCGGTCCCTACATTCTCTACACCATCGTCCGGATCAAGTCCATTCTGGCAAAATACGGTGCCTGGGAAACCCTTCCCATTCAGGAGCCGGCCAACGATTACGCCAAGGATCTGATGCTGTCCGTCACCAAGCTGGCGCCTACGCTGGAGGCCGCGCTGAAAACCTCCTCCCCCAACCTGATCTGCGCCTATATCTACGAGCTGGCCGGCTTCGTCAACAAGTTCTACCACGAGACCCGGATCCTCGGTGAGGAAAACGAAACCCTGAAAGCGGGCTACATTGCCCTCATCGGTCTGGCCAAGAATATTCTGGAGCTGTGCATCGGCCTTCTGGGCTTCTCCGCCCCCGAAAAAATGTGATTTTTCCCATAGTGCCGCCTGTCTTTTGGCAGGCGGCATTTTTTGCGCAAAAATCCGCCGCATGGCAAGCCATGCGGCGGATTCGTGTCAGGGATTCGGCTCAGACTCAGGCCTTAAAGGTTCTCTTGCGGTTCAGAACCAGAGTCGCCAGGCCCGCAGTGCTGACCACCAGAGCCAGGATCCACAGAGCCGCGGCGAAGCTCTCGCCGGTCTGGCTGTTGGAGGGATCCTTCTCGGGCAGCTTGTCGGTGTAGCTGTCAACATAGCTGTCACCGCAGTGCTCGCAGGTGTGGGTGGTGTAGCCCTTGGATTCGGTGGTGGGAGGAGTCACAACGTCCACATAGCTGTGGCCGGTGGCCGGGATCGCTTCACCCTCGGCGATCTTCTCGCCGCAGACCTTGCAGTAGGTGTCGCCGGTGTAGCCGTCTTCCGTGCAGGTAGCGTCCTTGGCATCCCGGATCTCGGTCTCACCGTGGCCGGTGGCCTGGATAACCTCGCCCTGAGCCAGCAGCTTGCCGCAATCGGTGCAGTAGGTGTCACCGGTGTAACCGTCTTCGGTGCAGGTGGCATCCTTGGCGCCGCG
>JAQXIT010000100.1 GCA_029007925.1 Bacillota bacterium | reverse complement strand
ACCACATCGCCATGGCGTTTACAGGCATGAGACTGTTCCACCACTGAGCCTAATGAGAAATTGGAAATGAGGAATTTGTAATTGAAGGAGAACGAAGTACGCGACAAAAGCGTAGCTTTTGCAAAGCGCATTGTATTTGCTTATCAGTATCTGTGTGAAGAAAAAAGGAATTCACGCTTTCCAAGCAGCTCCTTCGCAGCGGCACAAGCATCGGAGCGAATGTTACTGAGGCACAATACGGGAGCAGCCGAAAAGACTTTCTGAACAAGCTCTCTATCGCCCTCAAGGAATGTGCCGAAACCCTGTATTGGCTGGAGCTTCTCGTTGATTGCAGCTACTTGTCCCAATCGGAATATCAATCTCTCAACAGCGACTGCGAAGAGCTGCTGCGGCTTCTTTCCTCCATCACCAAAACAACGAAAAACAGCGAACGCGAATCAGAAATTTCTAATTCCTAATCCCTAATTCCTAATTCCTAATTCCTAATTCCCGGAGGTGCATTATGAACCTGTTAGTGATCGGCGGCGGCGGGCGGGAGCACGCCATCATCCGCTGCCTGAAGAAGAATCCTGCCGTGGAAACCGTCTACGCGCTGCCCGGCAACGGCGGCATTGCCGCCGACGCCGTCTGCGTGGACATCGGCGCCACGGATCTGGACGGCATTGTGAATTTCGCCAGGGAGAACGCCGTCGATTACGCGGTGGTGGCGCCGGACGATCCGCTGGTGCTGGGCTGCGTGGATCGGCTGAACGAGATCGGCATTCCCTGCTTCGGCCCCAAGGCCAACGCCGCCATCATCGAGGGCAGCAAGGCCTTCGCCAAGAACCTGATGAAAAAGTACGGCATTCCCACCGCCCGATATGAGATTTTTACCGAGCTGTCCGAGGCGCTCCGGTATCTGGAAACCGCCCCCATCCCCACCGTGGTGAAGGCCGACGGTCTGGCGCTGGGCAAGGGCGTCATCATTGCCCAGACCCGGCAGGAGGCGGTGCAGGCCGTCACCGACATGATGGCCGGCGGCAAATTCGGCAAGAGCGGCACCACCGTGGTCATCGAGGAATTCCTCACCGGCCCGGAAGTCTCGGTGCTGGCCTTCACCGACGGGAACTGCGTCAAGCCCATGGTGTCCTCCATGGATCACAAGCGGGCGGGGGACGGCGACACCGGCCTCAACACCGGCGGCATGGGCACCGTGGCGCCCAATCCCTACTATACCGAAGAAATCGCGAACCGGTGCATGGAGGAGATCTTCCTGCCCACCATCCGCGCCATGAACGCCGAGGGCAGAACCTTCCGGGGCTGTCTGTACTTCGGCCTGATGCTGACCCCCAACGGCCCCAAGGTCATCGAGTACAACTGCCGCTTCGGTGATCCCGAGACCCAGGTGGTGCTGCCCCTGCTGGAAAGCGATCTGCTGACCGTCATGCGTTCCTGCACCGACGGCACATTGGCGGACACGGAGGTTCGCTTCTCGGACAAACACGCCTGCTGCGTGGTCACCGCCTCCGAGGGGTATCCCCTCAGCTACCGGAAGGGCTTCCCCATCACCATGACGGCGGAGGCCGCCGCCCACACCTTTGTTGCCGGCGCCAGGCTGTCGGAGGGACGGCTGGTCACCTCCGGCGGACGGGTCACCGGCACCACCGCCGTGGCGGACACCCTGGCGGACGCCGTGAAGGAGGCCTACCGGCTGGCGGACGGCGTGACCTTCGAAAACGCCTTCCGCAGAAGCGACATCGGCCGCCGTGCCCTGCAGGCGGGGAAGGAATAACCGCATCAGGCGGCTCCCCTCAGAATGACAGGATTCCCCCAAGGCTTCTCCTTGAGGAGAAGGCTTTTCGGCCACACTGAAACATCATCTATCCATCAGAAAACGGAGGGAAACCCATGGTTTATCGTGTATATGTGGAAAAAAAGAAGGGCCTGACCCAGGAGGCGGACAGCCTGCTGCGGGAAGCCCGGGAATTTCTGGGGCTCCGAAGCCTGACGGGCATCCGGATCCTGAACCGGTACGACGTGGAGAACATCGACGAAGCCCTGTTCGCCTACGTAGTCGGCACCGTTCTTTCCGAGCCTCAGGTGGACGAAATCGGCTATGAGGTTCCCGCCGGAAGCCATGTTTTTGCCGTGGAGCCCCTGCCCGGTCAGTTCGACCAGCGGGCGGACTCCACCGCCCAGTGCATCCAGATCCTCTCCCAGGGGGAGCGGCCGCTGGTGCGCACCGCCAAGGTCTATGTGCCGGAGGGCGCGCTGTCGGAGGCCGACCTTGCCGCCCTCAAGCACCATGTCATCAACCCGGTGGAGAGCCGGGAGGCGTCTCTGGCCATGCCGGAAACCCTGGCGGCGGAGTATGCCGTCCCCGGCTCCGTGGCCACGGTGACGGGCTTTAGGGATATGGACGAGGCGGCGCTGTCCGAGCTGCTGGAGCGGCTGGGGCTGGCCATGGATCTGGACGATCTGAAATTCCTGCGGAATTATTTCCGGGACGAGGAAAAGCGGGATCCCACCCTCACGGAAATCCGGGTGGTGGACACCTATTGGTCTGACCACTGCCGCCACACCACCTTCTCCACCCACATTGACAACGTGAAAATCGACGATCCCGCCGTTCAGGCCGCCTACGAGCGGTATCTGGCCGCCCGGGTGGAGGTCTACGGCGAAGAAAAGGCCGCCAAGCGCCCCCAGACTTTGATGGATCTTGCCACCATCGGCGCCAAAACCCTGAAAAAGCGGGGCCTGCTTCCCGAGCTGGACGAGAGCGAGGAGATCAACGCCTGCTCCATCCATGTTCCCGCCGAAGTCAGCGGCGAACGGCAGGACTGGCTGCTGATGTTCAAGAACGAAACCCACAATCATCCCACCGAAATCGAGCCCTTCGGCGGCGCCGCCACCTGCATCGGCGGCTGCATCCGGGATCCTCTGTCCGGCCGTGCCTATGTCCATCAGGCCATGCGGGTCACCGGCGCCGGCGACCCCCGGAAGCCTCTGGAGGAGACGCTGCCCGGCAAGCTGCCCCAGCGGAAGCTCTGCCAGACCGCCGCGGCGGGCTATTCCTCCTACGGCAATCAGATCGGCCTTGCCACCGGTCATGTGGCGGAGATCTACCACGATGGGTATGTGGCCAAGCGGCTGGAATGCGGCGCCGTGGTGGCGGCGGTTCCCGCCGACCATGTCCGCCGGGAGTGTCCGGCGGCCGGGGACATCGTGATTTTGTTGGGCGGACGCACCGGCCGGGACGGCATCGGCGGCGCCACCGGCTCCTCCAAGAGCCACAATCTGAAATCCCTGACCACCATGGCCTCCGAAGTCCAGAAGGGCA
>JAQXIT010000099.1 GCA_029007925.1 Bacillota bacterium | reverse complement strand
GTTTACATAACATTGAAGATCCGGTTTTTCCTCTTCCATGGCCTTCATAACCGCCACCGTGGCCAGCACGTCGTCCACCGCCCGGTGGGAGTTGACCACCTGTCCCGACAGGCCGTAGGTTTCGATGGCGCTGCACAGCCGGTGGGGATAGCTGTGGCGATCCCGGTAGACGGTGAGCAGATCCAGCTTGTCCTTGCCCTTGAGGATCATGGGGTCGCCGCTGCGCAGCAGCAGATAGTAGAGGAAGCTCAGATCAAAGTGGGCGTTGTAGGCCAGCAGCAGGGTTTTGCCCGCCATCATCTCCGCGATGTCCCGGCAGACCCGGGTCTTGGAGACACCCCGCTCCAGAATGTCCTGAGTGGAGATGCCGGTGAGCTGCTGGATTTTGGGCGGCACGAAGCCTCCGGGGCTCAGGGTCACCAGCTCGTCGTATTCCCGGGTCACCACGGGCTCCCCGTCCCGGCACTCCAGCACCACGGCGGCGAACTCGATGATCTCATCCCGGCAGTAATCCAGACCGGTGGTTTCCGTGTCGAAGAGCATCAGCCGGTCGTAGCGGCGGAACAGCTCGGCAAAATGGGCCATATTCATTCTCCTTTCGCCAGGGCAAGAGCCCGGCGGAATTTGCTTTTCGGCTCCGGCGTCAGGCCGAATTCCCGGGCCAGGGCCTCCGCGAAGGCCGCGGCGGCTTCTTCGGAGCCGGATTTGACCTCCACCTCCACCTCCCGCAGGGGCATTTCCCGTCCGCCGCCCAGCAGCACGCCCTGATCCAGCGCCAGCTCCACCCGGCACCCGGGCGGGTTCAGCAGCCGGGCTCTGCGGGTGAACCGGGCGCCGCAGACGGGAACCAGCCCGCCGGCGGTGAGGGACAGCAGTTCCTCCGGACAGCCAAGTTTACATAACTCAGGAACGGCGGCGCCGATGTCTTTTCCTTCCAGCTCCCATTCCCCCCGTCCGCCGCCGGAGGCCGGGGTTTTGACGGTGCAGACGGACACGCCGTTTTCCAGCCGCCGCCGCAGGGTGATGTGCCGGCGGGCGAGGGCGCCGTCGGGGGTGTCGAAATAGGTGGTTTCCATGGTGATGACGGCAAAATCCGTCCATTTCCGGCCGAGGGCGGCGAAGGCCTCCTCCCCGGCGGCAAATTTCAGCTCAAATTCTCTGCCCATAGAGGCTCCTTTCTGAGAGTGGAGAGTGAAGAGTGGAGAGTTGGGATTAGGGATTAGGAATTAGGGATTAGGGATTAGGAATTAGGAATGTCATTCTTTCCGCATGATTCCAACGCCCTGCTCCGCCATTATACACCCTCCGGGGGCGGTATGCAAGAAAGTTTCCTGCCAAACGGAATCCGACAAAAAATTTTCCCCGGACATGGTAGGATTTGAGAAAGGAAACGCGGAAAGGATGGGTACATATGATGGTCTCTCTGGGAATCTATGTCCGACGGTGGCAGCGGACGCTGCGGCGGTGGCTGCTGGACCCCAGATTTCACACCCTGGCGCAGACGGCGGCCTATGTGGGCGGAGGGCTGCTGCTCAGCGCCGCCAGTCTGGGGAATTACCCCCAGCCCCTGACGCTGGGGCTGCTCTGCGCCGTCACCGGCTGGCCGGCGGCGCTGGTGGCGGCGGGGGGAACGGCGGGGTATCTGCTGTTCTGGGGCGGCGCCGGACTGCAGGGGGTGCTGTGGCTCTGCGCCGGGCTGGCGGCGGCGGTGCTGCTGGGGGGACGTCGGTTTTCCCGGGAGATGCCCCTGCTGATGCCGGCCGCGGCCGGGGTCATAACCGCCGGCATCGGCCTTGCCATGCTGCTGCTGTCGGCGGACGCGGCGCCGGTGCCCATGTATCTGCTGCGGGTGGCGCTGGCGTTTTTCGTCACCAGACTGTTTGCCGCCGCCGGGGAGCGGCGGGATCCGGTGCTGCGGTGGCTGTTCTGGGGCGTGGCGGTGCTGGCTCTGGCTCAGGTGCGCATTCCCTATCTGGATCTGGGCTGCGTGGCCGCCGGGATGCTGGCGGCGGCGGGAGCCTTCCCTGCGGCGGCACTGGCGGGTCTGGCGCTGGATCTGGCCCGGATCACCACCGTGCCCATGACGGCGGTGCTGTGCGTGTCCTATCTGCTGCGGCTGATTCCCGGGCTGAACAAATGGGTGAATCGTCTGGCCTGCGCCGGGGTCTATGGGGTCATCATGGCGCTGTGCGGGGTGTTTGACCTGCAGCCCCTGCCGGGACTTTTGATCGGAGGGCTGCTGTCGGCCTGCCTGCCGGGAAAGGCGGATCTGTCCCACCGCCGGGGGGAGACAGGTTTTGCCCAGGTGCGGCTGGAGATGGCCTCCTCGGTGATGGCTCAGACGGAGCGTCTCCTGCAGGATGTGCAGGAGCATCCCATCGACGAGGAAGCGCTGATCGCCCGGGCGGCGGAGCGTGCCTGCGGAAGCTGTCCCTGTCGGGGAAAATGCAAGGAAAAGCCCGCCCATATGCCCACCGCCCTGCTGCACAAGCCCCTGGGCAGCGGCGCGGAGCTGCCCACGGCCTGCCGCAAGACCGGACGGCTCCTGCAGGAGCTGCGGCGCAGTCAGGAGCAGCTTCGGGTGATCCGGGCGGATCGGGATCGGCGGGAGGAGTACCGGTCGGCGGTGGCGCAGCAGTACCGGTTTCTGTCGGAGTATCTGGAGGAGCTGTCGGATACGCTGGCCCAGCGGGCCAAGGCGCCTCAGCTTGCGTTCCAGCCGGAGCTGGCGGTGTGCGCCTCCAGCCGGGAATCGGCCAGCGGCGACCGGTGCCTGTGGTTCGCCGGGGTGGAGTGCCGGTACTATATTATATTGTGTGACGGCATGGGAACCGGCATCGAGGCCGCCCGGGACGGTAAAACCGTGGGGAATCTGCTCAAGCGGATGCTCTGCGCCGGATTTCCGCCGGAATACGCCCTGCGCAGCGTCAACAGTCTCTGTGCCCTGCAGGGGCAGGCGGGGGCGGTGACCATCGACGTGGCGGAGCTGCGGCTGGATACGGGGAAGGCCGCGGTGTACAAATGGGGCGCGGCGCCCTCCTACCTGATCTCCCGGGGGGCGGCAATTAAAATCGGGACAGCCGAACCGCCGCCGGGACTGTCGGTGACCGACGGCCGGGAGACGGTGGAACGGCTGTCCCTGCGCAGGGGGGAGCTGCTGGTGCTGCTCAGCGACGGCGCGGGAGGAGAGGATTCCCTGCGCCGGGCGCTGGAGGAGGAGCCGTCGCCGCCCGGGGAGCTGGCGGCGCGGCTGTTGGAGTGCAGCCGGACGGAGGGCCCGGACGACGCCACCGTCGCCGTGGTGCGTCTGAATGCCCTGAGCGCGTCGTAATCATACCACAGGAATCCCACGAAATCTGTCGAAACACAAGATGTGGGATAAAAATATGGCGGCAAACCACAATATTTTGCGAATTTTCCCGAAGAAGGGCAGAAAAACCCCGCCGCGGACACTCCGCGGCGGGGTTGCTTCACCGTCCGGAAGACCAGGCGGCGGCGTTTTCCTTCATTTTTCCCAGAATCCGGCTGACGGTCTGAACTTCCTCCTCCGTCAGTCCCTCCATGAGGATCCCGTCCCACCGGTTGACGATCTCCAGCAGACTGGGCAGCAGCGCCAGGGTTTTTTCCGTGGGGTACAGCTCCAGCACCCGCTTGTCGGCGGCGGAGGCCGACCGGGTGACAAAGCCCTCCTCCTCCAGCAACGCCACCTGCCTGGCCACGTTGCTCTTGTTGATGAACATCATCTGGGCAAGCTGATCCTGGGAGATGCCGGGCTGATAGCAGATCCGGGTCAGATACCCGATATGGCAGCCCTTCAGGCCGAAGGCGGCCGTCTCCTCCCCCCGAAATTGGGCGCCGCAGCGAACCAGCGCGAACAGATCATTGTTCATCCGGGACATGCATAATCCTCCTTGAGCGGGTTTTGATGACAGGAATTTTATCACTTTTCCCACCGGTTGTAAAGTCTCCCGGGGGATTTTTGTTGCATCCGTGAAGATTGTGTGGTATTCTGATAGAAACAATGATCGGAGGTTCCGCCATGAAACACACCGTAAAAGCCCTTCTGATTCTGTGCCTTGCGGCCGCCCTCCTGCTGACCGGCTGCAGCTCCGACAGTCTTGAACGGGTCATGCAGCAGTTGGGTCAGCTTCTTTACGGCGCCCAGTCCGTCCACTATTCCGACATGGAGTATGCCCGGCCGGATCTGGACGAATTCCGCAGGAAGCTGGACGCCGCCGTCACCGGCGCCGGGGAGGATACCGACGCGGACACCCTGATGGAGAAGGTCTACGGCTTCTACGAAGCCTACTATGACTTCTACACCGACTACGCCCTGGCGAATCTGCACTACTGCAATAACGTAACCGATCTTTACTGGTCGAAGGAATACGATTTCTGCCTGAACGCCGGCCCCGAAGTGGACGCGGGAATGGATCAGCTTCTCTACGCCCTGGCGGACAGCGCTCTGCGTGAGGATCTGGAGGCCACGGATTTCTTCGGCAGCGGCTTTTTCGACGATTATCAGGGCGACAGCATCTGGGACGAAACCTTCACGGATCTGATGAACGAGGAATACCGGCTCATCGGCAGGTACTATGACATCAGCGCCCAGGCTCAGGACATGGATATATACTCCAAGGAATACTACAACGTCTACGGCACCCAGCTTGAGGCGCTGTTCGTGGAGCTGGTGGCGGCGCGGCAGAGAATCGCGGACTATCTGGGCTACCGCAGCTATCCGGAGTTTGCCTATGAGTTCTATTACGGACGGGATTATACCCCCGCACAGGCCGCGAGACTCATGGACGGCATCCGGCAGGAGCTGGTGCCCCTGTTCCGGGAGCTGCCCTACGACGTGTGGGATCCGCTGTACACCGCCTCCTCCGAGGAGGAGACCTTCGCCTATGTGGAAACCTGCGCCAAGGCTCTGGGCGGCACGGCGGCGGAGGCCTTCGACCTGCTGAAAACCTACGGCCTGTACGACATCGGCTTCGGCGAAAACAAATACAACGGCTCCTTTGAGATTTTCCTTCTGTCCTACGGCGAGCCCTTTGTGTTCCTCAATCCCGACGGCAGCCGGCAGGACTGCCTGACCTTCGCCCATGAATTCGGCCACTTCTGCAGCGACTACGCCGCCGGCTGCAGCAACGCCGGGGTGGACGTGGCGGAGGTGTTCTCTCAGGGCATGGAGTATCTGAGCCTGTTCTACGGCGAGGACACCGGGGGTCTGACCCGGATGAAAATGGCCGACTGCCTCTGCACCTTCGTGGGTCAGGCTGCCTACGCCAGCTTCGAGCAGAGCGTCTACGGGCTGAAGGGCAGCGAACTGACGGTGGAGAACATGGAGGCGCTGTTCCGCCGCACCGCGCTGGACTACGGCATGGAGGACTACGAATGGGAGGACTGGAGCTATGTGACGGTGCCCCACTTTTTCACCAATCCGCTGTACATCATCAGCTATGTGATCAGCAACGACGCCGCTCTGCAGATCTATCAGGCGGAGGCGGCGGAAAGCGGCGCCGGATGGAAGCTGATGGAGGACAATCTGGCCACCGCCGAGACGGGCTTTGCGGCCTTCACCGAGGCGGCGGGACTGGACAGCCCCTTCCTCCCCGGCCGCGCCGCCGCCATCCGGGCAACCCTGGAGGAAATTCTGGAATAACCAACGGGGAAGCGCGGAGTGTTGGGGATTCGGAATGAGGAATGACACAAACCGATCATACGAAAAAAAGCCGCCGCCCGATTGGACGGCGGCGAAAAACTTCTTCCGGCGATTACAGCAGGGTGGAGAAGTGCTTGATGGTGCGGACCATCTGGGATACGTAGGAGTTCTCGTTGTCGTACCAGCTCACGACCTGAACCTGGCTGGTGCCGTTGCCCAGGTTGATGACCATGGTCTGGGTGGCATCGAACAGGGAGCCGTAACGCATGCCGATGATGTCGGAGGAGACGATCTCGTCCTCGTTGTAGCCGAAGGACTCGGTGGCCTCGGCCTTCATCTGAGCGTTGATCTCTTCCTTGGTGGGGTTGCCCTCAACCACGGCGTTCAGGATGGTGGTGGAGCCGGTGGGGGTGGGAACACGCTGGGCAGCGCCGATCAGCTTGCCGTTCAGCTCGGGGATGACCAGGCCGATGGCCTTGGCAGCGCCGGTGGAGTTGGGCACGATGTTCACGGCGCCGGCACGGGAGCGGCGCAGGTCGCCCTTGCGCTGGGGGCCGTCCAGGATCATCTGGTCGCCGGTGTAGGCGTGGATGGTGCACATAATGCCGGACTGGATCTTCCAGCCGTCGTTCAGAGCCTTGGCCATGGGAGCCAGGCAGTTGGTGGTGCAGGAAGCGGCGGAGATGATGTTGTCGTCCTTGGTCAGGGTGTCATGGTTGACGTTGTAGACGATGGTGGGCAGGTCGTTGCCGGCGGGAGCGGAGATAACGACCTTCTTGGCGCCGGCGTCGATGTGAGCCTGAGCCTTGGCCTTGGAGGTGTAGAAACCGGTGCACTCCAGAACGACGTCAACACCCAGCTCGCCCCAGGGCAGCTCGGCGGCGTTGGCCTTGGCGTAGATGGTGATCTTCTTGCCGTCGACAACGATGTTGTCCTCGCCGGCCTCGACGACATGACCCTGAGCGGCGTAATTGCCCTGGGTGGAGTCGTACTTCAGCAGGTGAGCCAGCATCTTGGGGGAGGTCAGGTCGTTGATGGCGACGACCTCGTAGCCCTCGGCACCGAACATCTGACGGAACGCCAGACGGCCGATCCGGCCGAAACCGTTGATAGCAACTTTA
>JAQXIT010000098.1 GCA_029007925.1 Bacillota bacterium | reverse complement strand
ACATAGCCGATGACCCGCTCCTGGGGCCGGCGGTTGGCCAGCTCATAATAAATATTGTTCAGATCCCAGTATTCGTCTTTGACTTCCTTCACCAGCCGGATCCACATATCCGGCTCGCCCATGGCCAGACGGTAGTCGAAGCCCAGGCCGCCGTCCGCCACGGGAAGGCACAGTCCCGGCAGCGCCGAGGTGTCCTCCGCGATGGTAATGGCGTTGGGATTGACCTGACGAACCAGATCATTGGCAAGCTGCAGGTATGTAACGGCCTCGGTGTCGGTATTCATGGAAAAATACTGATTCATGCCCGAGAAGGCGGTGCCCAGACCGTGGTCATGGTACAGCATGGAGGTGACGCCGTCAAAACGGAAGCCGTCGAAATGGAACTCGGTTTGCCAGTATTTCAGGTTGGACAGCAGGAAGTGCAGCACCTCGTCCTTGCCGTAGTTGAAGCATTTGGTGCCCCATGCGGAATGGTTGCCCTTGCCGCCGCCGTGGAAATACTGGTAGTCGGTGCCGTCGAATTCGTTGATGCCCTCCCGGGTGTTGGGCGCCGCGTGGGAATGCACCACATCCAGCAGCACGGCAATGCCCATCTCATGGGCAGCGTTCACAAGGGCTTTCAGCTCCTCGGGAGAGCCGTATTTGGAGGAGGCAGCGTAGAAATTGGTAACCTGATAGCCGAAGGAAGCATAGTAGGGATGCTCCATGATGGCCATGATCTGCAGCGTGTTGTAGCCCAGCGCCTTGACGCGGGGCAGCGTGTACTGCCGGAAGGCGTTGTAGCTGCTGACTCTCCCCTCTTCCTGCGCCATGCCGATGTGACACTCGTAGATGAAGAGGTTCTTCTGGGGCTTGAAGGATTTGTCCGTCCAGCGGAAGGGCTCCGCAGGCGCGTGGATCGCCGCGTTCCACGCGGTGGTTTTCTGATCCTGCACCACAAAATGCGCGTACACAGGGATCCGCTCCAGCTCACGGCCGTTGTGGATTACGATGGCGCTGACCCGCTGACCTTCCTTCAGAGCGTCCTTGCCGGGCAGGAATACCTCAAAAACGCCGTTGTCCTTCCGCTCCATGGGGCAGGCGCGGCGGTTCCAGCCGTTGAAATCGCCGGTGAAATACATGGCTTCGGCGCCGGGTGCCCACTCTCGGTAGTACCAGCCATTCTCCGTCCGGTGGATACCGAAGAACAGGTGGGCATTGGCAATATCCGACAGCGTCTGGCCGGGTTTCAGGAGTCTTTCCTTGGTATGCTCGTAATTCTCCATCCGCAGACGGAGATCCCCCTCGTAGGGCTGCAGCTTGGGATCGATTTCCGTAATCTTCAGTTTCATGTTCAGGCATCCTTTCCTTGATTGATTTCCTTTGATTTACCGAAGCGCTGGATCAGGCCAATGATCCTGCCGGAGAGAATCACCGTCAACAGCGACCAGATCAGTTTTCTCCAGGGAATGTAGGTAGCGGACAGCGCCAGCACCACCAGATCGCTGGCAAGATACACCCATTCAATGGGCATGCGTACCAGCTTGGACAGGCTCATGGCCAAAGCGTCGTCGGCTGTGGGCGCGCCGCCAACCCGGACACAAAGTCCCACGCCGATACCCACGAACAGCGCCCCCAGTACGGCGGCTGCCGCCGGCATTTCCGCCAAAGCAGGCCAAAGCGGCGGATATTGCTCAAATATCCCGTAAAACAGGGAAAAGCCCGCCGCGGAAATTGCGGAATAGATCAGAAAGCCCCGCCCCAGCGTCCGCCATCCCAGCAGATAGCAAACGAGATTCAGCACCAGGCCGGTGATGGCCGGCGAGATACCCAGCCAGTGATCCAGCAGCAGGGTCAGCCCCAGGGCGCCGCCCTCGGTGACACTGCTGACGGAATGAACATGATACAGCCCGAAGGCCAGGATCGCGCTTCCCAGCAGAGCGAGAGCGCAGGAAATAATTCGGTTTTTGCGGAGCATGGAACATACCTCATTTTTCTTTACTCTTATCATACTATGCGCAACCGATTTCGTCAAGGCAATTTTTGTCGAATCCGTCAAACATTCCGGCGGGTGAATTTCGTCCGGCTTTTTCCGCACCATCCGCCGGGATGGCGCATATCATAATCCGAACCCAGAAAGGAGGAATTCCCTTGGCATCCACAGGCTACATACAGGTACACGCCTATTCCAGCTATGCCCAGCTTCCGCTGCGGGATGTGGCCATCAGCGTCACAGCACCCGACGGCACCGCTCTGGCCATGCGGCTCACGGATCGCAGCGGCCGGATCACCCCCATTGAGGTGCCGGTTCCCGACCTGACTGAAAGCCAGTCCCCCGGCAGCGAAGAGGCGCCCTTCACCCCCGTTACCATCCACGCCAGGCTCAAAGGCTATGAGCAGATCCGGGTGGACGGTGTGCAGGTTTTTTCCGGCACCGTTACCGTGCAGAATCTGGAGTTGATTCCGCTGTCGGAGCTGCCGGGCGCGTGGGATCAGTCCGAAACCTTTGAAACGCCGCCCCAGAATTTGTAGGAGGTGAACCATGCCATCCGTATTGCCTTACGTTCCCCAGCGGATCACCGTCCATCTGGGGGCGCCCTCGGCTTCCGCCGCCAATGTGACCGTATCCTTCTCGGACTATGTCAAGAATGTGGCCTCCAGTGAGATCTATCCCACATGGGAGGAAAGCGCCCTGCGGGCCAACATTCTCGCCATTACATCCTTCGCCCTCAACCGGGTCTACACGGAATTCTACCGCAGCCGGGGCTACGATTTTGACATCACCAGCTCCACGGCCTACGATCAGGCCTTTGTCAACGGACGGAGCTTTTTCAGCAATGTCTCCCGGCTGGTGGACGATTTGTTCAATGATTACCTCAGGCGTCCCGGCTTTGTGGAGCCTCTGGCCGCAAAATTCTGCAACGGCACCACCGTAACCTGCGAGGGTCTGAGCCAGTGGGGCAGCCAGAATCTGGCGCAGCAGGGGTATAGTTCCACGCAGATCCTCCGCAGTTACTACGGAGACGTGGAGATCGTTGCCAATGCCCCCATCCGGGGAATCACCTCCTCCTACCCCGGAACCCCCCTGCGCCGGGGCAGCTCCGGCCCCTCCGTGGTGGTGATTCAGGTAGAGCTGAACCGGATCTCCCAGAACTACCCCGCCATTCCCAAACTGGCCTCCGTGGACGGCATTTTCGGCAGCCGGACGGAAGCCTCGGTGATCGCCTTCCAGCAGATCTTTGATCTGAACCCCGACGGGATCGTAGGTCAGGCCACCTGGTACGCGCTGGTTCGGCTGTACACCGCCGTCACCAATCTTTCCGAGCTCCGCAGCCTGGGACAGCAGTTCTATGCCATCAACTGGCAGTATCCCAACGGTCTGGAAAGCGGCGACACCGGCGACAAGGTACGACATCTTCAGTATATGCTCTCCGTTCTCTCCGCCTATATCAGCGATATACCGCCGCTGGAGATCGACGGCATCTTTGGCCCCGCTACCCGGGATGCCGTTCTCGCCGCCCAGCGCTGGTTCGGACTGCCTCAGACCGGCAGCGTGGACGCCGCCACATGGGATGAAATCTACGATCAGTTCGCCGGTATTGAAAATACCAGCCTGCGGAACGGCGAGACCTTCCCCGCCATCCCGGTCAGCGCCGCGCCTGCCTTCGCGTCCAACGGCGGCAGCCGCACCCGGTATCCCAAGACATCCACGCTGACCCAGTTCCCGGGCAAAAATCTGTCCTCCGGTCAGCAGGACCCCGTTCGTCAGGAGGTGATACGATGAGACCGAATGAATCCTTTGTAGGCCAGCCCATCCGGAGTCTGCAAACCATGCTGCGGGTCATTCTGGAGCAGGAGGGCATCCAGCCGAGCATCATCCCCGACGGGATCTACGGCACGGATACCATTTCAGCCGTCTCCGCCTTTCAGCGAAGATCCGGGCTGCCGGTTACCGGCGTCACCAATCAGGAGACCTGGGACGCCATCGTGCGCAAATATGAACCGGCGCTGGTGGAGCAGTCGGAAGCACAGCCTCTGAACATCATTCTCAATCCCGGGCAGATCATCCGCCGGCAGGAGTGCAACCCCAATCTGTTTCTGGTTCAGGCCATTCTGGCGGTTCTGTCGGAATTCTACGCCAGCGTTCCCCTGCCCTCCATGAACGGCGTTCTGGATCTGCCCACTGCGGAATCCCTGACCGCGTTCCAGCGGCTGAGTATGCTCCCCGCCACCGGTGAAGTGAACAAAGCAACCTGGAAGGCACTGGCGCTGCAATATCCGGTGGCCGCAAATAGGGTGCAGGACGGAATGAGAATGTAACACCCGGGGCCAATTTCGAATTTTCTATTAATTTGTGACGGAATCACTTGATTCTCAGCACAAATTTGCCTATAATGGAAGCAGTCGGTTTTTCGGCCATCGGAGGAAGTCGCAATGTTCATCAAAGACTGGAAAAAAGATATTCTCACCATTCCGAACCTGCTGAGTCTGTTTCGGCTGCTTCTCATCCCCGTCTATGTGATTTTGTACCTGCACGCGCGGGAACCGGCGGATTATTTCATGGCCGCCGCCATCCTGGCGGTATCCTGTCTGACGGACATGATCGACGGGAAAATCGCCCGTCATTTTCACATGATCTCCAATGTGGGAAAAATTCTGGATCCCATCGCAGACAAAGCCACCCAGTTCACGCTGATCGTATGTCTCACCATCCGCTACCCCATTCTGCTGATTCTGGTTTGCTTGTTTGTCGTCAAGGAGGGGTTCCAGCTGATCGCGGGATTCCTGATCCTTCGCAAGGGAGAGATCCTGTCCGGCGCCCTGATCTCCGGCAAAATCTGTACCACGGTTCTGTTCATCAGCCTCATTATTCTGGTGCTGGTACCGCAGATCAGCAAGACAGCGCTGTATATCATCGTGGGACTGGACTGCGTGTGTATGCTGGCTTCCTTCTTTGACTATGCCAAGCTCTATTTCACCCACGGCTCCATGATCCAATCGCTGGACGACAGCTCACAGGATCCCGAATAAAAACACGGCGGCGGTTCCGAAAGAACCGCCGCCTCCCTTTTGTCCTCACGGCCGCGAAGTGTCACAGGCTCCGCCGTCGGCTTATCCGCGAAATTCTCCGCGGCATCGGCTGCCCCATCGCTCCCGTCCTATGGACACAGTATACCACATGGGCAAATCGAATGGTGAAGAATCCGTGAAGGAAGTGCAAGGGATTTGTGAAGCGTATCTCCACCCGTTTGTCGTGAAATTTACAAATCGGTGATTGCCAGCTCTGTATCCGGCGGCTCCGTACCGTTTTATATGATTCCCGTGATGATCTTCCTTCCCATAGCGATCGGCGCCGTCACGGGACTGCCTGCGGGATGGCTTTTGAAAAGGATTGAGGGCAAAGTCGGAACACTGGCTGTTTTACTAAGCGGCATCACGCTGACCACCGGCATCGGTTGGCTTCTGAATACCTTTGTGCCGAAAGGTGTGACGCTGAACTATATGCTGATGGGGGTGGCCTTCTCCGCCGTCTTTGCGAATATGACAGGAGAAGAAAGGCTTGCTGATATCACCGGATGCTTCCATCCAATTCTCGCCATAAGTCTGTTGGCCGCCATTGT
>JAQXIT010000097.1 GCA_029007925.1 Bacillota bacterium | reverse complement strand
GGCGTTCCGTGTTTTTTCTCAGCTTTGAAGCCGCTGCCGGAGCTTTTCCAGACCGTCCCCCCGCATTTCCGTCAGAGGCAGGCGGCAGCCGCCGCAGTCATAACCGATGAGTTTCATGGCCGCCTTCACCGGGATGGGGTTGACCTCGCTGAACAGCAGCTCGATCAGCGGCAGGAGACTGCATTGAAGCGCCCCGGCGCTGTCAAAATCTCCGTCCAGCGCCGCCTGCGCCATAAGGCGGGTCTCCATGGGCAGAACGTTGGACAGCACCGAGATCACCCCTTGACCGCCCAGAGACATGACCGGCACGGCCATGTCGTCGTTACCCGACCAGACCGGCAGCTCAGTGCCGCATTCCGCCAGGATTTTGGCGGTCTTGACGATGCTGGGGGAGGCCTCCTTGATCCCGGCAATGTTGGGGATCCGGGCGAGACTCTGACACACCGACACTGGAATATCCACGCCGGTACGGGACGGTACGTTGTACAGAATCACCGGCAGCCCCACGGCGTGGGCTATGGATAAGTAGTGGGCGATCAGCCCCTCCGGCGTTGCTTTGTTATAGTATGGGCTGACCACCAGAAGGCCATCCACGCCGCATTTTTCCGCCTCCTTGCTGAGCCAGACGGAATGCTCCGTATCGTTGGAGCCTGTGCCGGCAATGACGCACAGCGCGTCGCCGGCGTAGGCTTTGCAGCGCCGGAACAGCTCCAGCTTTTCTCCGTCCTTCAGCGTCGCGCTCTCTCCGGTGGTGCCGGCTATGACAACCGCCCGGATTCCTGCGTCGATCTGCCGCCGCAGCAGCATTTCCATCATGGGATAATTCACCTTTCCGTCCAGAAACGGGGTCACCAGCGCCGTACAGACGCCTGTAAACAGTGGTTTTTTCATCATATCATCCCTCCGCATCAGTCTATGCGGCGCATACCGATTTTGTCTGTTGCAAAATCCGGCAAAATAGACTATACTAAGAACGCTTTTGGATAATGGAGGAATTTGGAATGAAAACCCATGATTTTTGGTATGAACTGCCGGAGGAACTGATTGCCCAGACGCCGCTGGAGCGTCGGGATGCCTCCCGGCTGATGGTTTTGGATCGGAAAACCGGGCAGATTGCCCATAAGCACTTTTGCAATGTGATCGATTACCTGAAACCCGGAGACTGTCTGGTCATGAACGATTCCCGAGTGCTGCCGGCTAGGCTTCTGGGTCACCGCCCCACCGGTGGTGCCGTTGAGGTGCTGCTGCTGCGGGATCTGGGCGGCGGAAAATGGGAGTGCCTTTGCAAGCCCGGCAGGAAAATGCAGGAGGGCAATGAAGTCATCTTCGGTGACGGAGAGCTGACCGGCGTGGTTGAGGAAGTCCGGGAGGACGGCAACCGGGTGGTTCACTTCCAATACCAGGGGATTTTTCTGGAGGTGCTGGAGCGCTTGGGAAAGATGCCCCTGCCGCCCTATATCAAAGCGGAGCTGAAGGATCAGGAGCGGTATCAGACCGTCTACTCCCGGGAAACGGGCTCCGCCGCCGCTCCCACCGCCGGACTGCATTTTACCAAGGAATTGTTGGAGAAAATCCGGGAAAAAGGGGTAAAGGAAGCCTTTGTTACCCTCCATGTGGGTCTTGGAACCTTCCGCCCGGTGAAAGCCGAGGAGGTCACGGAGCATCATATGCATTCGGAGCTTTGCATGATGACCCGGGAGACCGCCGAGATTCTGAACGAGACCCGGCGTACCGGCGGACGGATCGTGTGCGTGGGCACCACCTCCTGCCGGACGGTGGAATCTTTGGTCAATGCCGACGGCAGCTTTGAGGCCAAGTCCAAGTGGACGAATATTTTCATCTACCCCGGCTATACCTTCCGTGCCATGGACGGCCTGATTACCAATTTCCACCTGCCGGAAAGTACCCTGGTGATGCTGGTGTCCGCCTTTGCCGGCAGGGAACACGTCCTGAACGCCTACGCGGAAGCCGTCCGGGAAAAATATCGGTTCTTCTCCTTCGGAGATGCCATGTTTATTGGAGATGTTGAAAATGGTTGATCTGGAACAGCCCCTTCGGCTGCGGCTGGAGCAGCTTCACACCTGCGCGCCTGGAACCATTGGCGATATGCTGCAGTTGGAGCTGGTGGAGTGCGATCCGCCGGCGGGGGAGTATGTCATGCGCTGCCAAACCCAGCCGTGGATGCGCAATATCGCGGGAACCCTCCATGGCGGTCTATGTGCCACGCTGGTGGATCAGGCTATGGGCTGCGTGGCCTACTGCGCCAAGCCCGGTGAAGGCACCGCGCCTACGGTGGAGCTGAATGTCAGCTATCACCGGCCGCTGATTCCCGGTGAAGACGCCCGGATCCGGGTGCGGCTGGTGTCTGCGGGACGGCACCTGATGCACCTTGCCGCCGAGACTTTTCAGGCGGACAAGCTGTGCCTGTCTGCCACCGCGGTGTACTTTTACCACGAATCATGACGGCAGAGGAAATCCGGCTTCTGCGTCTTGCCAATCAGCACCTGACGGCGCCTGCGGATAAGCTGACCGTCGTCCGGGATCTGTGCGGCATACAGGCACAGTTTCTGAGCAATGCGATACACGCCATGCGGATCCGCTGCGCGGATTTTGACGAATCCTCTGTCGGAGACGGTCTGGTGAAAAACTGGACGATCCGGGGAACCGTCCATATCTTTGCGGAGGCGGATCTGCCCCTGTTTCTCCGCTGCAATGACGGCAGAGATTATCGCAGCGGCGACTGGACAGGAAAAAGCTGGTGGAACCAGCGGCCGGACTGGGCGCTGACCCCGGAGCGGCAGGCGTATTTGTCCCAAATCATCCTGGCTGCCGTTGCGGAGGGTCCCTGCACCCGGGAAGCCTTGAAACTCCGCTGCCGGGAAGCGGGAATGACAGAACCGGAGGAGGGCAGTATGTTCGATCCCTGGGGCGGCGGCATCCGGGAGCTGTGCCAGCGGGGATTTTTGAATCAGTCCGTTTCCGAGGAAAAGATTTTCCGCGCGGCGCCGGAATTTGTCCCCATCCCCGGGGAAGAAGCGGAGCGGGAGCTGGCAAGGCGGTATTTTACCCATTACGGCCCCGCCACCGTCCACGACGCCATGTATTTCTTCCACGCCACCGCCGCACAGGTGAAAAAATGGCTGTCCGCACTGCCGATGTGTACCTGCGAATGGGACGGAAAGACCTACTTTTCCATGAAAGAACCCGTTCCCTCCGGAGTTTCCGTGCCGGAATGCCTGTTTCTCGCCGGTTTCGATCCGCTGATGCTGGGCTACGAGAAGAAGGAAAGCCTGTTTCTGAAGCCGGAGCATCTGCGCGGAATTTTCAATCTGGCCGGCATCGTCATGCCTGCGGTTTTGCTCCGGGGGCAGGTTGCGGGCAGATGGAAAAAGCAGGGGAGTAAGCTGACCGTTGAACTGTTTGAACCGCTGGAGGATACCGACCGCGCCAGAATCCGGGACGCGGCGGAATCTATGTGGAACGGGATCACCAAATTGGAATGGAAGTGAGGTAACCAATGTTTAAGCTGCTGAAAACCGAGGGAAAAGCCCGCAGGTGTGTATTCACCTGCGCCCACGGCACCGTCCAGACCCCGGTGTTTATGAATGTGGGCACCCAGGGTGCCATCAAAGGCGCCCTCAGCGCCAAGGATTTAAGGGATATCGGCTGTCAGGTGGAGCTGTCCAACACCTACCATCTCCACCTTCGCCCCACCGATGATGTGGTGCGCAAAATGGGTGGCCTGCACAAGTTCATGACCTGGGACGGCCCCATTCTCACGGATTCCGGTGGATTTCAGGTGTTCTCTCTGGCGCCCCTGCGGAAGATTAAGGAGGAAGGTGTGTACTTTGCCTCCCACATCGACGGGCGGAAGATCTTCATGGGCCCGGAGGAGAGTATGCGGATCCAGTCCAATCTGGGCTCCGATATCTGCATGGCCTTTGACGAGTGCATCGAGAATCCCTCACCCCGGGACTATGTACGCCAGAGCGTGGACAGAACCTACCGCTGGCTGGTTCGCTGCCGGGACGAAAATGCCCGCCTGAATGCCCTGCCGGACACCGTTAACCGTCAGCAGATGCTCTGGGGCATCAATCAGGGCGGTACCTACCCGGACATCCGTATCGATCACATGAAGCGGATTGCCGATCTGGATCTGCCCGGCTACGCCATCGGCGGTCTGGCGGTCGGGGAGACGGCGGAGGAAATGTACGACATCATCGAGGCGGTGGAGCCCTTTATGCCGGCGGACAAAACCCGCTACCTGATGGGCGTCGGTACCCCCAGCAATATCATCGAAGCGGTGGCCCGGGGCGTGGACTTCTTCGACTGCGTTATGCCCGCCCGGAACGCCCGCCACGCCCGGCTCTTTACCTGGGAAGGCGCCATCAACCTAAAAAACGCAAAGTACCAACTGGATGAAAGCCCCATTGACCCTCAGTGCGGCTGCCCCGTCTGCCAGAGGTACTCCCGGGCGTATCTGCGGCATCTGTTCGTAGCGGAGGAGATGCTGGCCATGCGCCTGGCGGTGATGCACAACCTCTATTTCTACAATGATTTGATGCGCAGGATCCGGGACGCTCTGGACAATGGCACCTTTGGCGCTTTCCGAAATGAATATTCTGTTAAATTAAGCCGGAGAATCTAATTTCTTCTTGCATTTTGCCTTCCGGATGGTATAATAAATGCGATATTAAACACAAAGGAGTATTCTCATGCTGCAATTTTTAGCTGACGCTGCTACTGCCACCCCTACCGGAATGGGTTCTTACCTCGTGCTGCTGGTCGTCATGATCGGGTTCTTCTACTTCATCATGATCCGGCCGGAGAACAAGCGGAAGAAGGAAGCCGAGCAAATGCGTTCCGCCCTGAAGGTTGGGGATCGGATTACCACCATCGGCGGTATTACCGGCACCGTTGTCCATGTGAAGGACGATAAGTTCGTCATCGAGTCCGGTGCCGATCAGGTTCGCATTGAGTTTGCCAAGTGGGCGCTGTCCACCAATGAGTCCGCCGCCGAAGCGGCACAGGAAGCCGCCAAGAAGGCTCAGGAGGAGAAAGCCAAGGCCAAGGCAGCCAAGAAAGCGGAAAAAGCCAATAAAGACAAGCGGTAATCGCACAAAATCAGGGCTTCGGAATCTTCCGAAGCCCGTTTTTTATTGGTCATCGCCCAAAATTTCCTTGGCGATATAGATGGGACGCTGCTTGCTTTGCTCGAAGGTCTTGCCCACATATTCGCCGATGATGCCGATACAGAAAAGTTGCATTCCCCCCAGCAGAAGAATCAGTACGATGATGGTGGCGTAGCCGGGAACATCGATGCCGACGATCAGCTTCTGCAGAACCACGATCACCAGATACACCAGCGCCGCGAAAGCCGTCATGACGCCCAGGTAGGCCGCCAGCCGCAGGGGGCGGGTGGAAAAGCCGATGATGCCCTCGATGGCATAATTCACCAGCTTGCGGAAGCTCCATTTGGTGCGCCCGGCGGCGCGTTCGCAGGCCGTGTAGGGGATGAAGCAGGTGCTGTAGCCCACCCAGGAGAAGATCCCCTTGGAAAAGCGGTGGTACTCGCCCAGCCGGAGAATACTCTCCGCCACGCTGCGGCGGAAGGTGCGGAAATCGCTGGCGTCTGCCCGGAGAGTCACATCCGACAGGTGGTTGATGATGCTGTAAAAGCATTTCTTGAAAAACGAAAGTACCTTTCCTTCGCCCCGGCGATCCTGATAGGCCGCCACCACGTCGAATTCCGGCTTTTCATCCAGAATCTTCACCATGTCCCGGACGATCTCTGGCCGCTGCTGCAGGTCGGCGTCGATGAGGGAGATGTATTCCCCGGAGGCGTGCTGCAGCCCGGCATAGAGCCCCGCTTCTTTGCCGAAGTTCCGGGAAAAGGAAATGACCTTCATGGGGCAGCGGTGTTCCTGGTAGAGCTTACGCAGATTGTGCAAAGTGGCATCCCGGCTGCCGTCGTCTATGAATACAATTTCGTAGTCATAGCCGCAGCCGTCGAAGGCGGAAACCACAGCGTCCCGAAACGCCGCCACATTCTCCGCTTCATTATAGCAGGGGACAACAAGGGATAATTTCATGTTTATCAGCTCGCAATCTTCATTGTGTTCCTATTATACGAAAATCGGAAGGCATAGTCAAGATTGACAAGCAATTTCGCGGGAATTGACAGCATTCCCGGTATATGCTATAATTTCTGAGTATTCTGAGGGGAAACACAGCTTCAGGAGGTAGAATTATGGAGAAAAAATGTCGTTCCTGCGGAGAGACACTGGAAGAAACCGACAGCAGATGCCCGTGCTGCGGCACACCTGTCCGTCAGAATCCGACGGCCTCACGGGTCCGGAAGCGGTATCTTCGCAAGGTGATTTCCTGCTATCACCGGTTTCTGCCCGTGGTGGTGCTTCTGGCGGCACTGCTGTGCCTGATTCTCGGCATCCGGAATCTGCTTGGCAGCTATGACGTCACCGTGAAGGTATTCTACGGCGAGCAGACCGCTTCTGCCGACTCTTCGATCTCTCAGCTTTATGAGGCAGAGGAATTCACCGGACTGAAGGCACTGAACCTTCTCTACGGTCTGGGAAATGCGGCACTGGCGGTGCTGGTGATCCTGCCGTTTTTCCCCATTTCGGAGGGGATCCCCGGGATTCGGAAGCTGTTCGGGGGATTCCCGATCATCGGCTTCGGCTGGAATCTGGTGTATCTGATCCTGTTTTCGGTTCTCTGCTCCGGCTCCGACGCGGGTATGCGCTACCGGGTGGAGGCGCCCTTCCTGACATGGCTGGCGCTGGTTTTCTTCGCCCTTCTGATTGTGGCGCATCATATTCTTCCGTTTTTTTGCCCCGGGAAAACACAGCGAAGGAAGTAACGAAAATTGGACATTTCTAAACTGGATCCGAATTGGCTTGAAACCGTCTCTGATTGGTACACGCTGACGCATGAGCATTTTGGCGTGGATCCCTCTGAGGCCAAAGGAATCAAGCAAAAGAGAATTCGAAACAGCTCCCAATTCAAAGAAAAGAGAAAACCGGATCCGGAAACTCGTATCCAGACTGAATTCTCAGAAATACGAACCGCTTTTCCGTGAGCTTTATGGCCGGATCGCCAGATCCCAGGAAGAATATCCGGTCAGAGCAGAGGCCTGCTGTCCTCCGGAGCTTCTGCGGGAAAAGCGTGCGAAGATCCAAACAGGGATGGAATCCCTGGGATATACGGGAAGCTACCCGGATTTTATCAAGTGCGGGACAATTCGAGGCATCCATCCGGTGGAATCCTACGAAAAGCTTTACTTCGTCGGCATGGAAAAGCGGGCGGTATTTCACATTCACTGCAGGGAATTCGTGGTTGGAGAGGGCCTTGGTATCGAATTTTTGTGCGGTACGGAGCTTCTTCGGAAAGGGGAGTCCGCAGGGGATATCTGCTCCTGCCTGTTCAACGCCGGAGGACGCAGATATTTCAAAACCGTTTTCTATGATGTATGCCCGGAAAGCGGCACGGAAAAAACGAAGGATTCTC
>JAQXIT010000096.1 GCA_029007925.1 Bacillota bacterium | reverse complement strand
CGGTGGATCCGGAAGCTGCTCCGCCTGCCCGCGCCGTAGCCCCGGGCTCGCATGGAGTCAGCGGTGACCAGACTGCCCTCCAGCGCCCAGGAGGTCAGCGCTCCCAGCACCATCATGCCGCAGTTCAGCTTTTCTCTGGTACCGGCGCTTTCACCGGTTCCCTTGCCGACGGAGTTTCGCGCGCCGCTGATTTGCCCGGCTTTACGGATCAGATTGGGAATCATCCGCAGCACCATCACCAGAAGCAGCGAAAGGGCCGGAATCAGGTTGCCGAAAAGGCTGGTAAATTTATCGCTGGTCAAAACCTTGTTGTAACAGCCAAACCACAGCAGGGTTACTCCAAAAATGCCGGAAAGGGCCCCGCCGTAAACCAGGGCCTCCAGCGTATAGGGTTTTCCGAACACACGGAACAGAACCGTTTTACCGTAGTGATTGAGCAGCGGATTGATGGCTGTCAAAAAGAGAAGCATCGGCAGCAGCGCAAGGATCATCTTCCAGCCCTTTCTGCCGGAAAGCAGCAGATAGTAGGCGGCTGCCGCCAGGATCGCGGCCAGCAGATAGGCCGGATGCTGAATGACCACCCCGAAGCCGATGGCTCCCGCGAAGAACAGGAAATTCACCGCCGGGTGGCATTTGGAAAACGCGTCCTCCATGTCAGTCCTCCCATGGCGGCGCGCCGATGTCGGTGCCGTAGCCGTGGCAGGTGTAGAGCCATTCGATGGTCTGTCCGTCGGTGAGGGTGTAGGCGGAGCAGCCGTAGTTGGGGAACCACCCGTCCACCTTGTACATCCAGCCGGACTCGCTGCCGCAGTCGAATTCATAGAGGTTATGAATTCCCTCGATGTAGTAGCTGCCGTACACGGACCAGCTATACTCCAACTGGATATCGTAGATTTCGCAGACCCGCACCAGCACGTCAAAGGCGGTTTCCCCTTCGTAGAAGTAAACCCGCAGCGCCGGCAGGATTACCCCATCGGCGGGAACGAATTCCGCCTTGGCGGGGTTCAGCTCATCCATGTTGTCCAGAATCGTATCGCAGCGGATGGTGATGGTCACATAGCCCGCGATCACCGGCTGCAGTTTGGGAATGGACTTTTCCTCGGTGGTTCCGCAGCGATCACAGGTGCGGCGCTGAATTCCCTCTTCCTGAGCGGTCGATTCCCGGACGGTTACCCATTCGCTCCAGTGATGACCCAGTGCCGGGGTAATGCCGTCGGTATAGGCAGCGCCGCAGGCGCAGGTATGGCGGGTGTAACCCGCCTCCGTGCAGGTGGGGGCGATGACTTCCTCGGTATAATGATGCCCCAGCGCAGCCGTAATCTGATCCTTGTAGCTGACGCCGCAGGAGCAGGTGTGCAGGACATAGCCTTCCGTAGTGCAGGTGGCTGCCACGGTCTTCTCGGTATAGCTGTGGACATGGCCCTCCGGCAGCTTGTCGATGGATTCCTCCTCAACGGCATCACAGTTGCCGCAGCGGCGCTGACGAAGCCCCTCCGTGTCGGAGGTGGGCTCCTTCACCGTGATCCACTCCGACCATGCGTGGCCGGTGGCGGCGGTGGGCGCGTCGGTGTACCGGTCACCACAGTCACAGATATGTTCCGTATAACCGTCCTGCGTACAGGTGGGCGGGATCAGGCTGACCGTGAAGCTGTGAATATGGTCGTCCGCTGTGGGATCCGTGGGCTGAATGGTCGGAAGCTGGCTGTCGATCAGATCCTGCATGGACTGGTTGCGGTCGGCAGCCAGTTGATCCAGCATGGTGTTGTTGAAGCACAGCTCTCTTTCCGCATTGGCCAGTCGGATTTGCCCGACAGTAAAATCGTTCAGGGATTCCAGATGCAGGGTACGCACCGTCACGGTGTCTCCGATATACTCCGCCATCTGCCCGGTGCCGGCTTCGCCCACGGTACCCGCGAAAACACTGACGCTCTGGCTGCCAGTGCGGACGCTGATGTGGGCGGCGGCATCCCGGATCTCCACCTGATGTCCGTCAAAGAAAAGCGTTGCTGGATTCCGACAGTTTGCGAACAGCTCTCCCCGGCGCAATTCGCCGGAAAAGTTCTCTGCGGCAGAGGAAATCACCGTCAGCTCCGCCTGCTCCCCGATGGCGAGCCATCCGCCGTCAATTCGGATCTTCGCTGCGGCGCCGGGAGCGGCCGTCAGTTTGTCACCGCCGCGCAGAAGGGTTTCGCCGCTCACCCGGGTGGAAACGCCATCCCGCTCCAGTTGGATCACGCCCCGGATGTCACACAGAACGGCACTGGTGCCGTCGTCTTTGTCGAACCAGCCCAGAATATGACCGGCACACAAAATCCCGGCAGCCGCGATCACCAGAATGATCGCCGCCATTAGCAGATTCGCCGCTGTTTTCTTCTTCATATCGGAACCTCCCAAAACAGAAAAACTCCCCATGTTGGGGAGTTTACAAAATATTTTCCTGCTGAAAACAGAGATTTCTCCCCATTCCGGCATGAAAAAAGCCGCCAGGCCACCCCCAAGAGGCCTGTCCGTTACCGTCAGGATCCGTATTCCGACTCCGGACGCCATGGTGTATGTCTCTTCTCAGCCTTCGCCAATGAGATCATACGGCTTCATGTCCGTCTACGGCGGCTTGGTACCGTTGGGATTTTCCCATTCCAAAGAACCCAGACAGTGTTCCTATGTGGGCTTTCGCCTTTCTTTCATCCTACCACATCCATCACAAATTCGCAAGCCCTTTTTCAATTTTTTATTGACAAACCCGGTTGGGCGTGCTATGCTTTCGGTGGAAAGTGAATAACAGTTTAAGTACCCCCCTGCCGCGCACAGGCTTCGGGGTTCAAAAGAGAATCGGGTGCGAATCCCGAACGGTACCGCCACTGTAAGCGCGGAAATCCCCCACAGGACGAAAGTCGGTCATTGGAGCAATCTGAGAAGGCCGTGCGGGATTGATGAGGCGCAAGTCAGGAGAACTGCTTAAACGGTGTCTTTGTCAGGCTCTGCGAATGTACGGAGCGCTGGCTTTTTTGGCGTGGGAAAACGGCCGCGGCGGCTCAGAATTGGGCTGCCGCGGCCTTTCTGCTGTTCCCGGCTGCTGTGACCCCCTTCACAGATTGCCCGGCCGGGAACAGCCTGCCAATTCCCCCGCGAAAGGATGCCTTTTCACCTTTCAAAAAATTTTTTTGGAGGAATGCAAAATGGCAAAACGAATCACAGCCCTGCTTCTGGCGGCGATCCTGCTGCTGGGCCTCGCGGCCTGCGGCACCGTCGAAAGCAAGGACGGCATCACACCCCAGCTTCGCATCGATGCCGCAACCAACGAATGGGAAGTCTCCTATGACAACGGCGCAAGCTGGACTTCCCTGAAGGTGCAGGCCACCGCCAGCGGCAGCAACGGCGCCAACGGTACCGACGGTAAAGACGGTGCCGACGGTGTCACGCCCCAGCTTCGCATCAGTGCGGAGACCAACGAGTGGGAGGTCTCCTATGACAATGGCGCAAGCTGGACTTCCCTGGCGGTGAAAGCCACCGGTGCCGACGGCAAGGACGGCCTCAACGGCACGGACGGCAAGGATGGCACCAATGGCGTCAATGGTTCCAACGGCACCAACGGTACCAACGGAACCGACGGCTCCAACGGCGTTACCCCCACCATCGGTGAGGACGGCTACTGGTACATCGGAGATGTCTGCACCAACATCTATGCAGGCTCCGCCCAGAAGGTCACCGTCACCTTCCGGGAGTTTACCGGTATTCGGGTCGCCGCAGTGGCCAAGGGCTCCAGGGTGGGCTACTATGTTCCCGAAAACTGCGTGGCGGATTTTGTCAACTGGTATGCCGATGAAGCCTGCACGGAGCTTTTTGATTTCAACGCCGAAATCACCGAGGACACCACCATATATTCCAAATGGGAGTACAACGAAACCTTCCGGACAGTGGGGGCGCTCTTGGCGAATACCTCCTTCGGTAAGGCAAGCTGCTTCGGCACCAGCGCCTGCTTCGGATCCGTCTGGTTCCGGGTTCTGGCGGACGCCCATGACTATTACGACGGCGCCGCGGGCATTGCCAATTACCTGAAGGGTGTCTTCGTGGAGGACGAGAACGGCACCGTTTCCGTCAATCCCTCCTCTTCCCTGCGGGGCATCTCCTACACCGACGCGCTCACCGTCATCAACTTCTCCTCCGCCTTCTCCTCCTATCAGGAGTACATCCTGAGAAACGACCTGACCATGCCCGAGGAGCTTGCGCAGCAGAAGGAGCTGGCCATCCGGTATTTCAACACCGTGGATGACACTGCGGAAGGGTACCATACCCATACCGGCGGCGGTCTGACCTTCCCCTCCATGGCGGTGGCCGTGGTCGCGCTGGGCAGCCTGATGGATCAGACCGAAACCGAGCGGTTTGATACGCTGATCCAGGCGGCCTACGAGAATGTGGATGACGCTTTCTGGAATTCCATCATGTATCTGCAGCCCTTCTATCAGCTCTGCGCCAAGTACGACTGGTATGACCTGACCGCCGTCACCGAAGAGCTGTCCGCCAAGGATTCCCTGACCGATGCCGACATTCTGAAGTATTATGCCTACGGCATTGATCTTGCCGGCGACTACACCGACCTGTGGAACGCCTGGGAAGGAAACGCCCTGTCCGATGACGCGCTGAGTGTCTCCGAGGCAAAGGCCTTCTCCTGCCATTACGCCTATCAGCTCACCGGCGGCGATGTGTACCTTGGCATCTACGGCAGCAGCCGCGCCATTGTGGATTTTGGAACCGTGACCGATTGATCCCCAAAGAAAAAGTCGGATGTGTGATTTTCACGCATCCGACTTTTTATAATAGAGTATTCTCCCGCCAGTATGTGCCGCCGTCCGGTGTCCGGTTCAGCAGATGGGCATTGTAAAGTTTCCCCCCACCAAAAGGCGGAATGTATGGAAAAAGCACTTGCGAAAGCAAGTGCTTTTTCTGGTCCGAGTGTCGAGATTCGAACTCGAGGCCTCTTGAACCCCATTCAAGCGCGATACCAAACTTCGCCACACCCGGATATT
>JAQXIT010000095.1 GCA_029007925.1 Bacillota bacterium | reverse complement strand
CACCGGACTGATTCAGGCGGTGAAAGCCTACCGGGCGGTTGCGGAACGGAAGGCGAATATCCTGGCCGTGTCCGTGGGAATCCCCGCAGCGCTGGACAAGGAGCGCAGAGTGGTGCTCCAGGCTCCCAATGTGCCGGGGCTGGACGGGCAGCCCATGGCGGAGCTGCTGGAGAAGGCACTGGGACTGCCGGTATTTCTGTCGAAGGATGTGGATCTGCTGCTGACCTACGATCTGATGGAGCAGAAGCTCCCGGAGGACAGCCTGATCGTGGGAATTTATTTCGGCACCGGCATCGGCAACAGCATTTACTGCAACGGCAGGCTGCTGGTGGGAAAAAACGGCGTTGCCGGTGAATTGGGGCACATCCCCCAGCTCCATTCCGAAGCGGTCTGCGGCTGCGGCAACGTGGGCTGCATGGAACCCGTCGGCGGCGGCAGACGGCTGGAAGAGCTGTGCGGTACCGTATTCCCCGGAACCCATGTGTCCCAGATCTATCTGCGCCACGGTGACGCCCCCGAGGTGCGCGCCCAGGTGGACGCCATGGCCGCCACGGTGGCCACGGAGGTCAATATTCTGGATCCCGATTATGTGATTATCGGCGGCGGCCTGACCCAGATGGCCGGCTTCCCCAGAGATTATTTTCTGGAACGGATCCGGGTTCGCGCCAGAAAGCCCAGCCCCATGGAGAATCTGGACATCCGCTTCGCCCGGCCCAATCAGGAAAACGGCATTATCGGCGCCGGCATCTGCGGCTGGAGCCGGCTGAAAAAAATATGCCGGGCGGGTGACCGGCCGGCATAAGATACGGTTATAAAAGGCTTTGCTCCTGTTCCCGGAGCATCTGCCGCCAGCGCTCCGCCTGCTCCGGCGGAACGGTGGGGATCTCTCCGAGGGAATAGGTCATCCCGAGCTGCTCCCATTTGGCGGCGCCGATGGAATGGTAGGGCATGATCTCGATGGCTTCCACGTTGGAATGCGCCCGGCGGATGCGGACGGCCTCCTCAAAGTGACGTGCGGTGTCGTTGATGCCGGGAATGACGGGCAGACGGAGAATCACAGGCTTGCCCATGGCGGTGAGGGTGTCCATGGTGTTCTGCCACAGGGAACCGGAAGCCCGGGTGTAGGGCTTCAGCCCTTCGTCGTCGGACAGCTTGTAATCCAGCAGAAACAGATCCGTCAGAGGCGCGATTTCTGCCAGCGTACCGGCGGGAATATACCCGTTGGTCTCCACGCAGGTGTGGATGCCCTCGGCCCTGGCGGCGCCCAGAAGCTCCGCGAGAAAGGCGCCCTGCAGGGTGGGCTCCCCGCCGGAGACGGTGAGACCGCCGCCGCTGGCGTCGTAGAACCCCTTGTCCCGCCGGACGACATCCATGATCTGCTCCACCGTGACCTCCTGCCCCACGACGGAAAGAGCTCCGGCGGGGCATACCGCCGCGCAGCGGCCGCAGGCAGCGCATTTGGAAAAATCCACTTCGCGGCGCCCGTCCCGCAGATGGTGGACGCCGTTGGGGCATACGGCTTCACAGCGCCCGCAGCGGGAGCAGAGATGCCCGTAAAACCGAAGCTGGGGCGCCGGAGAAAAGGATTCCGGATTGTGGCACCAGGCACAGCGCAGGCCGCAGCCCTTGAAAAAGACGGTGGTTCGTACACCGGGGCCGTCGTGGTAGGAGCAGCGCTGAATATCAAAAATCATACCCATAAGAAAAACTCCCTTTCGAAGAAAACGCGGCGGTAAAGCCGCTCATATCATAAAAGAAATCTCATCATTTGTCAATTCCGATACTGGATTCCGGAAAGAAGGACACAAAATGACATTCTATGCGTATTTGAAAGAGTTTACGGACACCTATAAGGAGCATTTCCACGACGATCCCGCCCTGCGGGAGGCGTACTGCGTGGAGGCCATGAGCCGGTATGAATTCCTGCCCATGGAGGCCGGTGATCTGCTGGCGGGACGCAAGCGGATTCTGCCGGTGGGCTTCAGCAATGAGCCTCTGCTGGGGCGCAGCGTAAGCTGGTTCTGTGACGAGCCCCGGGCCATGGAGGCGCTGGCGGCGGACGGGGCGACCCCTGAGCAGGTGGATGAAGCCCGCCAGATGCTGGCCTTCTGGCAGACCCAGGAGACCCGGCGGAATCTGCGGGCCCGGTATCCCCAGGACATCCGGCAGACCATGCCGGAGGATATTTACTGGGAGCATTCCCAGATCTCCTTCCCCCTGTACCGGGTGGTGGGGGCCTATATGGACTACGACAAGCTGCTGCGGCTGGGACTGGACGGAATGCGGAGCATGGTGGCCGATTACCGGGAGAAAGCGGCGGCCGCGGGGCGGAGTACGGCGCTGTATGACGGCTGCCGGATGGCGCTGGACACGTTGTCCGATGTGTGCCGGCGCTACGGCGAGGCGGCTGCCGCCTCGGGAAACCGGACGCTGGCCAAGGCGCTGAAAACCGTGGCGACGGAGGCTCCCGGAACCTTCCTGGAGGCGGTGCAGCTCAGCTGGCTGTACAGCCTGATCAGCGGCGTTCTGAACTACGGCCGTATGGACGACTACCTGGGAGATTACCTGGTCCGGGATCTGGAACAGGGTATTCTCACCCGGCGGGAGGCTCTGGATATTCTGTGCAGCCTGTGGCGGCTCATCGACTCCCGCAAAACCGTGTTCCACGGTCGGGTGATTATCGGCGGCCGGGGACGGCACAACGAGAAAAACGCCGACCAGTTCGCCCTGCTGGCCATGGAAGCCAGCCGCATTGTGGCGGAAATGGAGCCTCAGCTCTCCCTGCGGTTTTATGAGGGGCAGAATCCCGCCCTGATGGAGAAAGCGCTGGACGTCATCGGCGAGGGCAAGGTCTATCCCATGCTCTACAATGACGACGTGAACATCCCCGCCGTGGAAAAAGCCTTCGGCGTCGGGGAGGAGGAAGCCACGGACTACTGCTTCTTCGGCTGCGGCGAGTATGTCATCAACAAAAAGAGCATTGGCTCCCCCAACGGCATCATCAACCTCCTGAAGGCGCTGGAGGTAACGCTGTTCAACGGCTTCGATCTGCGGGATCGGAAGGACATGGGTCTGAAGCTGGGCAGCCTGACGGATTTTGAAACCTTTGACGCCCTTCTGGATGCCTACAAGCAGCAGCTCACCCATCAGTTCCGGGTGCTTGCCCGTCAGGAGCGGATGGAATACGACTACTGCGCCCAGGTGGGTGCGTTCCTGTACATCTCCATGCTGATGGACGACTGCATGGAGCGGGGGCGGAGCCTGCTGGACGGCGGTGTCCGGTATCTGGGCGGCACCCTGGAGACCTACGGCAACATCAACACCGCCAACAGCCTCTACGCCATCAAGAGTCTGGTCTACGATCAGAAGCGGATCACGCCCCAGCGGCTGATGGATGCTCTGCGGGCCGATTTCGTGGGCTATGAGGCGGAGCGCAGGCTTCTGCTGGACGCGGAGAAGTACGGCAACGATCTGGACGGCGTGGATACACTGGCGAAGGAGCTTCACGAGTATATCTGCACCACCGTCCGGGATCTGCGGGAGCTTTCCGGTCTTCATTCCTATCTGGTGGTGATTATCAACAACGAGGCCAACACGGTGCTGGGACGCTTTACCTGGGCTTCCGCCGACGGCCGTCGGGCGGGGGAGCCCATGGCCAACGCCAACAATCCCGCCGGCGGTACGGATCGCAGCGGCATCACCGCCATGATGAATTCTCTGGTCAAGCTGCGCACGGATATCCACGCCGGCGCGGTTCAGAATCTGACCTTCTCCCGGGAGCTGTTCGTTGGGAACCGGGAGGTCACCAAGGCACTGCTGGCGGCCTATTTCCGCAGCGGCGGGCAGCAGGCCATGATTAACGTGCTGAACCGGGGCGATCTGGAGGATGCCATGATCCACCCGGAGCGCCACCAGAATCTGATGGTTCGGGTGGGCGGCTTCTCTGCCCGCTTCGTGACGCTGGCACCGGATGTGCAGCGGGAAATCGCTTCCCGCACCCTGTATTGACCGGTCGCTGCGGAGGGAAAAGCCTTGGCAACATCCGTAAAAACCACCGCGTGGAAAATGACCGAGGGCGCGCCCGCCGGCCTGCTTCTGCGCTTCAGCATCCCGCTGCTTATTGGCAATCTGTTTCAGCAGCTATACAGTCTGGTGGACTCCGTTGTGATCGGCCGCTTCGTGGGCGAGAACGAGCTGGGCGGCATCGGCTGTACGGGATCCATTGACTTTCTGATTTTTTCCATCGGCTACGGAATGTCCGCGGGCATCGGTATTCTGGTGGCCACCATGTTCGGCGCCGGGGAGAAGGAACGGCTCACAAAAGCCATCTACAACAGCGCCTATGTTCTGCTGGGCGCGGCTCTTCTCATTACGCTGACGGGCTTTTTCGGCGCGCCGGCCATCCTGACGCTGATGCGGACGCCGGAAAACCTATACCCTCACGCCCTGCTGTATATGCGGGTGGTGGCGCTGGGCAGTACGGGAAATCTGTTCTACGGCGGCATTTCCGCCGTGATGCGCTCCTTCGGGGACTCCAGGACACCGCTGCTGATCCTGCTTCTCTCCTGCGTCATCAATATCTGCCTGGATCTGCTGCTGGTGCTGGTTTTCCACATGCAAGTGCTGGGAGTGGCGCTGGCTACCCTGATTGCCACGGTTGTTTCCGCCGTGGTCAGCTATATCGCCGCCCGGCGGACGCTGCCGCTGTTCCGCTATCGGAAAGGAGCCTTTGCTCCGGATAAGCAGCTCATCGGCCGCTGTATCCGGCTGGGTATGCCGCTGGCGGGACAGAATATGCTGATCGCCCTGTCCTGCATGGCGCTGCAGTTCGTGGTGAACGGCTTCGGAGATGTTCTGGTGACCGCCAATACCGCCGTATCCAAGATCGAGCAGCTTGTCCAGCAGCCCTTCAGCTCACTGGCCACGGCGCTGAGCGCCTACACCGGTCAGAACATCGGTGCCAGACGGGAGGATCGGGTAAAGCAGGGCCTCGGCGTGGGCATCCGGTACGCCGCCATTGTGTCCGTGCTGATGCTGGTGGTGATGCAGTTCGGCGGAAAGTATATTCTCAGCATATTCGTGCCGGATCCGGAGATCATCCGGGTGGGCGCCGTGGGACTGAAAATCACAAGCTGGTTCTACATTTTCCTGGGACTGCTGTATGTGGTGCGGGGCGTCCTCAACGGCGCGGGCGACGCGGTCTACTCCGCCATCAACGGAATTATTGAGCTGGTATGCCGGTTCTCGCTGGCGGCGCCGCTGGCGATGATTCCCTTCATCGGTCAGTGGGGTGTGTTCCTCTGCTCCGGCCTGACCTGGACGATTACCGGCGTCATTTCCCTGGGCAGATATCTCAGCGGAAGCTGGAAAAAGCGCCTGGGCGCTTCGGAATAAAATTTTGCAAAGGAGAGATTCGATATGGAGATCATTTCGGTTACGGATCCCCGGTTTTCCCGTTATGGGCAGATTCTGGAGGGCTATGCCACCGGAGAAATGATGCAGGCACTGCAGCGGGTCACGCCGCTGCCGGACAGCGGTGTGGAGTACGTTGCCGGTGTGCCGGAGCTGGAAGCGCTGCCGCTGGCGGCGGAGCTTCGGGATCGTGCCTTCGGCGGTATGCCGGTGGAGATCGGCTTCTGCAACGGCGTCAACGATACCATGAACTGTCTGGAGTACCATCGGGACAGTGAGCTGAATCTGGGCGCTACCGATTTCATCCTGCTGCTGGGAAAGCGGGAGGATATGAAGGGCGGCCGGCTGGACACCTCCACCGTCCGGGCGTTCTTCGTTCCCGCAGGTGTCCTGATCGAGGTCTACGCCACCACGCTGCACTACGCGCCTTGCTCCGCCCGGAAGGGTCAGGGCTTCCGGGTGATGATCGGCTTGCCTGCCGGCACCAATCTGGAAATGCCGGCCATTGAGGTCAAGAGCGGGGAGGACGCCCTGCTGCGCGCCAGAAACAAGTGGCTCCTGGCGCACGCCGACAGCCGGGAAGCCCGGGAAGGCGCCGCCGTCCGTCTGGACGGAGAAAACGTCTGCATCCGGGACCTGATTTAAGCGCCATGGTCAGTTTTTACAGAAAGGATTATCCCCGTCCCCGGTTTGTCCGGGAAAGCTGGAAGAATCTGAACGGAAGCTGGGATTTTGCCTTCGACGATGACGGGGTGGGGGAGAAAGCCCATTGGGAGCGGCTTTTTCCTGCCGACAGGCGCACCATCCAGGTGCCCTTCTCTTACGAAACCGGGCGCAGCGGCATCGGAGACGAGACGGCGCATCCCGTGGTCTGGTACCGGCGGGAGATGGCGCCGGGCGGCTTTGTCCGGGAGGGACAGCGGCTTCTGCTGCATTTTGAGGGCGTGGATTACCGGACGAAGGTCTGGGTCAACGGCTTCTTTGTGGGAGAGCATGAAGGCGGCTGCTGCCGCTTCGGCTTCGATGTGACCGAGGCGGTAACGGGGCAGGAAACGGCCGTCATCACCGTCCGGGCGGAGGATTCGCAGGCGACGGATCAGCCCAGGGGCAAGCAGCGCTGGAAGAAGGAAAGCTGGGGCTGCTGGTACATCCAGACCACCGGCATCTGGAAAACCGTCTGGATGGAGGCTGTCCCGGAAGTCAGTCTGGCATCGGTGTCCATTGCCCCGGACGCCGCGGAAAAATGCCTGCGGATGGAGGCCGAGCTGCGTCTGCCGCCCTCCGCGGCGGAAACCGACCCGTATACGCTGGAGGCGGTGGTGACCTTCGGCGGAGAGCCGGTGGCGGAGGAGACCTTTGCCGCCGGGGAAACGGGACACTTTACCATGAACCTGGGGGAGGGCGAGCTGAAGCTGTGGTCGCCGGAGACGCCGAACCTCTATGAGATCACCTTTTTCCTGAAGGAGAACGGGTGCCTCCGGGATACCGTCCGCTCCTATTTTGGCTTCCGCGCCTTTGAGATCCGGGGAGACCGGCTGCTGCTCAACGGCAAGCCGCTCTTCCTGCGGATGGTGCTGGAGCAGGGCTATTGGAAGGACTCCGGACTGACCCCGCCGGACGAGGAGGCGCTGATCCGGGACATAGATCTGGCGTTCCGCTTCGGCTACAACGGTCTGAGAATCCACCAGAAAATCGAGGACGAGCGATTCCTGTACTGGTGCGACGTGAAGGGAATGCTGGTCTGGAGCGAGATGGCCACCTGCTATGATTTCAGCGGCAGGGCGGCGGAACGTTTCACCGCCCAGTGGATGGAAGCCGTCCGGCAGAACCGGGATCATCCCTCCGTATGCGTATGGGTGCCCTTCAATGAGTCCTGGGGACTGCCCGGGCTGAACGGCGAGCCCCGGCAGCGGGCATTCGTCAACGGTATCTATTATCTGACCAAGGCGCTGGATCCCTACCGCCCGGTGGTTACCAACGACGGCTGGGAACACACCCTGTCCGATATTGTCACCATCCATGACTACCGGGAAACCGGCGCCCAACTGGAGGAAGCGTATCTGGACGGGGAGAAGGCGGTGCTCAACAACAAAAAATCCATGAGCTGGTACGGTCAGCGCCTCTTTGCCGACGGCTACCGCTATCACGGACAGCCGGTGATCCTCAGCGAGTACGGCGGCATTGCCATGAAGCGGGACGAAGGATGGGGCTACGGAGCGTTTACGGCGGATGAGGACGAATTTTGCCGGCGCTTCGGTTCCCAGAACGAGGCAATCCGCAAAATCCCGTACTTCACCGGCCTGTGCTATACCCAGCTTACCGATGTTCAGCAGGAGGTCAACGGCCTGGTGGACGCGGAGAGGAATCCGAAGCTTTCCCCGGAGACGGAAGCGTTCCTTGCCGAAAGCAACCGATCCGTGGGGACGGAAAAGGAAGCCATAGCTTTGTAAAATCAGAAACGCATCCGTCCGGGTTTTCCGGGCGGATGCGCTGCCAATGGGGCGACCTACCGTTTCCGGCGGCCGACGATTTCCAGAATCACCGCGCAGTGGCGCCGCTCCTGACGGGCCAGTTCCGCGAAAACGTGACCGTACTCCGGATCCGAAATCCGGCTTTCGTACTCCCGCAGCGCCCGCAGCTTCCGGCCGTAGCATTTGCGCAGAGCCGTCTCCGGCGCCTCCGCCGGAACGCTGATTTGCCGGAGCCCCGGCTGCGTACCGGTGGTGAAGAAATGAATCCCACCCAGGCAGGCGGCGTGATTCTGCTCCGCCTCCGCCATATCCCGAAGCAGAGTCCGATCCTGCCCCTGAATCTGCCCGGACAGCATCCGAAGAACCGCCGCTTCCCTCGCCTCCGCGGCGGCCAGCGCCCGCAGACCCGGTTTCGGCGGCTCGCCGCCGGATTCTCCCCGCACCCGCTGCCATACCCGGTCGGCCAGTGAGCCGTCGTATTGTTCCATGGGTATCGCTCCTTCCCAATCGATTTTCCTTACAGTCTATTCGGGAGGACGGGAAATTTTGCGAAAAAATTTAGAAAAGGGCTTTTCTTTTTCGTTCATATGTGCTATTATATAAATAGAAACCGTGAAGGAGGCGCCATTATGCCCAGAACCAGCGATAAGGCCGAGCGAATTCTTGATTATGTAAACCAATTCATTCAGGAGAACGGCTACGCGCCCTCCGTCCGGGAGATCGGCGCGGCGGTGGGGCTGCGGTCCACGGCCTCCGTCAGCTACCATATTCAGGCGCTGCAGGACAAGGGACTCCTGCTGACTCCCGGCGCCAAGGGACGCAAGCGCGCCATTGTCACCGGCGCCCGCCCGGGGCAGATTCCGGTGATCGGCGTGGTCACTGCCGGATTGCCCATTCTGGCGGTGGAAAATCAGGAGGGAACCCTGTGCTGGGATGGCGAGCCCGGCTGCTTTGCCCTGCGGGTGCGGGGCGACAGCATGATTGGCGCGGGAATTCTCAGCGGCGACAAGGTGGTTGTGCGCCCCCAGCAGACCGCTTCGGACGGGCAGATCGTTGTCGCCCGCATCGGCGACGAGGCCACCGTCAAGCGCCTGCGCAGAAGAGACGGGCAGATTTGGCTGATGCCGGAGAATGACAATTACGAGCCCATCGACGGCTCCGAGGCTGAGATCATCGGTCTGGTGAAGGCCGTGGTTCGGGAATACTGAGCGTCCGCCCTCCGGGGCGGACTTTTTTGTTTCGGAAGTTTACATAACACTTTTGAGAACGGAGATTCGGAATTTGGAATGAGGAATTAGGGATTAGAATGTCATTGCGAGGAGGGGGTGAAACCCCCAACGTGACAATCTCATTTGAAGTCTTTGCGTGGGATTTCATGAGATTCCCACTTCTTGCCCGCTCAGGTGACAGGCCGCGGCAGAAGAAAAGGGCACGCCGGAGCGTGCCCTGATATTGCGTCACACAAAATCCGAGAATTCGTCGTTGGTCAGATTGCCGTCGCCGCTGATGGGGATCACGTCGCCCAGATAGGTGGGCTCCGGCTTGAAAATACAGGTGCCGAAGTCCTTCACCCTGGCAAGCACTTCCCGGAAGTCCCGGGCGGACTGATTCAGATAGGCGCGGTAGTCCGATGCCACCCCGTAGACCTCCAGACCGAAGCACTGCGCTATGTAGATGGAGCGGGAAAGATGGTATTCCTGGGTGACAATGATGATCTTCTTCGCCTGGAAGATTTCCTTGGCCCGGTAGATGCTCTCGTAGGTGGAAAAACCGGCGTGATCCATAAAAACGTCCGAGGAGGGAATGCCGGCGTCCACGGCGCGGCGCTTCATGGCGCCGACTTCGTCGTATCCAACCCGGCCGTGGTCGCCGCTCATCAGCAGCTTGGGGGCGGCGCCCAGTTGGTACAGCTCAATTCCCCGGGTCAGCCGGTCCGAGAGCATATCGCTGGGAGTCCCGTTGCCTTTGACGAGACAGCCAAGAACCAGAATGCAGTCCACATCCTCCAGCTCCGCCGCCTGTTCGGCGGTGAGGATCCGGCTCCCGGCGACCCATTTGACATAGCCGTTGATTCCCAACACCGCACCCAGCCCCAGAATGGCAAGACACAGAAGAACGCACAGGGTGACAAGGAATATTTTCTTTCTCTTTTTCATGGGAGCCTCCTCCAAAATCAGAATTCGCGGAGCCGAAAAGAGGAATGCCATCCGGCCGGTTTTCGGGGACTGCCCGACAAACCGGCAAAGGGATTGCTGCCGCGCTGTCAGGCCCGGGTGATGCCGGCAAAGTATTCCTCCAAAGTGGGGAAGCCCAGAGATTCCAGCTCCCGGGCCAGCTCCGGGCCCACATACCGGTAATGCCAGGGCTCATGGATGATGCCGGTGGAATCGGTGGAGCCGCTGGGATAGCGGAGGATGAAGCCGTAGTGCCAGCAGTTTTCCATGAGCCACCGCTGAGCGGGCAGCTCCGCCTGCTGGCTGTTCAGCGCCCAGAGCGCCGTGTCGATGATGTCCACCGCCAGGCCAAGCTGATGCTCGCTGGTGCCGGGATAGGCCACCACGGTGGCAGCCTTCCGCCGCGCCTCCTCCAGCGTCAGGGATGGATCCCGGGACATCTCCTTGGCGACCCGGTTGTTGTAATTATTGGTTTGATGCTCCATGGTGCGGTAGGAGGATACCACATAGGCTTCGTGGTATTCGCCGCTGCCGGAAAACGCCGACGCCATGGCGGCGTTGCAGTCGGTAATCATCTGAACCAGATCTTCATAGCAGCTTTCCTCCACCCACTGATCCTCACCGATGTCGTCGGACAGCGCCACCAGGGTGGGCTGATAATCCCCGGGAATGAAGTTCCAGGGATTCGGCATCAGGACATGAACGCCGGCGGAGGTGAAGAACCGGACGCCCACGTCGGTGTCCGTCTGCCC
>JAQXIT010000094.1 GCA_029007925.1 Bacillota bacterium | reverse complement strand
ACGGCGCCCTCGCAGGCGGCAAGGCTCCGGGAGACTTCGTAAGTAAAGTCCACATGACCCGGGGTGTCGATGAGGTTCAGATGGTAGGTCTCGCCGTTGTCGGCGGTATAGCCCAGGGTGACGGCGGTAGCCTTGATGGTGATGCCCCGCTCCCGCTCCAGATCCATGGAGTCCAGGATCTGCTCGCTTCTCTGGCGCAGATCGACGGCGTGGCATTCCTCCAGCAGCCGGTCGGCCAGGGTGGACTTGCCGTGATCGATATGGGCGATGATGGAAAAATTGCGGATTTTGGAAAGATCGGTCATGATGGGCACCTCGGCAATCGGAATCAGGGAAGGGCTGTCAAAAATGAGCCCAAAAATCCATTTTCCCAATTATACCGTTTTTTTCTGAAAAAGTAAACCGTATGTTTTGCGAAAAATCAGGGAAAACTTCATTTGGAACCCGACAAAAAACGCCCAAAGCCGCAAATTTTGAAAATAATTCTCGGAAAACCCTTGCCAAAGCGGGGAAAAAGGTATATAGTCTTACGGCACAAGTCTGTTTTACGCATACAGAAAAAGGGGTAGAGTGAATTGAGTACTGCAAAGAAGCCCAATGGGAAGAATATGGAGGATGTCCATGCCGCGCTCCAGAACCTGATCGCCCAGGGTCGGAAGGACGGCATGATCCGGGCCAGCGACCTGAACGCCCAGCTTGAAAAGATGGATCTCACCGCCGAAAAGATCGAGGACATCTACGATCGCTTCGAGGCCATGAACATCCAGATCGTCAGCAACGACCTGGATCTGGAGCTGGATCTGGGGGACGACGTGGATCTGGTGGGAGATCTGGATGACAACATCGATCTTTCCGGCGTGGAGGACGAGGTGCTGGTGGATCCCGTGGATCTGGCGGCGGAATACAATCTGGACGATCCCGTTCGGATGTACCTGAAGGAGATCGGTCAGGTGAAGCTGCTGTCCGCCGAAGAGGAGATCGAGCTGGCCAAGCGGGTATCCGAAGGCGATCTGGAGGCCAAGAACAAGCTCACCGAGGCCAACCTCCGGCTTGTGGTATCCATTGCCAAGAAATACTCCGGCCGGGGTCTGCATATTCTGGATCTGATTCAGGAGGGCAATACCGGCCTCATCCGCGCGGTGGACAAATTCGACTGGACAAAGGGAAACAAATTCTCTACATATGCCACCTGGTGGATCCGGCAGGCCATCACCCGAGCCATTGCCGATCAGGCGCGGACGATCCGCGTGCCGGTGCATATGGTGGAGGTCATCAACAAGGCCACCCGCTGCAACCGGAAGCTGGTGCAGGAGCTGGGTCGGGAGCCCACCGTGGAGGAGATCGCCGCGGAGCTGGGTCTGCCCGTGGAGAAGATCATCGAGGCCAACCGGACGGCCGCCGACACCCTGAGTCTGGACACCCCCGTGGGCGACGAGGAGGACACCTCCATCGGCTCCTTCGTGGAGGATGAGCGCACCCCCGGCCCCGCCGATGCCACCTCCAACGCTCTGCTGTCCGAGGCGCTGAAGGAAATTCTGGACACCCTCACCGAGCGGGAAGCCGACGTGCTTCGGATGCGCTTCGGTATGTACGACGGCCGCACCCACACACTGGAGGAGGTCGGTCAGATCTTCGGGGTCACCCGGGAGCGGATCCGCCAGATCGAGAACAAGGCCATCCGCAAGCTCCGCCACCCCAGCCGCGCCAAAAAGATCCGGGATTTCTACTGCTGATCCCCAAAATACCCGGCTCCTCTGGAGCCGGGTATTTCGCGCGCTGTCATTTGAAATGCTGAAACGCGCCCCTTTCGGGGCGCGTTTTGTGGTATGGAATTACATATCGAAGGGTTCCATGCTCAGCACGGGGTGGCCGACGCTGCCCAGGAACTCCAGCAGCTGCTCGGGATCCTCGGTGCAGACGGTCTCGTCCGCGATCATGTCGGTAAAGTTCTCCACGCCGTACAGCTCCAGCGCCGCGGCATCCAGCCGCTCCCGAACCTGATCCTTCAGATCCTTGGGCATCCAGACGATCCGGCCCAGGCCGCCTTCGGCCTTCAGGAACTTCTTGGAGGAGATGAAGTGCTTGCCGTGACCCATGAAGCCGGGGGTCTGAACGCCGCCGCCGGTCATGGAGGCCATCTCGGAGAAGCTCATGCCCAGGGGGGTCATGCCGGCATGCTCACGGCAGGTGATGACCACGCCCATGGAGCAGGGCTCAACGCCGCAGATACATTCGAAGCAGCCGCAGCTCGTCATGGGATCCTGGAACAGGGAGTACAGGGTGACGTGCTCCAGAGCGCCGTGGGAATACTTGTTGACGGCCTCGTCCACTTCCTCGAAGCGGCCCAGCTGCTCGTCGATGCAATGCTCCTTGGGCACAATCTGGCAGGGGCCGGTGGGATCCAGCTCGTTGGTGGCCTTGGCGTCCAGCCAGCTCACGGCGCCGCACAGACCCAGACGCTCGGGCGTGACGATGCAGACATGGCTGGGAGAGAAGGCCTGGCACATGATGCAGGTGTAGTACACGGGGACGGACTCGTCGGTCATGGACTTCAGACGGTCGTCACGCTTGTTGAACACCTCGTTGGCGTGGGCACGCAGGGCGGCGTTCTTCTCGTCGCCCACCACGATGGTAACCTGGCACTTGTCCACCACGGCGTCGAACTCGCTCTTGATCTTGGCGTACAGTACCTCGCCCAGATGGTGGAAGCGGAAGCCGGCCTCGTAGTCGGCCTTGGACACACGGATGCGGATCATGTCGCGCTGACCGGTGTGCATCACGCCCTCGATGCAGTTGAGGTAGGAGTGGATCTTCCGCTCCATGACGGACTCGAAGTCGGGCTGCATGGCCTTGCCCGCCACCTCCACGGTGTAGGACAGGGAAATCTTGCTGCCCACGGGGATCTCGTCCATCTCGGGGCCGTCCACGATGATCTTGTGATCCTCGATTTCGGAGGCGTCCCGGGTGACCACCAGCTCGAAGCAGTCCTTCCGGGAGCCGTCCACCTCCACCTGCATATCGCCGCGGCGGATGATCTCACCCTCGAAGGCGGTGGCGAAGGACACGGGAATGTCGATATTGGTGATCTTCAGCTTGATGTCCCGGGCCTCCAGAGAGGTGGCGTTCCACTTGGTGGTGTCCAGCTGCTGGATCAGGCTCTTGGGAACCCGGAACATATTCTCCGTCTCGTTGGAAATGACGGGGAAGCCCAGGCAGATGGCGCCGGCGCCGTAGGACACGATCTCGTCGGACAGGGGCTTGTAGGCGTTGACGAAGGCGCGGACACGCTCCATGGTGTACTTGGCCAGCGCCGGGAAATCACCGGGGGTGATGTTGCCGAAGATCAGCGCGGCGCGCAGAGCCACGGACACCACATGGATGACGGACTGCATTTCATAGCCCAGGGGCACCACGCGGACGTTCTCGCCGGTCTTGTAGCCGGCGTCGGCCAGCTGGCGGATGCACTCGCCGGTGAGGGACACCAGAATGCCCTGGCTCTGGTAGGACTTGACCAGCGCCACGGTCTCGGCGGGATCCTCCGCGGCGCCGATGATGACGGCCACGCCGGGAATGTCGCCGGTGACCAGCGGCACGCCCAGGTTCCGGACGAAGGCGTCGGTCAGGTGACCCAGCTCCGGCTCGGCGTAGGGCTGGGCGCCGCGCAGATACTTCAGCGCCTCCAGGAACTCCGCGCACAGCGCGGAGGCGATGCCGGACTCGAAGGCATCGTGCAGGCGGTTGTTGCGGGTCATTTTGGCCTTGATATCGGCCATGGCCGCCTTCATCTCGCCCAGATTGGTGATCTTCACGCCGGTGACGGCGTAGTAGCAGGGCAGGCTGTAGGCGGTGCCGGGGAAGGATACGGCCTCGCTCTCGCCGTAGGCGGCGATGGCCTCATCAATGGCGGCGACGGTACGGGCGTAGTTGTAGTCGCTGCCGCCAAATACTCTTTCAAAAAGTGTCACGGTATTTCCTCCTAAATTTCATCACGATCCAAGATCGTCTTGATTTTCCGAATCTCTTCGATTGCCGAGGGGCTGAAATCGTAGGGCGATTTGCCCTGACGATCCGCGTCGATCACTTCCGGATTGTAGTGGATGCAGCCCAGCAGATCCTCCGGGGGGATGACGGAGCGGATGAAGGTCTCATCGCTTTCGTCTCTGACCTTGTTGGCCACCACCCGAACCTGCCTGACCCCCAGATCGGAGGCCAGCCGCTTGACGCTGCGGTAAGTCTGCACCGACCGGGCGCCCGGCTCGATGACCACGATGAACTGATCCATATTGGCCGCCGTGCCTCTGCCCAGATGCTCCAGTCCCGCCTCCATGTCCATGATGACCACATCGTTTTTGCGATAGGTCAGGCTGGAGAGGATGGCCTTAAGCATCACGTGCTCGGGGCAGACGCAGCCGCTGCCGCCCACATCCACGGTGCCCATGACCAGCAGCTTCACGCCATTGATATCCCGGGAGTATTTCTCAGGAATATCCGCCACATAGGGGTTCAGCTTGAAGAATTTGTTGGCCTCGTTGGCGCCGGTGCGCTCCTCCACGAGGGTGCGCATTTTGGAAATGGGCACGATGGCGTCCACTTCCTCCTGGCTCAGGCCCAGCGCCAGACCC
>JAQXIT010000093.1 GCA_029007925.1 Bacillota bacterium | reverse complement strand
ATGTCAGTAAGTTAAGCTGACATTGCGCTTCGGCGTGCTTTTTTCCTGGGTTTTCAGACATCTCCATTCCCTTTTCGCGGCAGAAGAAGGTTTCCCTTCCAGCGCCGGAGGGGATTTCCTGTTTTTCGGCCGAAAAAAGCGGGGGAATCAGTGGACATTTCTGCTGAAATATGATATAATCGGTTCCGTCATGGGGAAATCCCCACCTTCTCAAAACAGGAAACGGGAGGAACTGCTGAAATGTATGACTATCTCATCGTCGGTGCCGGTCTGTACGGCGCCGTTTTTGCCCGGGAGCTGACAAACCGGGGAAAACGCTGCCTCGTCATCGACCGCCGGGATCACATCGCCGGCAATGTCTACACGGAAAACGTATCCGGTATTCAGGTTCACCGCTACGGCGCCCACATCTTCCACACCAGCGACCGGGAGGTTTGGGATTATGTTAACCAATTTGCCGAATTCAACAACTACATCAACAGTCCCATCGCGGTGTATCACGACGAGCTGTACAATCTGCCCTTCAACATGAACACCTTCTCCAAAATGTGGGGCATCCGCACGCCCGCCGAAGCCCGGGCCAAAATCGCGGAGCAGGTGGCGGCGCTGAACATCACCCAGCCCCGGAATCTGGAGGAGCAGGCGCTGAGCCTGGTGGGCACCGACGTGTACACCAAGCTGGTGAAGGAATACACCGAAAAGCAGTGGGGCCGGGACTGCCGGGAGCTGCCCGCCTTCATCATCAAGCGGCTGCCCTGCCGGTTTACTTACGACAACAATTACTTCAACGACCGCTATCAGGGCATTCCCATCGGCGGCTACACCGCCATGGTGGAGAAGATGCTTTCCGGCGTGGAGGTTCGGCTGAATACCGACTACTTCGACCTGATCCGTCAGGAGCCCAACATCGCCCGGCGGATCGTCTACACCGGCTGCATCGACGAATTCTTCGGCTACCGGCTGGGCGCCCTCAGCTACCGCAGCGTCCGCTTCGAGACCGAGGAGCTGGAGATGCCCGATTATCAGGGCAACGCGGTGGTGAACTACACCTCCCACCAGCAGCCCTATACCCGCATCATCGAGCATAAGCACTTCGAATTCGGCACCCAGCCCACCACCGTCATCAGCCGGGAATACTCAGCCGAGTGGAAGCCCGGCATGGAGCCCTACTACCCCGTCAACGATGCCGAAAACGGCGCCCTCTACGCCGAGTACCGGAAGCTGGCCGACGAAACGGGCAACGTGATCTTCGGTGGCCGCCTGGGCCAGTACCGCTACTATGATATGGACAAAGTCATCCGCGCCGCGCTGGATGATCTGAAGTCTGTTTGAATTGATTTGTGAGGTAAAAACATGGATTCACCTAAGGTGTCGATTGTAATTCCATGCTATAACGTGGAAAAATACTTATGCCAGTGCTTGGATAGTGTCGTAAACCAAACTCTTCGTGAGATTGAGATTATTTGTGTGAATGACGGTTCCACAGATTCCACACTGTCGATCCTTCAGAAATACGCATCTGAAGATACGCGGATCAAAATCATTGATAAACCAAATGGCGGCTACGGCGAAAGCATGAACCGGGGGTTCGATATGGCTTCCGGCGAATATCTCGGTATTGTGGAGTCTGACGATTACGCGGATCTGGATATGTTCGAAAGGCTCTACGCCTGTGCCAAGGAGCACGATCTCGATGTAGCCAAATCTGGTTTCTACTTCTATTTTTCCAAACCCGGCGAGCAGAATACTCCAAGAGTGATTGCCTCACCGATTACCAGCGGGCGTACCTTCTGCCCCGTGACGGACTTCCAATCCAAACGGGAAATGGTGGATTTTTTTAACATCAAACCCACTATCTGGTCAGCCATTTACCGTGCGGACTTTATTCGCTGCAACGGAATTCGTTTCCATGAAACACCCGGCGCTTCCTATCAGGATGCCAGTTTTAACTTCAAAGTTTGGGTCTGCGCCAAGCGTGTCCGTCTGATGGAGGAGTGTTTCCTGCACTACCGGCAGGATAATGAGGCATCCTCTATCAACAGTCCCGGAAAGGTCTACTGCATCTGCGACGAATACGACGAAATGGAACGTTTTCTGAATGCCCATCCGATTGAAAAGGGAATCCTTGAGCCGGTCATGGTGCGTATCAAGTTTGACAGCTACAACTGGAACTACGAACGTCTGGCGGAGCCTCTGCAGGCTGAATTCATTCAGCGTTTTCATGACGACTTTGAAAGGCATGAAATAGACGGCACGCTGCAAAAAGACTATTTTGAATGGTACAAGTGGAGAACCATCCATCAGATTCTGAAGAATCCAACCGTATATCATGAACTGCGGGTTAAAGTGAAAAACGGTGAGGACGCCCCTACTTTTGAAGAAGCAACAAAGGAAAAGCGGCTGGTAAACGGAAAAGAGCTGCCCTTCCTGCTCGATAAGCTGGCAGGCGGCTTCTGTTGCATTCGGGAACACGGTCTTTGGTATACGATCAAATACTTTTTCCGAAAAATTGTTCGGAGGTTTGGAAAATGAATGAGCTTCCCGTCAAGGTCTCCGTTATCATTCCTGTTTACAATGTCCAGGAATATTTGAGCGCTTGCCTGACCAGCTGTGTAAACCAAACTCTGTACGATGTGGAAATCATCTGCGTCAACGACGGCAGCACCGACGGTTCCCTCGCGGTTTTGGAGGTGTTTGCCAAGCATGACTCCCGGATTCGTATTATCAGCAAGCCCAACGGCGGGCTTTCTTCCGCCCGGAACGCCGGTATCCGCGCGGCCCGCGGTTCCATAATCATGTTTCTGGACGCCGACGACTATCTGGCACGCAACGCCTGCGAACGCGTTTGGATTGAGTCGCTGGAGGCTCCCACGGACATAGTCATCTTCGGCACCGCTATTTTCCCCGATACCCCCAGAGCCAGCACTTGGCATTATGATGTTCTGCGTTCCCGGGTGAAACGCTACCATACTTTTTCCGAGGATGTTCTGTTTAAGGAAAAAAGCGCCAAGCCCTTTGTCTGGCGCCAGGCTTTCAGTAAGAGACTGTTTGATGAGTATGGGCTTGCCTTTGACGAAACCGTAAAATATGGGGAGGACATGGTGTTCCAGATGGAAACCTTCCCCCACGCTGCCAACTTTGCTTTCATTTCCGATTCGCTGTATCATTATCGCTGGTACCGGCCGGGCTCCCTGATGAGCAGCGTCCGGGATGATATGGATCAGAAGATCGAAAATCACCTATACTTCGTGGATATCATCTCCGAATATTGGAAACGGCAGGGTTGGTTTGATCTTTACGGCAAATCTTATACTCAATGGTTACTTGAGTTTTTTGTTCCGGATATCCGAAACGAAAAGACACAGCATCCTCAGGAACACCTGAAAAAACTTTCCGCGTTGATTCGGAAATATGAGCTCACGCCTTACCTGAGAAAAATGCCATTTTCTGTTCGACCGCTGGTTCGATCGCTGAAACGTGGCGCCAAGTAAACGAGGAGAGGGAGAATACTCATGGATAAAACGATTTGCCAAGTTCCGCACGACCAATGTACCGGTTGTGGTGCCTGCTATAATAAGTGTCCGGTGAATGCCATTCAAATGAAGGAAGACCGAAAGGGTTTTCTGGCTCCTGTAATTGATTCGGGCACTTGCGTGCACTGCGGGCTGTGTGCAAAGCATTGTCCGGTACTCAACAAGGGATATATCCGTCAGTATAAAGAAGCCAAGCCGGATTGCTACGCCGTGATGGCTGATGATAAAATCAGGAAGCACAGTTCTTCCGGCGGTATGTTCACGGTGCTTGCCGAATATGTTTTGCAAAAGGGCGGCCTTGTTTGTGGTGCGGCTTACTCTGAGGATTATCTTTCCGTATCCCACATCCTTACAGACAACAAGGACGACTTGCAGCGGATCCGCGGCTCCAAATATGTGCAGAGCAGCACTGGGTTGACCTATCAGGCCGTCGAAACAGCGTTAAAAGCAGGTCGTTGGGTTCTCTATACCGGCACACCCTGTCAGATTGCAGGAATTCGGTCGTTCTTGAAGAAGGATTATGACCATTTGATACTGATCGATATCGTATGCCACGGTGTTCCGTCCCCAAAGGTCTATCGGAAGTATATTCAGGAAAAGGCGCGGGGAAAACGGCTTATCAAGTCCGACTTCCGCGACAAATCGTTCTGGGGCTGGGGAACCGCTACATCCTTCACCTTTGAAGATGGTTCCACCTATCGCGGTGATTGCTACCGCGACGAGTATTGGCGTGCGTTCTTGGGAGGTTTATCCACAAGAGAATGTTGCGGCAAATGCGAGTATGCCAATATTGCCAGAATCGGTGATTTTACGATTGGCGACTTCTGGGGCGTTGGTACCCTCAGTAAAGCCTGTGACGACGGTCAAGGCACCAGTCTTTTGTTGGTCAACAGCCAGAAAGCAAAAGCCTTGATGCCCACACTCGGTAAGCAATGTCATTTGCTGCAGAGGATGGAACTTGATTCCGTTGTAGAACTTGCGAAATCCAGAAACGGACAGCTTTTGAATCCCAAAGAGAAGCATTGGGCCAGTGAGCGTTTTTTTTGGCTGCTTGACATGAAGCCATTTACCGTTGCTTTTGATTATGCCGTCAACAGCAAATACGATGTTGGCGTTACCGGCTGGTGGTATAATGAGAACTATGGCGGTACGTTGACATACTATGCCCTCAACTGTGTGCTGCGCAAAATGGGCCTCACGGTTCTGATGATTGCAAAATGCTCGTCGGATCCGAACTATAAGCCGAATTATAACAGCATTCCTTACCGTTTTGCAGTAAAGCACTACAATATTAGCAAAAATTATACTCCGGATACCATTGGTTGTCTGGCAGACCATTGCCAGGCATTTGTCTCCGGCTCGGATCAGCTGTTCAATCCGACCTTGTGGGAATATTCCGGCCCCCAGTATTTCTTGAATTACGCCAAGTCCACCAACAAGATTGTTTCTTATGCCTCGTCCTTTGGAAATGAGTTTTATGATAACCGCAATCTGCGCGTTCCCATGGGATATTGGCTGCGCCGGTTTGATGCTTTGTCTGTCAGAGAATCCTATGGCGTTGATATCTGCAAGAATATCTTTGGCTTGGATGCAAAAAAAGTTATGGATCCCGTGTTTCTGTGTGATGTCAAGGAATATGAAAAACTAGCCCAACAGTCAGGAATCCATAAGACGTATGATTATTTGCTGAGCTTTTTCCTGGATCCGGACGAAAGCAAGAAAAACGCTATTCTTTACTTGAGCCGCAGTTTGGGGATGCCCTACATCAATCTGCTGAATGCCACCGACTTTGAAAAAAACATGGAGAAGTTGGGTCTTGACAATACCAAGGCAGACATTGATATTGAAGAGTGGCTGTTCTATTACCAGAACGCCGATTTCGTCATTACCGATTCTTTCCATGGTACCTGCTTTGCCATCATTTTCCGCAAGAAATTCATCAGTGTTGCCAACAAGAAACGAGGCGCGAATCGGTTTGTTTCCCTCTTGGAAGAAGCAGGCCTGATGGATCGGCTGGTAATGGATATCACTGAAATCGAGCAGCGACCGGAACTTCTTGATGACATTGATTACGAGAAGGTATATGACACACTGAATCCGAAGATTCAGGAATCCTTCCGGTGGCTGGAGAATGCCATCAAATCGAGGCCTGTGAAAGAGGCATCTGTCTTCAATTCCTTGAATTATGAGTTGGAACGGATCCGCGAGGAACTGGGAAAAATAGCAGCCGCTCAAAATGCATCTTCCACTTTCCAGGATAACGGTCAAATTCTTCAGAACCACTCCGCCGATACGTCGATTAAAAAGCAAATCAAGCAGCTTCTGAAAACGATTTATAGAAGGTTAAAATTCAAGTTTAGAAAATAAGCCCAAAACAACACAGCCGCCGGAGATCATGCCTCCGGCGGCTGTGTGCTGTTCTCATTCGCTTTTCTCCAGATGCTTCTTCAGCACCAGGTTGATGTATTGAGACAGGGAGCGATCGTCTTCTTCCGCTTTTTCCCGAAGCTTTTCCAGCAAATCACCGTCGATGGTGATGCTGATTCTTTCCTTTAGTGGCCGCATATGACTCGTCACCTCTCGGAAAGTATACCATTTTTCGCTATCGCTTATTGACTTATCATAACTAATCATATAAAATAATATCCAGCAATCAAAGGAAGGGGTATTGTTTTATGCGCATCGCTCTAAGCAGCACGGTTTTGTGCCGCAACATCCGTTTCCTGCGTACCAAATATGGCCTGACCGGAAAATCTCTTGCCATGCTGTGCGGGATTTCTCCTTTCCGGCTTCGCCGTATGGAATCCGGCAGGTTTGTGACAGATCCCGACGCGGCGCTCATCCTTCGGCTTAGTGCCGTTTTCGGCGTTCCGCTGGATTCCCTGCTGACTGAGGATCTGGAGCGCAAGGAGAATCCGCCCCAGCCCGATTTCACGCAATCACGGAAGAATATGTCATCCCGAGGGAGCGAAGCGACCATGGGAATCTCATTTTAACCCGTGGCAGGACTTCAAATGAGATTGCCGCGTCGGCCGTTCCGGCCTCCTCGCAATGACACGGACATCTTCCCTCCCAACGCAAAAACAGCGCCGGTTTTCCGGCGCTGTTTTCACGGTTATTCCATTTTATGACCGCACCGGGTGCAGAACAGGGGAAGCTCCTCGTAATGGGCGCCGCAGTTGGTGCAGTAGCCGCCCTTCCGGGGACTGACAGCCGGCACCGCCTCTTTGACGGGCTTCTCCGCCTTCTTCTTCCGCAGGGATTTGCTGACCGTTTGGAACAGAATCAGCCCGCCCAGGCACACCGCGGCAGCCGCCGTCGCGAGAATCGCGCCCCGCAGGAGCCCCTCGTACTGCTCCAGCCGATCCAGCACCGCCGTCGTCTCCGGGGAAAGCTGGGCAGCCATATCGATGAATTCCAGACTGTTCACCGTCGCCCGAAGCTGACCCACCGTGACGGCGCAGTAGATACACCACGCCAGGCACAGCGCCAGAATCAGCCCCAGGAAGAAATACCGGCAAACCCACTTCATCACTTTCATTTTTGACCCTCCCTGCGCCAGAAAATCAGGGCATACCCGATGACCATCAGGCAAAGCACGCTGACGCCAATCAGCACCCAGTATTTGCCCGGCCCTGTCAGGGTCTCCAGCAGGCCGCCGGGGCCGGACTGCTTACTTTCGGAATCCGTCCACTCCTGGGCGCTGATGCCCCGATAGATCATGGCCGCGTACCGGCTTTCATTGCCCAGCGAATCGGCGGCAATGACCGTCACCGGATTGCCGCCTTCGGCAAGGGAAATCTCCCGGGAGAACATCCCGTCGGCTCCCACCGTGACGGTCTCCCCGTTGACGGTGACCCAGGCGCAGTCCAGCGCGGTGCCGCTGACGGTGACGGACTGGCCGTCCACCCGCATACCGTCGTAGCTCTGGCTCATGGTCAGCACCGGCGGGATCCGATCCACGAAAAGATTCCGCTGAATCTGCCAGGTGATCTGGTCGGGATCGGTAAATTCCACCTTCAGCTCGTTCCAGTCGTCCCCCAGCGTCAGGTTCAGGGTACCGTCACCGTTCAGAACCAGCTCGGTGAGATATCCGTTGATGGTCACATTCACCGGCTGTTGGGAGAAGCCGGTATAGGTCATGGGCAGAGCCGTGGAATTCCGGGAATCCCCTTCGGGCAGGGTCAGCCCCAAGTGATCCGGCTGAAAGCTCTTCCGCTTGGGGGCGGCGTTGACGCCGTTGATCCGAACGGTGAACTCAACATCCACCTGCCTGGCGGCGGGATCGTAGGCAAGCTGGACGGAATTGGTGGTTTTGGGGTCGTACTCGTCGAACATGGCCGGCTCCGCCCCGCCGTCCTCAAAGACCGCCACCAGAACCCGCTCCGTATTCCACGGCAGATCCGGCCAGGAAACGATCAGCAGCTGCTCCTGGGGGAGGACGGTGAGGGCGAAATCCTGAGCCCGCTGATCCGCGTCGGTATTGGTATAGGAGAACCGGTCGGAAAAAGCAAAATCGAAAATATCCGTGCCGTTGTCGTCGTACCAGACATAGAGCTTCAGCAGATATCCGGAATGGGTGGACAGACTCTTCAGCAACACCCGGGTTTCCACATCCTGCCCCACGGTGCCGGAGCCGGAGGTCAGCTCCTTCTCCATGCCGGTGTGGTCGATCATGGCGCTGATGCGGTAGCTGTAGCGCTGATTGCCGGCGCCGGTCACCCGGAACTGCACCGGGATCCGGTCGCCGTCCACCTGGCCGACGGTAAACGTCTCAATGGTGAGGCCCGGATTATAGTCGTGGACGGAAATATCCAGCTTCTGGTTGCTTCTCTTGTCGAAGCGCACCCGCCACTGGCCCGCCGGCGCATTCAGAATCACATAGTAAAGATCCGTGCCGTTCAGGATGGTGGTGGTGTCGTTGGCCTCTGCCATAGGGTCGTACTCCCTGCCGTTGGGCGCCAGGAAGACGATGTCCGGCGTTTCCTTGTCCCAGGATACCCAGAACACCACATCCTTTTGGGTGTCCAGTATCACCAGCTCCTGCTCCTCCACCGCCGCCAGAGCCGGTACGGCCAGCGTGGCCGCCAGAACCAGAATCAGGAAAAGAATCAAAAGTCGTTTCACGGCCGTACCTCCTTAATAGGTCTTGATGTTGAAGCCCGCGGGGCGGGTCACATACAGATGGAAGCCGGAATAGTCGCCCTTGGTGTTGGTGCCCCGGACGATGATGGAGAACTGCAGATTGTCGGAGGAGTTGACGTAGGCGCCCACGAGAACGTCACCGCTCACGTCGAAGTCCTTCCGCAGAATCCACCAACCCACATCGAAGTCCGCGTCGCCTTTGAGCCACAGGCCGGAGTAGGGGTAGCCCAGGGTCACCTCGGCGGTGCCCTCCAGCCCCATTTCCAGATTGGGGGATTCCCAACCCAGCTCGGCGGTCAGCGCCGCCTGGAGGCCGTACTGGGTCTCGTCGTAGTAGCCGATGAGGGCGTTGGTGTACTGGTATTTGCCCAGGGTGATCCGGCATTTGCCCAAATCCAGCACCGTGCACAGCTTCAGCTTGGCGTCGAAGGCCAGACGGAACTCTTTCAGGCACAGGGACAGCTTGCAGTCCGCAAGCTGGGCCAAGGCCACCGGCTCATCGTCGATGAGCTTGGCGATCTCCGGCAGGTAAGCGTTGAGGCTGGCCACGTTGACGTCAAACTGGATGGCGATGGTGGAGCCCAGCACCTTGTCCAGCAGCTCCGCGTCGGATTCGCTGCTGCTGAAGCCCGACAGTTCAAAGCCGAAATTGTTCATGGAGATGGGGACGGGGGCGTCCATCAGCTTCAGGTCACGGGCGGTGGTGGCACGCAGGCCGATGGCGTCGAAGCGGTGGTCCTTGACGGCAAAGCTGCACTCCATCTCTTCCATCTTGGGCAGGGCCTTGAATTTGACGCCCAGCTCCACGGAGTAATCACCCCGGAGGGTATCGATTTTGACGGTGGCCTTGCTCAGCTTCAGCGGCAGGGAGACCATGGAGAACTCATGCTCGCCGGAATATTCCACCTCCGCCAGCAGAGCGATCCGCGCCGGCGTCAGCAGCGCTTCCGTATCGACCCCGCCGGAGGTTTTGCCGCCGATGTTCAGATTCCGCATGAGCTGCTTCTGGAAGGGCAGGGCGTAGTGGAAATTGATACCCTGGAACCGGGCCATATCCGGGTAGAGGGAGACGCTGAAATCCTCCATCACCAGGCACAGCACATTGACATCCCCGGTGTAATCCACCGGCTCCACCGGGAAGTCCTCGTAGTCCTCCGGGGTGTAGCGGTCGGAGTAGATGCAGAAGGTTCCCAGCTTGCCCAGGGAGAGGGGCACGCCCTTCTTCGCCAGATACCCGGCCAGTCCCGTAGCCAGAGACTGGGAGTAGCTGATATAGGCGCCGCTGCCGTCGGTGAGCCACGCCTTGGCGCTGCTGTCGGAGCCGGGCTGGATGGTCACATCGCCCTTGAAGTACAGCCAGCCGTTCATCACCACGTTGCCGGAAAGCACCGTCTCTCCCCGATCGTTGACGGAGGACTTCAAGGCCGTGAAGCTGTAGGATCCGAAGCGGAAGTTCTTCCTGTCCCCCGCCACGGCGATGGTCAGCTCATCCTCCAGCGTCAGGCTCTCGCCCCGGATGGACAGCACCAGATCATACACACCGGTGGCCACCTCGGCGGGAACGGTGATCCGATAGGTGGTATTGTCCACGAATTCGGCCTTCAGCTCGTATTTCACATTGCCGCTGATGCGGACGGTGATGGCGTCGCCCTTGTCGAAGCCCTCGCCCCGGAGCTCCAGGGTCTGGCTCTGGGAGGATTTATAGAGGAATTTGGCGGACAGACCGCTGACGGTGATATTGGTATCCTCCACGGTGTAGGGATTGTAGGAATCGCTGCCCTCGTTGGTATGCTCCGGCTCCACCAAATAGTAGGTTTTCTCCGCGCCGCCCAGCTCGCCCTCCACAGACAGCTCCAGCTTCCGCTTGTTCAGGGACTGGTTTTTGGCGGTGTAGGTGAGAATGTACTGGTTGGCCAGCTGGCCGTGGATGAAATCGTAGAAGGTTTCCAGGCTCTCCTGATCCCGGACATAGAGGAAGCTGCCGTTGCCGCACTGGGCCATCAGGGTCAGATAATCGGTATTCACACCGCTGCCAAGGCCCAGCGTGTACAGCGTCAGGCCCTTATCCGCCGCCATGGCACCGATCCGGTTGTACATATCCCCCTCCTTGGCGGGGGTGTTGTCCTGTCCGTCGGTCATGGCGATGATGATGTTGTTGGCGTTGATGTCGTAGGGTATCTGTGCCCCGGCATAGAGCACGGAGTCGAACAGGGCGGTGCCGCCGCCGGTGTGGACGCTGTCGGCGTAGCCCTTGACCACGTCCGGATCATCGGAGAAGTCCCGGATAAACTCGATTCCGCTGTTGAAGCCGATGACGCAGACCTGCTCGTCCGGGCGCATATTGTCCGCGAAGGAGATGATGGCATCCTTCAGCGCCTGCCGGCTGTCGTCCATACTGCCGGATACGTCACACAGCAGGATGATGCGGGAGGTCTGGAATTCCAGCTTTTCCAGTGTAAACTCCGTGATCTGGGAGCCGCAGTCGTAGACCTGCAGATGGGCGGCCAGCTCCTCCGGCGTGGACCAGGAATTGGACTGGATCTGCACCCGGGCCTTGACCACGGGGAAATCATCCTTGTTGATGACACCGATGTTGATGGTGGCGGTGCTCTGGGTGACGGTGTCGGTCATCTGATCCCGCAGTCCGCCGGACTGCTCCGCCGTACTGCCGGACAGGTCGGTGACCGTCACGTCCAGCGGCAGGGAATGATCCAGTGCGGCATCCACATACTGAGCCACGTTCTTGATCTCATCGGACTGGGCGGTGCCCTGAATGATGCCCGCCATCTGATCCATGGGCACGCGGTAGTTTTCGTCGTCGCTGTCGCCGGCGGTGCCGATGGCATTGGCTATGTATTCCTCCGCCAGCTTCCTGCTGCCGTCGGCATTTTCCAGCTTGGCCAGCGCCAGATAGCTCTTGCTGCGCATATCGGCGGCGCCTTCGGTGGCCTGGGTCAGCAGATCCTGCCGCAGAGCGAAGAGAACCGGCTCCTTCATCCGGGCCTGCAGAAGCTCCAGCTTTTCCTTATACCGATCGTACTGCTCCCGGGAGAGGCTCTCCCGGCATTTCTCCAGCGTACTGCGGCAGATTTCCAGCACCTGCCGGTACCGGGTGGTGTCCATATTCCCGTATTCCTGGGAGAAATCCTTGGTGTTCACCCGCCCGTCCGCCAGAAGCTGCGCCAGAATCACCAGCTCCTGTGGGGAGGCGCTGCGGTCGGCGGCCTTGGCGATCTTGGAATAGTCCCCATTCAGGACATAGCCCTTCAGGCGGGCGATGCGCAGATGGGCGTTGCCGTCCGTCCCGGACTTCATGGCGCCCTCCAGCTTGCGCACCGCGGCGGACACGTCAACCTGATCTCCGGCCAGATAATCGGCAAAGCTGTCGGCAATTTCGGCAGCGTATTTTACGGCGTCCATCACCTCGCCGCCCAGTTTTTTCTCCAGCGACTCCAGATGCTCCTTCAGCGCGCTGCGCACGGCATCCGCGGCGGCGGCAAAGTTTCCGGTGCCGGTTCCGGCGGTGAGGGCGTAGTCCTCCGGGGCATACCCCCGGTCGCTGAGATAGCGGATGGCGGCATCGTCGCCGGAGGTTCCCCCGGTCTGGAGCAGCATTGCCTGCCGCAGTTCCTCCTCACAGCCATCCAACCGGCTGTAAAGCTGTACGGCAGCGGCATAATCCCCCCGCAGCAGGGCGCAGCGGGCGGACGCCAGCAGAACGTCGGGATTTCCTCCGTCCTCCCGCTGCAGATCCCGCAGCACATCCGAAGCTTCATCGAAGAGCCCCTTCAGCATATACCGCTCCGCCAGCGCCAGACTGACGCAGGCATTGTCCGCAGCGGCGGGTTCCTCCCCGGTCTCGGGCTGTGCCGTTGCGTGCAGCACCGTCAGCCCCACGCCAAGCCCCAGCACCGCCACGCCGACGATCAGGGTCTCCCATTTGAAGTACTTCCGCCACACGGCGATGACGGCCAGAATCACAAAAGTCACCAGCAGCGGAACCGCTGCCTGAAGCTGGATACTCATAGCCCGCCTCCTGAAGGAATGATTTGGAACTATCTTAGCATATTGCCGCATTTTTCGCAACAGTTTGTTCATAAAATTTGACAATCCCGGAAAATCTGAATTGACTTCTCCTCCGGAATATGATACCATATCCTATATCTATTGCAGAGGGGGAAAACCTATGAAAATCCAGACTCTGGAGACCAGAAATCTGTGTGACAGCGCCAAGAACGGCGGCTGCGGCGAATGCCAGACTTCCTGCCAGTCCGCCTGCAAGACCAGCTGCGGCATTGCCAATCAGCAGTGCGAGAACAAGCAGGACAAGTAATCCACCGCACAAAAATGCCGCCCGAGGGCGGCATTTTTTCTGACGGTAATCCATAACGGGAGAGACATATGATACATTGTTACAAGCTGGGCGGCTATAATATCGTGCTGGACGTGTTCTCCGGCGCCATCCACGTGGTGGACGAGGTGTCCTACGACATCATCGGGATGTACGAAAACACCGACCGGGAGACCATCGTCACCCAAATTCTCGAGAAATACCCGGATCGGGCGGACGTGACCCGGCAGGAGATCCTCGACTGCTGCGATCAGATCGAAACGCTGAAGTCCGACGGGAAGCTCTTCACCCCGGATACCTTCGCCCCCATGGCCGGGTCGCTGAAGCAGCGCTCCGCCGGCGTGGTGAAGGCGCTGTGCCTCCATGTGGCCCATAGCTGCAACCTCAACTGCTCCTACTGCTTCGCCAGCCAGGGAAAATACCACGGTGACCGGGCGCTGATGACCTTCGAGGTGGGCAGGCAGGCTCTGGACTTCCTCATCGCCCACTCCGGCAGCCGCCGGAATCTGGAGGTGGACTTCTTCGGCGGGGAGCCGCTGATGAATTTCGGAGTGGTTAAGGAGCTGGTGGCCTACGCCCGGAGCCGGGAGGCCGAATGCCGCAAGAATTTCCGCTTCACCCTCACCACCAACGGTATGCTCATCGACGACGAGGTCATCGACTTCGCCAACCGGGAAATGAGCAACGTGGTGCTGAGTCTGGACGGCCGGAAGGAAGTCCACGACCGGTTCCGGGTGGACTACGCCGGAAACGGCAGCTGGGAAAGAATCGTGCCCAAGTTCCAGAAGTTCGTGGAGGCCCGGGGCGGCAAGGACTACTATATGCGG
>JAQXIT010000092.1 GCA_029007925.1 Bacillota bacterium | reverse complement strand
ATGTCGATGCCCAGCTCCAGGGTGGCGGTGGTGACGGTGGTCAGATACTGGGAATCGTCCTTCATGACGCTCTCCGCCGTCTCCCGGTAGGAGGCGGACAGGTTGCCATGGTGAATGAGGAACCGATCCGGCTCGTGGTTGCGCTCGCAGTACTGCCGCAGGGTGGTGGTGACGGTCTCGCATTCCTCCCGGGAGTTGACGAACAGCAGGCATTTTTTGCCCCGGGTGTGTTCAAAAATGAAGCCGAGGCCGGGATCGGCGTTGGCGGGGGCTTCGTCGGTCTTTTCCTCCGGCTCCGGCAGAGCCTGAATGTCGGTCTTGCCCTCGGCGGCCTGGACGTCCTTGACGTAGAAATGCTCCATGCTCAGCCGCCAGCGGCTTCCCTTCGCCTCAATTTTGGGGATGACGGTGGTTCGCCCGGTGCCCAGGGACAGAAATTCCCCGGTTTTCTCCGGGTCGCCCATGGTGGCGGAGAGGCCGATCCTCCGGGGATTCACCCCCGCCAGCCGGGACAGCCGCTCGATGAGGCACAGGGTCTGGCCGCCCCGGTCGCCCCGGAGCAGGGAATGCACCTCGTCGATGACCACAAACCGCAGATCCCCGAAGAGCCTGGGGACGGCGGCGTGCTTGTGAAGCAGAATGGCCTCCAGGGATTCCGGGGTGATCTGCAGGATGCCGCCGGGGTGCTTCATCAGCTTTTCCTTGTGGCCCTGAGCCACGTCGCCGTGCCAGTGCCACACCGGGATGCCGGCCTCGGCGCACAGGTCGTTGAGGCGGGAAAACTGATCGTTAATCAGCGCCTTCAGGGGGCCGATGTAGATACAGCCCACGCTGGCGGGGGGATCCTCGGAAAACAGCGAAATAATGGGAAAGAAGGCGGCCTCCGTCTTGCCGGAGGCGGTGGAGGCGGTGAGCAGAAGGTTCTCGTCGGTGTTGAAAATGGCGTCCGCCGCCGCCACCTGAATGGCGCGGAGGTTTTCCCAGCCGTTTCGGTAGATATACTCCTGAACGAAGGGGGCGTAACGGTCAAAGGCGTTCATAGTGTGCCCCCTTACAGCTCAAATTCCGCGAACTGGGCATCGGCGGCTTCCTCGTTCACGGCGTTCCGGGCGAAGGCAAAGTCCTCCGAGCCCAGCAGAGCCCGCACCTGCACCCCGGGGTTCTGGTAAACGATGTCCAGCACCTCGATAAAGTCCCGGATCACCTCCCGGGGAGTGATGTGGGCGTCGGCGCCGATGCGGCCGAACTCAATTTCGATAAAATCCGCCATATCCCGCTGGGTGACGATCTGGGGATACTCGTACAGCCCGGCGTGGATGTCTGCCAGTTTTTCCACCAGAATCAGCATTTCCTCGCAGGTCAGGGGCTGGAGCCGGATCACCGGGGAGAGAAGATCCTTGTGCTCTCCGGCGAAGCGCCCCTCCGCCAGCCGGGAGCGGAGGGCTTCGTAGCTGTAGACGCCCCGGCGGGGATCCTCCATGCACTGGGGCGTGCCGCAGAGGAGGATGCCCAGATGCCGGGCCTTGCCCTGCATGGTGTCGTTGTACATGGTGAGGATTTTTTCGTAGTTATACTGCCGGGTGACGGCGTTGGGGATCTTGTAGATGTTCACCAGCTCGTCGATGAGGATCAGCATCCCCGCGTAGCCCGCCTGCTTCAGGAAGGAGGCGAAGAGCTTCAGGTATTCGTACCAGTCGTCGTCGGTGATGACGATGTTGACCCCCAGCTCCTGCCGGGCTTCGGTTTTGGTGGCGTATTCGCCCCGGAACCACTTGAGAACCCGGGCCTTGGTGCCGTCGTCGCCGGAGATGTAGGCCTGATAGTAGAGGGTCAGCAGACGGGCAAAGTCGAAGCCGTGAACCATTTCGCTCAGGGAATAGACCACCGCGGCGATTTTCTTCTCCACCAGCGGCGCCAGCGCCGGATCGGTGATGCCGAGACCGGAGGAAACCATGACCTCCTGCTGCACGCCGCTGATCCAGCGATCCAGAATCAGGGACAGGGCGCCGCCCTCGGGCTTGGTTTTGGTGGACATATTGCGGATCAGCTCCTTGTAGGTGGCCAGACCCTGCCCCCGGGTGCCCTGAAGCCGCCGCTCCGGGGAGAGGTCGGCATCCACCACCACGAAGTTTTTCGCCATGACGAAATTGCGGATGGTCTGCAGCAGGAAGCTCTTGCCGCTGCCGTATTTGCCCACGATGAAGCGGAAGGAGGCGCCGCCGTCGGCGATGATGTCCACATCGTGGAGCAGGGCGTCGATTTCCGCCTTGCGCCCCACGGTGATATAGGGCAGTCCCACCCGGGGCACCACGCCGCCTTTCAGGGAGTTCATCAGGGTCTGGGCGATTCGTTTCGGTATTTTCATGGGCGCACCATCTCTTTCAGTTCCTCAATATAGTCCGGGATGGGCTGGGGCGTGTCATCCAGCACCGAATCCGCGAATTGGTCGTACAGTTTTTCGTTGATGCCGTCCACCAGAACGGACAGCAGGTATCCTTCGGCCCGCACCCAGCCGGTATCGCCGCCGTAGAGCAGGCTCCGGAGCAGCCGGTATTCCGCCGGCTCCAGAGGGCAGTCCGGGTTTTCGGCGGGGGGCGGCGCCTCCGGAGGCGCTTCCTCCTGCTCCTCCTCCACCGTCAGCTTCTCCCGGGTCACGTCGGCATCGCTGCGGATCTTCGCCAGACGGGAAAAGTCGATGGTGACCTTGTTCTTTTCGGCCGCTTCCTTCTCCGCCAGCAGCCCCCGGATTTCCTGACGGATGATCTGCAGGAGCCATTTGGTGTCCGTTTTCTGCTGGATGAGATGGCCGTAGCGGTACTCCTCCCGCATGAGGGCGTCGATGGTTTTCAGCAGATCCCCCAGCTTGGCGCCGGAGCGCGCCGAGCGGACGTGCTTCGTCACCGTCCAATAGCCGTTTTCGCAGCGGTAGACCCACAGAGGATCCACGGTAAATTCCCCGCTGCGCTTTTTTGCCCGATCCACAAACACGGCGGATTCAAAGAGCCGGACGGGATAGGTGACCGGCGAGCCGAAATACTGATCCACAAACCCCCGCTTGCACCGGACGGCGCAGTGCTCATAAATCCGCCCCAGCACCCGGACGATGACGGTGTCGCAGTCGGCGCCGTACGCGGCGTAGAATTTGGAGCGCTCCAGCCACTGGGGGGACAGAGCCTTCACCGCCGCCATGATCTGGGCGGGGCTGCGGCCGGGAATATTTTCCAGAACCGCCAGATTCCGGTCAAAATCCGCCTGAGGCGTGTCCGCCAGCAGCGACGGCGCCAGATCGTAGTAGATCACATAATCCGTGAGCCACCGGTTCAGATGGGGCAGGATCCGGTCGTCCAGGGAAGCGTAGGCGTCCCGGAAGGCGGTGAGCGTTTGGAAGCCCGCCATGGGATCCGCCGTGCCGATCTGATTGAGCAGCTCGTAGACATAGAGAAAGGCGTAGGTCAGGCTGGTTTTCCGGAGGTCGCCCCGGCGCAGCCGTGTCCGCCAGGCGAAATACCCCCGCAGCTCCGGATCCGTCAGGGACTGATAGGTGGGGAAATAGTGCAGAACGGAGCCGGCGTAGTCCCGATCGTCCTCGTAATCCGCCAGCAGCTTCGCCTGCTTGAGAAACAGGGATTCCCTGGACTGCCAGCCGCCCTCCGCCCCGTTTTCCAGCGAGCGGGCGGCACGCAGCAGGGAGGGGAGCTTCTCGGTGGGCTGAGGCTCCCGGGGGCGGATGGCCTCGTCCCGGAAAACGGTGCTGTAAAACCACTGCGCGGTGTTTTTTGTTCGGTTGGTGTCCATACCCCTCACATCCCTTCGGTCAAATGTTTGATATCATTATACAGCATTGGAAATAGACAGTCAAGACGAAAGATATTCTCCCGAGCCCGGGCGGTTGACGGCACCGGGGAAATGGCGTACAATAAAGAAAACACAGATACGGAGGGGATCCCATGCCATTTGAGATTGTGCGCAGCGATATTGTGAATATGCGGGTGGATGCCATCGTGAACACGGCCAACCCCAGGCCGGTGATCGGCGCCGGGGTGGACGCGGGAATCCACCGGAAGGCGGGGCCCGGGCTGCTGGAGGCCCGGCAGGCCATCGGGGACATCCGGGTGGGGGACGCGGCGGTCACTCCCGGCTTCGAGCTGGAGGCGAAATTCGTGATCCATACGGTGGGGCCGGTGTGGCGGGGCGGCGGCTTCGGGGAGGAGGCGCTGCTGCGGCGCTGCTACGATTCCGCATTGGCGATGGCGCTGGCGCAGGGCTGCGAATCCGTGGCCTTCCCCCTGATCTGCGCCGGAAATTACGGCTTCCCCCGGGATCGGGCGCTGGGCATCGCCCTGAATGCCTTCCGCGAATTTCTCATGACCCATGAAATGGAGATTTTTCTGGTGGTGTTCGACCGGGAGTCCTTCCGGCTGTCGGAGAGGCTGCAGCGGGGCATCTCCAGCTTCATCGACGAGCACTATGTGGAGGAAGCGAACCGCCGGCAGAGGGAATATCCGGGGGTTCTGCGGAACCGCCGCCGGGCGGAGTACGCCTGCATGGAAGCCGCGCCCATGGCGGCCCGGAAACCGGCCGTCCCGGAGAAAGCCAGCCTGCCGGAGCTGCTGGAAAACACCGACGCGGGCTTCTCCGAGACCCTGCTGAAGCTCATCGCGGCCACCGGGAAGAAGGATTCCGAGATCTACACCAAAGCCAACGTCTCCCGGCAGCATTTTTCCAAGATCCGCAGCAATCCGGACTACCGTCCCACCAAGGCCACGGCGCTTGCCTTCGCCATCGCGCTGGAGCTGGATCTGGAGCAGACCGCGGATCTGATCGGCCGGGCGGGGTACGCCCTGACCAACAGCAGCAAATTCGACGTGATTATCATGTA
>JAQXIT010000091.1 GCA_029007925.1 Bacillota bacterium | reverse complement strand
CCCCGCAATACCACAAACGAAATCCCCGGGTCAACGCTTGCGCATTGGCCCGGGGTCTTTTATCCCTTTACACCTGATAGATCCGCACCGTCTCGGCGGGGCCTTCCAGCAGAAGCTCCTCCACCCGGCCTTCTCTGCCCTTCACGGTCACAGTCAGATCGCCGCCCCGGTTCTTCACCGTCAGCACGCCGCCGGGGAGCTTTCCCCTTGCCCACAGGCTCACCGCCGTGGAAGCGCTGCCGGTTCCGCAGGCCAGGGTGTAGTCCTCCACCCCCCGCTCGAAGGTCAGCAGCCGGATGGTGGTCTCATCCAGCCATGTGTAGAGGTTCACATTGGCACCCTTGGGAAAGGCCGGATCAAAGCGGAGCTGTCTTGCCTGCTCCAGCAGCACCTCTCCCATCTCCCAGCGCAGGCCGGGAATTTCCATGACCGCGTGGGGAACGCCGGGATTCCCCAGCTCCACATAGTCCACGTTTCCCTTCCGGTTCAGCTCCAGCTCCCCGGGATTGTTCAGCCGCACCCGGTAGCGATTCTCCGCCAGCCGCCAGCCGTACACCAGCCCCGCGTCGGTCTCCACCGTCATATGCTCCCCGGCGATGCCCCGGTCGTAGGCGAAGCGGCAGACGCAGCGGCTGCCGTTGCCGCACATTTCCCCCCGGGAGCCGTCGGAATTGTAAAAATGCAGCCTGAAATCCGCCTTGTCCGACCGATCCACAGCCATGAAGCCGTCGGCGCCGTTAAGTTTACATAACTCCACCGCGGTTTTTCCCAAGTCCATCGTCCGATCCCGGGCATCCAGAACCATAAAGTCATTGCCCGCGCCGTTCATATACCAAACTTCCATGGGTTTGCTCCTTATGCTTTGTTCAGCAGGTTCTCCATGCCGTACAGCCCCTTGGGCTTGCCCTCCAGAAACCGGGCAGCGGCTACGGCGCCGTCGGCCAGCATTCCCCGGGTCATGGCCTCGTGGCGCAGGGTCAGGCACTGGGTCTCGGTGCAGATATGCACCTCATGGACGCCCACCACGCCCCCCATCCGCAGGGAGGAAACGCCGATCTCGTCCCTGGTTCGCTTGCCCTCCCCGGCGCGGCCGCAATGTTCCACCGCCTGGGGGCGAACCTCCCGGATGGCGTTGAAGAGCATATGGGCAGTGCCGCTGGGAGCGTCCGCCTTCCGGTGGTGATGGGTCTCCACGATCTCAATGTCGGCATCGGGGAAATAGGCCGCGGCCTCTTTGGCCAGACGGCAAAGCACCGCGATGCCCATGCTCATATTGCCGGAGTAAAATACGGGAATCCGCTCCGAGGCTGCCAGAATCCGGGCTTTTTCCGCCTCGGTATGGCCGGTGGTGCCGATGACGGCGGCGCAGCCATGGCTCTCGGCATAGTTCAGCACGTCTTCGACGGCGCTGTGGTGGGAAAAATCGATGACCATATCGGCGCCCACGTCTCCCAGCTCCGCAAAGGTGCCGGCCACGCCGTTTTCCCGGTCAATGCTGACCCGTCCCGCCACCTCGGCGCCCAGAATTCCGTCGATGAGCCGGCCCATGGCGCCGTTGGCACCGCACAGAATGGCTCTCATACCCGGACACCCAGCTTTCTCATTTCCGCAAGGAGATTGCCGCGGAAGGGCTCCTCCATGGGGGTCAGCGGCAGGCGCAGATGCTCCTCGCCGAAGCCCATGGCAGACACGGCGGCCTTGGCGGGAATGGGATTGACCTGACTGAACAGCGCCCGGATCAGGGGCAACAGCCGGCACTGCAGCGCGGCGGCGCCGGCGAAATCACCCCGCAGAGCCTTTTCCGCCATCTCCACGCCCAGTCCGGGCACCACGTCGGTCAGCACGCTGATGCAGCCCGCGCCGCCCATGGCCATCATGGGCACCGTCAGGGCGTCCTCGCCGGAGTAGATGTCGATCTTGTCGCCGCAGCGGGCGAACAACTCCATCACCTGATCCATATTGCCGCTGGCTTCCTTAATGGCGGCGATGTTCTCATGCTCCGCCAGCGCCGCCACGGTGGCGGGCAGCAGATTGCAGCCGGTGCGGGAGGGCACGTTGTAGAGGATCACTGGCTTCTCCGAAGCGTCGGCCACGGCGGTGAAGTGGGCGATGAGACCGCTCTGGGTGGCCTTGTTGTAGTAGGGGGTCACCACCAGTACGGCATCGGCGCCGTCGCCGCAGGCGCTTCTGGTATATTCCAGAACGTGTTCGGTATTGTTGGTGCCGGTGCCGGCGATGACAGGAACCCGTCCGTTCACCCGCTTCACGGTAAACCGGATGATCTCCTTCCGCTCCTCGGGAGACAGCGTGGCGCTTTCGCCGGTGGTGCCCACCGCCAACAGCGCGTGGATGCCGGACTCCAACTGAAAATCAATGAACCGTGCCAGCGCGTCATAGTCCACACCGGCGGCGGTCATGGGGGTCACCATGGCGGTAGCCATGCCCTTGAAGATGGTGTTTTTCATAATGATCTCTCCTTCAAACGTGGTATTGTCAGGCTCTGAATTGATCGAAATAGTCATACAGCGGCGTCAGCGCCGCGAAGAGGCTCTCCGCCCGCTCCGCCAGTTCCGGGCCGAACAGTTCCGGTGACACCGGCTCCTCCCGGATGCAGGAAATGTTCCCCTTCCACCCGAAGTAGGGCGCCAGCGCCGGATTGTCCGTGGGCTTGGGACGCTTGTAGAGGTCAGCGGTGACGGGGATCCCGGCGGCCTGCCCGGTGGCTTCCATGAGCCCCAGAAAGCGCTCCGGCCGGGCGGAAATTTCCCGGCGGAAGTCCTCCATGGAGGAAACTCTCGGATGCCAGAAGCAGAAGCCGTAGTCCACGCCCTCGGGGTTGACCTCCAGAAACAGGCAGGGATTCTCCGCCCACCACTGCACATCCTTGCGGATGCACAGCCACAGGCTCTCCTTGTAGGGCAGCGGATGATGGAGCCGGGCGTCCCGGTAGATGCGGCTGACCTTCAGGATGTTGCCGGGCTTGTCCTGAAAGGGCCGAAAAAGCCGGGTACCCAGCGCCTTCATGGGCTCGTACAGCGTGTCCACATACTGCCGCTTGTGTTCCTGAAACCACTGGCGGTTGTTGTTCATGCGGATGCCCCAGAGGAAATCAATGGTTTCCGGCGTAAAGCCGGTAAAGGAATCAGTCATATCGCAGCCTCGATTCTAAAAATTCAGACGGTCCATGGGATTCTGAGGCTCCGCGTCGTCCCTCAGCTTGGGTTTTCCGGTGAGCCACACCACCTGTCCCCGCATTTGGAGGGGGCAGGGTGCCTCCGGCACCTCCAGCACATAGCGCTCGGAGACATTGATGACCGAAGTCTCCCCGAAGGGGAGCACTCTGTCCACCTTCTGGCCATAGCGCAGGTGGACATGGCCATGGAGCAGGTATTGGGGATGGTATTTTTCCAGCAGCTCCCGCAGCGCCTCAAAGCCCCAGTGGGCCGGGTCGTCGCCGTCCCCCAGTCCCTGGGGCGGCGCGTGGGTCACCACGATGTCCACGCCGCCGGCACGCCACAGGGCGAACCGCAGCTTCCGGATGCGTCTGCGCATTTCCTTTTCCGTGTACTGATGCTCTCCGGGATGGTATCTCCGGCAGCCTCCCAGCCCCAGAATCCGCAGTCCGTTGAAGGACACCAGCCGGTCGTCGATGCAGTCGCAGCCCAGCGGCGGATTGCGGTGGTAGCCGGTGTCGTGGTTGCCATGGACATAGAGCACGGGGCAGCGCCCCATGGTGACCAGAAAGGATAGATAATCCGCCTTCAGATCGCCGCAGGACAGGATCAGATCATAGTCTTTCAGCTTTCCCGGTGTGTAGTAGTCCCACAGCGCGGCGCATTCCTCGTCGGATACGGCAAGGATCTTCACAGGGATCCCTCCTTTTCCGGCGGGATCTGATCCCGATAGATGCCCAATTCCCGGACAACGGCCTGGGAAACCGGCAGAATCCGGTCGAAGGCGGGGATGCTGCCCTCCACGTTGTCGCACAGCCAGTCCATGTGCAGCAGCTCCTCGGGGGTGAAATGGCGGCTGCCGTCGTTCATCCGGGTGCCGTCCTGGGCGGTGATCCGGCGGCAGAAGGGATCCAGCCTTCCGTCGATCAGATCCCGGCGCAGCAGCTCCGCCAGATGGCGTACGCCATCCGGCAGTTTGTCGGACAGCTTGATATCCACGATGCCGCTGTCCATGCCCAGCCAGTAATTCCGGGCGGGGGCGTCCTTTTCATGCTTCCAGCCTCCGGCGAAGATCGTCCGCAGGGCATACTCGTAGAACCTTCCCCAGACCCACACGGGGGAGCCCAGGGAGCTGAGTCCGCCCTGCTCGTCCAGAAGGTAGGTGCCGTAGTTGAACAGATCCAGATACATTCTGTCCTGGGCGGGAACGTCCCGGTTGGACGCCACCCGGATCCCCTCCCGGATAAAGTCCGCCTGGGGCGAACCGGGGAGACAGGACCAACGAAGCTGGATCTTCGCCCGGGGATTGGTCATCTGGGCACCCAGCGCGAAGGCGTTGATGGAGGTGATTTCTCCGAAAATTGGGTAGGCGGCGATGTAGCCGATGCGGTCATTGTCCGCCATGGCGCCGGCGATGGCGCCGGTGATGAATTTTCCCTCGAACATCCGCCCGTAGTAGGCGCGGATGCTGGAATAGGGCTGATCCACGGAGCAGTGGAAGAAATAGACCTTGGGATAGGTCACCGCGGCCTTCAGGGTGGCCTTGCTGAGAATGGGCGCCGTGACGAAAATCACCTGGGCGCCGTCGGCCACCGCCTCGGCAATCCGGCTTTCCGCCAGCTCCGTGGTATTGGTGTCCAGATAGCTGGTGACGGTGATTTTGTCGCCGAACACCCGCTCGATATGGGTTTTGCCCTCCTCATGCCCCATGACCCAGTTGCTGGTGACGGGGTTGAGCTGGTGGATAAAGGCCACGTTCAGATGGTCGTAGGCCGGGGTGAGGATCCGGGAGATCAGATTGGGCCTGGGAACCTCCTCGGTCTTGGTCTTGACCTCCACGGCACTGCCGCCGCCGGAGGACAGCACGTCCTCCCAGGAGGCCGCCAGACTTTTCTTCAGCTCCGACATCGGCATTCTGCCCAGATCCTGGAAGGAATGCAGCTTCAGCCACAGCAGCAGCGCCTCCTCCGGCAGAACGTCGGCCTGTTTGGTGTTGAGGGTGCCGAAAGCGTCCCGGAAATACTGGAAATAGGCCGAAAAGGTCTTTCGCTCGTCCTCCGTCCATTTTTCGCCCTTATTTTTGCCCAGATACGACAGAAATTTGGCAAAGTCCCCGGGCCGGCGGAACTGGACGGTATACAGTCCCGAATCGTTGAAGAAATCCAGGAATTCATAATAGGCTTTGATCCGGGGCTCCTCGCTGGCCTCCGGCAGGATCCGCCGAACGATGCCCGGGATCCGGGGCGCGTCGAAATGCCGCAGCACGCTGACCCGCTTGTTGCCCTCCTGGACATAGAAATTGCCCAGATATTCGTAGCAGAGGATGGGATCCCGGATGCCCGTGTCCCCCAGATGGTCGGCGCACAGGGAAATCCACTTGCAGGCAAACTCCGATTCCTCGTCCAGCAGAGGCCGGAACTGGGGTGTAAAGGCGGCGGTGCGGCCGGCGGATTTGGTGCCCACAATCCGGGACGCGGGGATCTCCACGAGCCCCACCTCCTGCACCATCTCCCCGGCGTTTTCGGGCAGGATTTCGTCCAGCACGGCGGGACTTGTCCGGCGGCCGGCCATAATCAGCTCCCGGTATTCTTTCTGACCCTGGCGCAGCGCCAGGGCGTATTCGTCTCTTGCGGTTTGTATGTTCATAATGTCTCCCGTTACGGATGGAAATTACGGATACTCCGACACCGTATATCATAGCCAATTTTTCCGAAAAATGCAACCTTAATGTGAAAAAGAGTCTTTCCTTCCGTTTCGACTTGATTTCTCCCTTTATCCGGGATATAATGGGAAAACAATTATGTTAACAACGGAGGACACGCCATGCAGACCAAGGAAACCGTCATCACCGGCTACGCCCAGCAGATCATCGCGCAGGTGCGCCGGGTGATTGTGGGCAAGGATCAATCACTTCTGTGGGTTCTGGCCGCCATTCTGGCCAGGGGCCACATTCTGCTGGAGGACATTCCCGGCGTGGGCAAGACCACCATGGCTCTGGCCTTTTCCAAGGTGCTGAGTCTCAGCTACAACCGGGTGCAGTTCACCCCGGATGTGCTGCCCTCCGACGTTACGGGCTTCAGTATCCCGGATCCCGCCACGGGCCGGATGACCTATCAGCCCGGTGCCGTGCTGTGCAATCTGTTTCTGGCCGATGAGCTGAACCGGGCCACCTCCCGGACTCAGTCCGCCCTTCTGGAGGCCATGGAGGAAGGGCAGGTCACCGTGGACGGCGTGGCTCACGCCCTTCCCAGGCCCTTTATCGTCATCGCCACCCAGAACCCCACCGGTGCCGCCGGCACCCAGCTTCTGCCGGACAGCCAGATGGATCGGTTCACCCTCCGCATGAGTCTGGGCTATCCCCGTCCGGAGGACGAGGTGGCCATGGTTCTCCACCGGCAGGGGCACAATCCCCTGACGGAGCTTTCCGCCCTGCTCACGGGAGATGCGCTGCTGGCGCTGCAGGAGACCACGGCCAACACCTATATCGGAGAAGCGGTGGTGGACTACGCGGTGCGTCTCATCGACGCCACCCGCCGCAGTCCCGATCTTCAGCGGGGCGCCAGTCCCCGGGCCACCCTTTCCGTCGTATCTCTGGCCAAGGCGGTGGCACAGCTCCGGGGGCGGGACTATGTCACCCCCGGCGACATCCGGGAGTCCTTCCTTCGGGCGGTTCCCCACCGGCTGGCCCTGTCACCCCAGGCAGAGGCCCGGGGGGTCGACTGCAGCGGGATCCTGCAGCAGATCCTGGATCAGACGGCCGCCCCCAGAGCCCGCTGAGCCATGATTCGGCGCTGGATTGTGTTTCTGGCAGCGGTGCTGGGCTGCCTTGTCCTGTGTATGGCCTATCAGGGCTGGCTGGCGTGGCTGCTGCTGAATGCCGTTCTCGCACTGCCCCCGCTGTCGCTGGTGCTGAGCCTGCCGGCCATGCTGACCCTGTCCCTGACCCCCACCGGCATGGGCGCCGTGCCCATGGGAACCCCGGCGGCGCTGCGGGCACGGATCCGCTGCCCCCTGCCCGCCCCCGTCTACACCTGCCGGCTTCGGGTCACCCGGACGACCACCGGGGAGAGCTGGATCCTCTCGGCAGGGGATCCGCTGCCCACGGATCACTGCGGGCAGCTTCTGATCCGTCCCGATCGGTGCCGGGTCTATGATTATCTGTGTCTGTTTCGGATAAAGCTCCGCCGGGTTGGGGAAGCCGAACTGCTGGTTCGGCCCCTGCCGGCAAAAACGGCACCGCCCAGGGATCTGGAACGGTTCCTGGCCCGGGGCTGGCAGCCCAAACGGGGCGGCGGCTTCTCGGAAAACCATGAACTGCGGCTGTACCGTCCCGGCGACGGCCTGAATCAGATCCACTGGAAGCTCACCGCCAAAACCGGCAAGCTGATGATCCGGGAGCCCATGGAACCCCGGCGGGGTTTGGCGGTGGTGTCGCTGGATCTGTCGAGCACCCCCGACGAGCTGGACCGGAAGCTGAGCCGGCTGTTGGGTCTGGGCGGATACCTGCTGGAGCGGGAGCTGCCCTTCGAGCTGCGCGCCCTCACCGGTGACGGCCTGCGGATCCGGTACATCGCCAAGCCCGACGATCTGACGGAGGCGCTGGATGGGCTTCTCCGCTCCGAAGCCGCCGGGGAAGGTTCCATTCTGGACCGTCCCATCACGGCGTCGTGGTACTGCCATATCGGAGGTGAACCGGATGAAGATTGAGAAAGGCTTCACCTGCCTGTCGGGTATCGTCCTGTCCCTGATGGCCGCGGCCGGCGGTGTCGGCTGCCTTGTCACCGCTTTCTTTCTGGATTCGGTGCCCGTCTCCCTGCTGGCGTGGGTCTTTGTCCTCTGGGCGGTGTTTGCCTGCGTCTGCTTTTCCTTCCGCCGGGGCGGGCTTGTCCTGCTGGCGGTGTCCGCTCTGGTGCTGGGCTACCTCATCCGGGAGGGAACCCTGGTGCTGGAGCTGGAATCCCTGCTGTACCGGATCAGCGTCATTTACAACAACGCCTATAACTGGGGAATCCTCCGCTGGAGCGGCGCGGAGCTGACCCGG
>JAQXIT010000090.1 GCA_029007925.1 Bacillota bacterium | reverse complement strand
ATGGTCTTTGTCCCGGCGGTGTCCACCTTCTATATCTCCCAGAAGCTGGGCGGCACGGACACGGTTCTCATCGGCGACGTCATTGAGCGTCTGTTCAAGCAGGGCGACAACCACAATCTGGGCGCGGCCCTGAGCCTTGTGCTGATGGTTCTGGTCTTTGTCTGCACCGGCATCATGAACCGCTTCGGCGGTGACGACGGAGAAGGGAGCGTGATGGTATGAAGCACGCCAACCGGATCATGACGATCCTGATCTTCGTTTTCCTGTATATCCCCATGGTGGTGCTGATTGTGGCCTCCTTCAATACCGGCCGTGACATCACCCAATTCGAGAGCTTCACCTTCCGGCAGTACGAGGCGATGTTCAAAGACCGGTCGCTGCTGAAGCTGCTGGGCAATTCGCTTCTGATTTCGGTTCTGGCCAGTATGGTGGCAACGGTTTTCGGAACCGTGGCTGCCGTGGGCATCAACGGCCTGAATCCCCGGATCCGCAAGACGGTCATGACCCTGACCAACATCCCCATGACCAACCCGGATATCGTCACCGGCATCAGCCTGTCGCTGCTGTTTGTGTTCGTGGGCAGCCGGATGCTGGGTCAGAAGAACAGCCTGAACTTCTGGACGCTGCTCATTGCCCACATCACCTTCAACCTTCCCTATGTGATCCTGAACGTCATGCCCAAGCTCAAGCAGATGGATCCGGCGCTGACCAACGCCGCCATGGATCTGGGCTGCACCCCTGTGCAGGCGTTTTTCAAGGTCACCATCCACGAAATCCTGCCGGGCATCGTCTCCGGCGCCATTATGGCCTTCACCATGAGCCTGGACGACTTTGTCATCAGCTACTTTGTCAGCGGCAATTTCGTCACCTTGCCGGTGGAGATCTACACTTATACCAAAAAGCCCATTCAGCCCAAGGTCTACGCCATGTTCACACTGCTGTTCGTGACGATTCTGGTGCTGATGGTGGTGATGAACCTGATTCAGCTTCGCGCTGACAGGAAAAAGGCGGTATCCCATTCCGCCCAGGGCTGAAAGGAGAATTTCCATGAAAAAAATCATTTCCCTTGTGTTGGCTGCTTGCCTGCTGCTGGGCTGCCTGTCTCTGCTCTCCGGCTGCGGCGGTAATTCCGATAAGACGACCATTTATTTCTACAACTGGAACCAGTATATTTCCGAAGGCGAGGATGGCTCCTTGGATGTCATTGCGGCTTTCGAGAAGAAGTACCCCGACATCCATGTGGAGTGCCTGTACTACGATGACAACGAGAGTATGTACACCAAGCTGGCCAACGGCGGCATCACGGTGGATGTGATCATCCCCTCCGACTACATGATCGGCCGGATGATTCAGGAGAATATGCTCCTGGAGCTGAATTTCGACAACATCCCCAACTACCAGTATATCGACGAGACTTTCAAGAACACCGCCTACGACCCGGAGAACAAATATTCCGTGCCCTACACCTGGGGCACCGTGGGCATCATCTACAACACCAAGTATGTGGATGAGGCCGACGTCACCGGCTGGGAGCTGCTGTGGAACGAGAAGTACGCCGACAAGGTGCTGATGTTCGGCAACTCCCGGGACGCCTTCGGCATTGCCCAGTATCTGCTGGGCTATAACGTGAACACCACCGACGAGGCGGAGCTTCGCGCCTGCGCGGCCAAGCTGTCGGAGCAGAAGCCCGTGGTGCAGCAGTATGTGATGGATCAGGTTTTCGACGCTATGGAAAACGAGGAGGCGTGGATCGCGCCTTACTATGCCGGCGATTATCTGACCATGGTGGATGAAAACCCGGATCTGGCCTTCTATCTCCCGGAGAAGCAGGGATTCAACGTGTTTATCGACGCCATCTGCATCCCCAAATGCTGCCAGGAGAAGGAAGCGGCGGAGAAGTTCATCGACTTCCTGTGCGATCCGGAGATTTCCGGCGGCAATATGGATTATCTCGGATACAGCACCCCCATTTCCGAAGCCAAACAGTATATGGATCCGGAAGTGGCGAACAGCCCCATTGCCTATCCTTCCGCTGAGACCCTGCGCAATGCCACCTCCTTTGATTTCCTGCCCGCGGAGACCTCCCGCCTGATGGAAACCCTGTTCATGGACGTGCGCAACGGAAAATGACCGCATAACGAAAACGCCGGAAAGCGATTTGCTTTCCGGCGTTTGTTCACATATACTGTTCCTTTTTCTTTTTCTTGAGGAAGAAGGCAATCAGGAAGAAAAGAATTGCTGCGATTCCGACACCGCCGGCGGCAATCTCAGGGGGAGTCAGACGGTTTTCGGTTTCCTCACCGTCCGGCTTACCGGAGGCGGAGGAAGAAGTGGGGGAAGAAGGAGAAGCGGGGGAAGAAGGAGAGTCGGGATCGGTGGCCTGCTGACCCGTGGGCGGGATCTCGGCGGTTTCCTTGTAGCCGCCGACGGAACAGACACGCTCCTTGCTGCCGCTTTCGGTGGCGGTGGGCTCTTTGGTGACCACCCAGTCGCCGAAGCTGTGAGTGCCGGTGGCGGGGATGCTCTCGCCTCTATCCAACTCACCGCCGCAGACGGCGCATATCGTGTCGCCGGTGAAGCCGTCCTCACAGCAGGTAGCTTCTTTGGCGTTTACAATCTGCTCCGTGTGAGCCGTCATGGGAATGACCTGGCCTGCTTCGATCACGGCTCCGCAGGCCTTGCACACGGTGTCGCCGGTGAAGCCTTCGGCTGTGCAGGAGGCTTCCACGGCGCCGCGAAGCTCGGTTTCCTGATGGGCGCAGGAAAGAGCCGCGCCGCAGACATCGCAGAGGTTGTCGCCGTTGGCGTTCTTGTGACCGGCAGCGGCAATGGTGGTGCCGGACTTCAGGAGTTTTTCACAATCGGTGCAGTAGGTATCGCCGGTGTAGCCGCTCTTGGTGCAGGTGGCCGCCTTATACCCCCGAACCTCGGTGTGGGCGTGAGAGCAGGCGGGAGTGGAGCTTCCGCCGCCGTTCTTGGCGATGCCGGAGGGCGTGACCATGTTGGAGGGAATCTCCCGGCCGAACATCAGATAGGCCAGCTCCGGATAGTCCACAAATACGTTGCGGGTGCCGGTGATGGACTGGACGGAGTCGTTTCTCGCCATTTCCCAGGTGTCCACGGGATCCTCGGTCATCCATTGGAAGAGAATGTTCTGATTCTCGATGACGCCGGCGGAACCCCACATTTTGCCGGTGTTGCCCCAGCGGACGTAGGTGTAGAGAAGCATTCTGGCGCAATCTCCCCGGACATCCTTGCCGGGATCTACAAATCCGCTGCTTACGCCGTAGGCCTTATTGCCCCGGCTGCCGTTTTCGGAGGGAGTGGTGGGGCGAAGGGTCATGATGTCCGCGCTGTCGTTGCTGGATCTGCCGGAGGAGAGGCATTTGCTGTCCGGCCAGATATGCTCGCGGTTGTAGGTTTGACCGTTCCATTCGCTGTTGACCAGCGCACCGATATAGAAGGTGGAGATTAAACTGTAGTCATTGCTGATGCAGTCCGTATATTTATAATACGGTCGGGTGTCCTGATAGTTTTGAACATTGGTATGTTTCGATTTCATCAGCGTCTGCAAAGTTTTGTACAGATCGCTGTTGGGCACCTCATTCTGATACTTGCTGCCGCTTAAGGTGGACAGAGTATCATAGGTATTGCTTCCGGTGTAAAACGCGTTGGCGTAGGTAGTCAGAAAGACGCAGGCTTCGCCCCGGGCGCCCCAGTTGACCACGGTACCGTTCTTGATGACATATTCCACATCCGAGGCTTTGGTATACCCGGTGGGATCGGTAACAAAAGGATTGGCTGCCTGAACGGTAACGGAGCCGAACAGGGAGCAAACCAGCAAAAACGCCAGCAGCGCGGACAGGGTTCGCTTGGTAAATCGCTTCATAATCAGACCT
>JAQXIT010000089.1 GCA_029007925.1 Bacillota bacterium | reverse complement strand
TCCCCCCACCAAAAGGCGGAATGTATGGAAAAAGCACTTGCGAAAGCAAGTGCTTTTTCTGGTCCGAGTGTCGAGATTCGAACTCGAGGCCTCTTGAACCCCATTCAAGCGCGATACCAAACTTCGCCACACCCGGATATTTGCCGCGTTCCCTGAACGCCTGAGTATATTAGCACACTTTTCCGAAAAATGCAAGCCCTAAATGAAAAAATTTTTGAAAAAGCGTTTTTTCTCAGGATTATTGGAAAATGCCGGGAAACCGGGGAAAAACCCGGCTTCCCGGCGGCTCATTATTCGCCCGGATCCAGTTTGATGACCTTTCCGAGGTTCCAGAGCCTGGCTACCATCCGCTCGGCTTCCAGTTTTTCCTCCTCCGTGTCATACTCCACATACACGGTGTGACTGCCGCAGTCGGCACATTCCACCTGAACACTCCATCCGCCCTCGTGCACCAGCACGCCGTTGCCCCGGCAGCAGGGGCATTCTTCCAGTTCGATGATCCCGTATTCCATACTTTCTCCTATCTGAAGATGTTCTCTTCCCTGTCGTAAATTTCCAACCGGCGGTACTTCGCGAAATCCGGCGCGCACCCCGGCAGATAGCGCTCAATCGCAGCCGTAATCTGCATGGGGTTCAAAGTCGGATTCTGGCAGCAGATCAGCGCCGAAAGGGTCAGCGTCTGCCCGTCGGTTTCCCGCAGGGCGATCCGGCGGATCATCGGGCGGATGTCCTGCTGGGTGATGCCGCTCTTGCCCTTCTTTTCCACGATCAGGCTGTCCCCGGCAAACAGCTCCGGGATTTTTTCAACGGCACCGTCGGGGATCCCACGGTCGTATTCCAGCACAATTTTGCATTTCAGCAGCGCCAGATTCCGGATTTTGCCGCCGTTTTCGTACACGCTCAGAACCCGCACGCCAGCCGTCAGCGCCCGGTTCAGCCTCTCGCGGATTTCTTCGCAGGGAACCGATTCCCCGTCCAGCGCGAAATCCAGCAGCTCACAGGCGCTCTCCACGCCCACGGACAGCGGCAGCGCGATGGACACGGAAGGCCTGGGATTGAAGCCCTGGGTGTGGGTCAGCGGCAGGCCGGCCCGCTGGAAGGCCCGCTGAAACAGCCTCATGAGATCCAGATGGGAAATCCAGACGGCGCTGCCGGTCTTTTCAAAAAGCAGCCTAGGCATCGCAATCCACCTCCCGCAGCAGTCGGTTGGCACCGCAGCCGGCGCAGCCCTGACGGCAGTCCGGCGTTACGGTTCCCTCGTAGGCTTTCCGGCGTTCCCGGCGCAGGAAGTCCTTGCGTACACCCACGTCTATGGTATCCCATGGCAGGATCTCCTCCTCGCCGTAGCCCCGGACGGTATAGAAATCCGGATCCACGCCGCAGGTTTCGAAGGCCCGCTGCCAGATGGAATGGTCGAAATACTCATCCCAGCCGTCCAGCCGGGCGCCAAGGCGCACCGCTTCCTCGATGACCCGCCCAAGACGGCGATCCCCCCGGGCGAACACGGCTTCCAGACGACTCAGCTCCGGGCCGTGGTAATCGTACTCCACCGCTTTGGAGTAGAGGTGACTTTTCAGCAGCCGGCAGCGGCGCAGGTATTCCTCCGGCGGGATCTGCTTTTCCCACTGGAAGGGCGTGTGGGGCTTTGGCACGAAATAGGCTGTGGCCACATGAATCCGCAGGCCCCGCTTCCGGCTTGTTCCGTACGCCTTCCAGGTTTCCATGACCTTGTACACCAGCTCCGCGATGCCCAGCACATCCTCGTCGGTTTCCGTTGGCAGTCCCAGCATGAAATACAGCTTCACATTGCTCCAGCCGCCGGAGAAGGCATTGGCGCAGGTGGTGAGGATTTCGTCCTCGGTCAGATTCTTGTTGATGACGTCCCGGAGCCGCTGGGTTCCGGCCTCCGGCGCGAAGGTCAGGCCGCTTTTGCGCACGGTCTGCAGCCGCTCCATCAGTTCCCGGGAGAAGTTGTCCGCCCGCAGGGACGGCACGGACAGATTCACCCGATGCTCCGCGCAGTAAGGGATCAGCGCGTCCGTCAGTTCCTTCAGCCCACGGTAGTCGGAGGTGGACAGACTGGACAGGGTCATCTCATTGTGTCCGGAGTTTTCCAGCGTCTCCACGGCCTGACGGTACAGAACCTGCGGGCTTTTCTTCCGCACCGGGCGGCAGGAAAATCCCGCCTGACAGAACCGGCAGCCCCGGATGCAGCCCCGGAACACCTCCCGATTTGCCCGGTCATGGACGATCTCCGTGGAGGGCACAATCATTTCGGAGGGCCAATAGGCCGTGTCCAGATCCTCCACAATCCGCTTGGTGACCATCTTGGGCGCACCATCCAGCGCCGTTACGGATGCCAGCGTGCCGTCGGCATTGTATTCATGGCGATAGAATGATGGCACATACACTCCGGGAATTTTTGACACTTCCCGCAGAAAAACTTCCTTGCTCCAGCTCTCAGCCTTTGCGTGGTCGTACAGGGAGACAATCTCAACGGTGATATCTTCGCCCTCCCCCAGGGAGAAAAAGTCGATAAAGTCCGCCAGAGGCTCCGGATTGAAGGCGCAGACGCCGCCGGCAAATACAATATTCTTCAGCCCCGTCCGATCGGCGCTGCGGAGCGGCACTCCGGCAAGGCGCAGCATATTGAGAATGTTGGAGTAGCTCATCTCATAGCCGATGGTGAAGGCGATCATGTCAAAATCCTTCACGGGCTTTTGGCTTTCCAGCGCCCACAGCGGCAGCCCATGCCGGCGCATGGCCTCCTCCATATCGCCCCAAGGCGCGAATACCCGCTGGCACCACACACCCTCCATCCGGTTCATCACGCCGTAGAGGATCCGCATTCCCACATTGGACATACCGATTTCGTAGGTGTCCGGGAAGCAGAAAGCCACCCGCACCCGAACCGATGCGGGATCTTTTTGTATTTCGTTGAATTCCCCGCCGGTATAGCGGGCGGGCTTTTGCACCGTGGGGAGAATTCTCTGCAGTAATTCGGTCATAACCGTACCTCTTAGTGTATTTCAGCTCCTATTGTACCCGCTTCCGCACCGGTTTGCAAGGTCTTTTTTTGCCCGGATCCAAACCGCGGCGGAAACAAGCAGCGGCAGCGGCCCCAGCCGGAGGAAAAACGCGGCGTACAGGGCTAAAATTCCTATCGCGATCAAACATACCCACTCTGCGGCGGCGCAGATATTGTCCGCCATGTCCGGGACGAGCCGTTCCGAAACACACCGCAGCGCCCGTCCACCGTCCAGAGCTTCCATGGGCAAAAGATTGTACAGGGACTGAAACGCGGCACACACCGCCGTTCTGGGAATCCATCGGCTGAAAAAAAGCAGCATGAGGCCCCCTATCGGGCCTGCCAGAACACAGATCAATTCCCTGCCCCGGCTCATGGGTTCCGAAGTCAGTACGGCACCGCCTCCGCCAACGTTCAGGCCGGAAATCCGGCAGCCGCAGAGCCATGCGGCCGCCATATGGCAAAGCTCATGAAAAGCCGCCGCCAGCAGGGCAGCCAGAATCCATTTGATGGGCAGTACCAGCACCATCAGCGCCAGCGTTACACAGACGGCAGCGCTGACGCCGAAGCGGAAACTATGGGGATGTCCGCGCATTTTCCACAATCTCCATGCAGAAAGCTGTCACCGCGCCGGCGGCGCTTTCCCCGGAGCGGATGGCCTGTACCATTTCTTCCAGTGCCGCGGCGGTCACCGCCGGATCTCCCGGCAGCAGACGGTTCCAAAACATGGTTTTCAATCCGCTGACCTCCAGCACCGACACCAGCAGGCACAGACATATCGCCGCGATCAGCCCGACCCGGAGCCTCTTTCTCCTGCCCCCGGTCTTTTTCCCGGAGCCATAGTCGATTCGGTATCCCATATCCATCCCTCCGGTACAATGTATGGCACATCGGCGGAATTATTCTAAAAAACATATCGCGGGACTTGACAATAGGCGGGAATTTCATTATAATAACTGGGCAAACGGGGTGTGGCGAAGCTTGGTATCGCGCTTGGTTCGGGTCCAAGAGGCCTCGGGTTCGAATCCCGACACTCCGACCATAATTGGACACCAGTTTTGATACGTTTGCGTATTCAAATGGGTGTCCTTTTCTTTTTAGTATTACGGAGAAAAATGTTATGAGGTGGATTCGTAATTCTGCAAAAGCACTTATCATTAAAAACGGGAAAATGGCCGCTATCAAAGTCAGAGATGCCGGTGAAGAATGGTATATTATGCCTGGTGGTGGTCAGGAAGAAGACGAAACGCTGAACGAAGCTGTCTGCCGTGAAGTATCAGAGGAATTAGGTATTGCAATAGCGTGTAAAGAATTGCTTTTGTAGTGGAAGGCGTTCATGGTGAAACCTTTCATCGTGTCGATTTGGTTTTTTCTTGTGAATATATTGATAATATTCCGGACGCAGTTCTTCATGGGGATAGGAATCAAATCGGCGTAGAATGGCTGGATATTTCTTCACTTAATTTGCAACCCTTGTATCCTTCAAAATTAAGACGACAGATTATGAATTATTATCAAGGAAAACCATACAAAGTATATCTTGGAAACGAAGAAGCCGGAGATCCAGAATGCTTGGATTAGAATAAGTCAGCAGCTTCTGCAAATACAGTGTGCACTTTTTAACGATCCCCTATACTTTGTAACAAAAGGCCGGGGGGTGTGCGTTTCGTATCAAAATAGGTCTTTACTTTCAAAAAACTGGAATCCGCATCAGCGGGTTCCAGTTTTTTCATGGCGAATTCGCGCGGGCGTCACCAGGGCGAAGGATCCTTCCGTTCTCCCTTCATCCGGGCTACCGTCTCCCGATAGAACACATCCAGCTGGCCGATATAATTCTCCTTCCACGGTTTATTCCTGCCGCAGTAGTGGATGATGACGCAATTTCTCCGGATCCACGCCAGCGTCAGCCGTTTCTCGAACGGCGCGTGGCGCATGAACAGCCGCTCGGTCATGTTGTACCGGAAAGTGTCCAACGCCAGAATCCGGCTGCCGTAAAGGCTGCTGATGATGTCCTGATCCGGCAGAATCAGCAAGTTTTTCCGCTTTTCGATGAAGTTCAGCACATCCTCCGGCTTCTGCTCCCGGCGAAGAAGGGACAGATTCATCAGCATGACACCGGAGTTGATATAGGGGCTTTCCTCCTCCATGTCCAGGCGCATCTCGTTGAATTTGCGGATCAAAGCTCCGGTATGGGAAGCGGCGGCGAAGAAATAGTCCCCCATCTCCATGGCGAAAAGCTCTTTTACGGAGCCGTTGACAATGATATCCGGATCCAGATAGAGGATCCGATCCAGCGTTTCCGGCAGATATCTGGCGGCGAAGATCCGATAATAAATCTCCCGGGGATACCGGGCGGTGGTGGGAGCATCCTGAAGCCCCATATCCCCCGCCGTCACCGGGATCAGCCTTCCGGCGTCCTTCAGAATCTGCCGGGTACTCTCCACAGCGGTTTCCGGAATACCGGAATGGAGCAGATATACGTCAAAACGGCAGTCCGGATTGCTGTGCAGCAGAGAGAACAGCATAACGTTCAGGTATGGAATGTAGTTTTCGTCCAGTGTGACCAGTATGTTGATGTCGGTTTTGCTCATGATCGTCCCCATTTCCCCAGGAAATGCCGGGAGCGCCGATATCGCGCTCCCGGCGTATGATTACGCGTTCAGAATCTGCATAAATTCGTCGCCGGTGATGGTTTCCTTCTCATACAAAAACAGCGCCAGCTCGTTGAGCTTTTCCCGGTTGTCCAGCAGAAGCTGCCGGGCCTTTTCGTGCTGCCGCTTCACCAGACATACCACCAACTCATCCACTCGAGCCTGAGTCTGGGCGGAGCAGGCAAGGCTGGTGTCGCCGCCCAGATACTGGTTGGTCACGGTCTCCAGCGCCACCATGTCGAACTCGTCACTCATGCCGTAACGGGTAATCATGGCCCGTGCCAGCTTGGTGGCCTGTTCGATGTCGTTGGAAGCGCCGGTGGAAACGGCACCCACCGCGATCTCCTCTGCCGCGCGGCCGCCGGCAAAGGTGGCGATCTTGTTCTCGATCTCCTCCTTGGTCATCAGGTAGTGGTTGCCCTCCTCCACCTGCATGGTATAGCCAAGAGCGCCGGAGGTTCTGGGAATGATGGTGATCTTCTGAACCGGAGCGGAATGGGTCTGCAGTGCGGCAACCAGCGCGTGGCCGATTTCATGGTAGGCAACGGCCATCTTCTCCTGATCGGTCAGGATGGCATTCTTCTTCTGATAGCCGGCGATGACCACCTCAATGGATTCCTCCAGATCCGCCTGGGTGGCAAACTTCCGCCCGTCACGAACCGCCCGGAGGGCTGCTTCATTGATGATATTGGCCAGCTCCGCGCCGCTGGCGCCGGAAGCCATTCTGGCAATCCGGTTAAAGTCCACATCGTCCGCGATTCTGACCTTCCTGGCGTGAACCTTCAAAATGGCCTCTCTGCCCTTCAGATCCGGCAGCTCCACCGGTACCCGCCGGTCAAAGCGGCCGGGGCGGGTCAGCGCGGGATCCAGAGATTCCGGGCGGTTGGTGGCCGCCAGAATCATGACGCCGGAGTTGCCCTCGAAGCCGTCCATTTCCGTCAGAAGCTGATTCAGGGTCTGCTCCCGCTCGTCGTTGCCGCCCATAGCACCGGAATTGCGCTTCTGGCCGATGGCGTCGATCTCATCGATAAAGACGATACAGGGTGCTTTTTCTTTTGCCTGACTGAACAGGTCTCTGACCTTGGAAGCACCCATGCCCACGAACATCTCCACAAATTCGGAGCCGGAGATGGAGAAAAACGGTACATCAGCCTCACCTGCTACGGCCTTGGCCAGCATGGTTTTACCGGTACCCGGAGGGCCAACCAGCAGCACGCCCTTGGGCATGGTGGCGCCGATCTCCCGGTACTTGCTGGGATCATGGAGGTAATCCACGATCTCTGACAGGCTCTCCTCCGCCTCATCCACGCCCTCCACATCGTCAAAGCTGATTCCGTCGGAGGACTTCACATAGACCTTGGCGTTGGACTTGCCCATGTTGAAAGACATGGAGTTAGGGCCGCCGGCCTTATCCATGAGCTTCCGGGTCAGGAACTGTCCGAGAGCAAAGAAAATCACCAGCGGCAGGATCCAGCTCAGCAGAATGCTGAGAAAAGGCGAGGTCTCCTGGACAATCTCGCTGCCGAAGGAGGTGACGCCGGCGCCGTGGAGTCGGTCGGTGAGGGTCGGGTCGTACAGAGGAGCCGTTTTGTAGATCTGGGTTTCTTCCTTGTCCGTAAAGACGATCTGATTGGACTGGATGTCCACTCTGCCGATGTTTTTCTCATCGATCATGGTCATGAAGGTACCGTAGTCCACTTCCTTGACCTGCTTCTCCGCCAGCCACGGTACAAGCAGGAAGTTCAGAAGCATCATAACGGCCAGCACGATGACATAGTAGAAAATCAACGGTTTCTTGGGTCGCTTGACTTCATTCATACGATTTCCCCTTTTCTTTCTGAATCAATTTCTGTAAGGGCTGATTTGCCCCTGTTTTCAGCTTCCATTCTTCAGGTGCCCGGCAGCGGCCGATTGGTGCGAAGCCATATTTCCGCCAGCTGCTTCTCTTATTGGTTACTGTACAGCTAAAATATGAACAAATCTACTGTAATGGCAGTAAAATTACAAAAAATTCATGATTCTTCACATAAAGGATGTCCCGCCGCGTGATTCGCGGCGGGACTTTTTCGTAAGTGGGATGGTCTTTCCTTACGAGTTTATTTCTTTTCCTTGATCTGTGCCTGAAGGTGCATACTCAGCACCGCCAGGCTGGTGGCCATATTCTCATTCTGCACCAGAATATTCTCCGGTACATCCAGATGGGTGGGGGCGAAATTCCACACCGCCTTGATGCCGCATTGGATGAGCTGATCGCAGACGGACTGGGCATACTCCGCGGGGACGGTGATGATACCCATGAGTACCTTGTTCATCTTGCAGAAGCTCTCCAGATGGGAAATGTGGAAGATGGGCTTCCCCTCCTCCGTCCGGTCGGAAACGGGTTTCACATCGAAGGCCGCCAGGATATTCAGACCGTAGGCCTCAAACCCGCTGTACCCCAGCAGTGCCTGCCCCAGCTTACCGGCGCCGATGAGCACCGCGTCGGTCGTGTTGTCGTAGCCAAGAAACTGCTCGATATCGTCGATCAGGCCGGAGCGCAGGTAACCGATCTTGGGGCGCCCGCCGTCGGACACCATGGCAAGATCCTTTCGCACCTGCACCTCGCCCATATTCAGCGCGTTGGCCAACGCCGTGGCGGAAATATAGGGGGAAGCGCTGTCCTGGGTGGATTTCAGATAGGAAAGATACCCGGGCAGCCGCTTGAGTACCGCTTTGGATATTTCTTTGCGCTCCATAATTCACCTCATTGCATATCGATATAATTTGATATCGATATTGATTTGTATCGATTATAACAAAGAGGCTCCCAATATGCAAGCAATTTTTTCTAAGCGCAGCTGGTCTGCCGGATCAGCTCTTTGCGCAGCCGCAGCATGATCCGCTTTTCCAACCGGGAGATGTAGGATTGGGAGATGCCCATCTTCTGCGCAACCTCCTTTTGGGTCAGCTCCTTGCGGCCGTAGAGACCGTAGCGCATCAGCACAATCTCCCGCTCCCGATCCGGCAGCTCCAGAAGCGCCTGCCGCAGCACGCAAAGATCCACGTCATCCTCCAGCGGCCGGAGAATCATATCCTCGTCGGTGCCGAGAATGTCGGAAAGCAGAAGCTCGTTGCCGTCGTAGTCCATGTTGATAGGCTCATCCAGCGAAACCTCCGCCTTCTGACCGGAAATCTTGCGGATGTGCATCAGAATTTCGTTTTCGATACACCGTGACGCATAGGTAGCCAGCTTGATATTCTTGTCCCGTCGATAGGTTCCGATGGCTTTGATGAGTCCGATGGTGCCGATAGAGATCAGATCCTCCAAATTGACTCCGGTATTCTCAAACCGCCGGGCGATATACACCACCAGCCGCAGATTATGCTCGATAAGCCGCTGCTTGGCAGCCTCGTCCCCCTGCTCCAGCGCTTCCAGCGCATCCTGCTCCTCCTGTCCCTTCAGCGGCGGCGGAAGCACGTCAGTGCCGCCTATGTAATAGATTTCCTCATCTGGCAGAAGCCCCAGCCAATCCAACAGTTTCCGAAAACGCTCCATCATAATACCCCTCCTGCCAAAGCCTGATATGTTTTTCCTCCGTCGAGGATCTGCGGCGCGAAGGCCACCAGATCCCCCGCCTTTTGCCCGTCAATGACCACACCCTCCACCCGGACAGCCAGCAGCATCCCGCCCGGCTGCCCCACTGCCCGGTAAGGGATCAGCCGAAGGCCGGGGACTCTTCCGGCGGTGATGGTCTCTATGGGAGTTTTCAGCTCCTCCCGTGTCAGACCGAACAGATCCCATGCCACGTCCGCTCCCGCCACCAGCACCGCCTGTCCGGTCATGGGATCCCGGAGGGTGTTCCCGGTATCCCGCAGAGCGGTCAGCACCCGGGTCTTTCCGCCGGAGGTGATCTTCACGGTCACATAAGCTCTGCCGCCGGCCTTTCCCCGGAATCCCACGACACACAGAAGGCACACGCCTCCGGCGGCGGCCGCCAAAGAAGCAAAGCCTCCCGTGCCCAGTCCCAGCGCGATGCCTCCCAGCGCCATACTCAGGAATACGAACAGGACGCCGCGCCGCAGGGCGCTTCGATTCCGGCCGAAGGCCACCGCCGCCATGACGGCAAGACTTACAAGCCGCCAGAACAGATTTCCCATGAAACGAAAGGACGGAATCAGGCACACACCGGCGTATATTCCGCCCAGAGCGGCCGCTGCCGCCGCCCGTCCCGGTGCCATGGGATATCCGCAGAGGCGATTCGCTCCCATCAGCAGCAGAAAATCCACGAGAAAATTCAGCAGCACCGCCAGATCCAGATATACCTTCAAAGCCTTCACCTCCCTTGTCATGGCAACAGTATAGCCCGGCGGCAGAAAAAAGTTCGTCGCTTTGCAGTCACGGTGACGCGCCAAAAAAAGCGCATCCCCGGCGGATTCCCGCCGGGGATGCTTTCGTGTGTGGTAAGTCGGCAGCCGATGCGCTCAGGTGCCGTTTGATTCCGTCGAAGGATTTTCCGGGCGCTCCACGCTTCGGATATTTTTCTCCGCCTTGAATCTCGGTACCATGATCTCATGGCCGCAGCCGAGACATTTCAGGCGGAAATCCGCGCCGGTCCGCAGAACCAGCCAGCGCTTTTCCCCACAGGGATGGATCTTTTTCATAACCAGGGTGTCACCAAGCCGAATATCCATGCTTCTTCTCCAGTCATATGCGCCCCGACGGCACAGTAAAATAGTGTGAAAAGGGGGAATGATTATGCAGCCATATCGCCCGGAGGGACTATACGCTTCGCCGCCCAGCCCGGAAACTCTCCAGCGGAATGTGGGCAGCGGCGCCATCTTTCAGGCAATGTGCGTCAAATGTGACGAATATCAGAATCTCCATGTGGATCTGGGGAGGCTCCGGGGCGTGATTCCCCGGGAAGAAACGGCGCTGCCCGCCGCCGACGGCCGAACCCGCAGCTACACGGTTCTTTCCCGTGTCGGCAAGCCCGTCAGTTTTCAGGTGCTGAGCTTCCGGAAGGACGGCATCGCCATTCTTTCCCGCCGGGCCGCTCAGGCGGAGGCGAAAAGCTATTTTCTCTCTGCCCTCCGTCCGGGAGACGTGATCCCGGCGGTGGTGCAGAATCCGGCAAAATTCGGGGTGTTCTGCGATATCGGCTGCGGCTTTCCCGCCCTGATGCGAATCGACCGCTGCTGCGTTTCCCGCCTTCGTACCACCGCAGAGCGGTTCCGGGTGGGTCAGTCCGTCTATGCCGCGGTGCTGGACGTGGACGACCGAAGCGGTCGGGTCAGCCTCACGGGAAGGGAGCTGTTCGGCACTTGGGAGGAAAACGCGTCGCGCTTCCGTGCCGGTCAGACCGTCACCGGTTTTGTCCGAAGCCAGATGCCCTACGGACTTTTCATCGAGCTTTCACCCAATCTGTCCGGTCTGTCGGAACCGGACAGCCGAGCAAAGGTGGGCGACGCCGTCAGCGTGTACATCCGATCCGTTCAGGCCGCGACCCACAAGATCAAGCTGAACATTCTGGAAATTCTGCCGCCGCCGGATTATCCGCCGGAGCCGGAATACTTCCTGACCTGCGGCCATCTGACGTCCTGGGAATACTATCCCGGCAGCGGGTGCGCTACGGATTTTTAATGGCGTCCCAATATTGCTTTGCCGCCTGCTCCAGCTTGTTGGAGCCGTATTCATAGTAGTGCGCACCCACCAGATCATCCGGCAGATACTGCTGTGGCACCCAGTGATTGGGATAGTCGTGGGGATAGAGGTATCCCTGCTCCCGTTCCATGGTGAAGGTGTCTGCGTGGACATTCTGCAGGTGCCGTGGAAATCCCCTGCCCTTTCCGCTGCGAATATCCTCCGCCGCCGCGCCGATGGCCATGTAGGCGGAGTTGGACTTGGGCGAGGTGGCCATCAGCACCGCCGCGTCCGCCAGCGGGATCCGCGCCTCAGGCATTCCCAGCATCAGCGCGGCATCCACGCAGGATTTCACGATGGGAATGATCTGCGGGAAGGCCAGCCCCACGTCCTCGCAGGCAATGACCATCAGCCTGCGGCAGGCCGACTGCATCTGCCCCTCCTCCAGAAGCCGCGCCAGATAATGGCAGGCCGCGTCGGGATCGGAGCCCCGGATGGATTTCTGGAGAGCGGAGACCAGATCGTAATGATTATCACCCTCCCGATCCGCCCGGAGGGCGCTTTTCTGGGTCACCGCCTTGGCATCCGCCAGCGTCAGGGGCAGCACGCCGCCTTCCGGCTGACCGGCGGAAAACAGTACCTCCACGGCATTCATCGCCTTGCGGATGTCGCCGCCGCAGGAACCGGCAATATACTCCAGCGCGCCTTCCTCCGGCTGCGCCGTCAGCGCCGTCCGCTCCTCCAGAAATCTTACAGCCCTGTGAACCGCCTGAAGCGCCGCCTCCGCCGAGATCTGACGGAATTCAAACACGGTGGAACGGCTGAGGATGGCATTGAACACATAAAAATAGGGATTCTCCGTGGTGGAGGCGATGAGGGTGATCTTTCCGTTCTCGATATGCTCCAAAAGGGACTGCTGCTGCTTTTTGTTGAAGGACTGGATCTCGTCCAGATACAGCAGCACGCCGTTGGGCGCCAGAAACGTATCCAACTGGGCGACGATATCCTTGATGTCCGCGGTGGAGGCCGTGGTGGCGTTGAGCTTATACAGCGTCCGGTTGGTCTGCTGGGCAATGATATTGGCAACGGTGGTCTTACCGGTTCCGCTGGGGCCGTAGAAGATCATGTTGGGAATGTTTCCCGACTCGATCAGGCGGCGCAGCACCGCGCCTTTCCCCAGAATATGCTCCTGCCCGTAGACCTCGTCCAGCGAGGTGGGACGCAGCAGCTCCGCAAGTGGCTGGTACATCGTCCCGCTCCTTTCCTGTGTTTTCTTCAGTATAGCACAGCGGTGCGGAAAATGCACCTCTTTTTTCGAATTTTTGTTTGTCGGCTACCGATCTTTCATCTGCCGCAGGAAAAGGATCACGGCGGCAATCATAATCAGCAGGGCGTAGCCCAGGACCCAGCCGATATGTGGCAGCATATCGGCATACCGGCCATCCAGAACGGCTCTCTCCAGCTCCACCGCGTGGACGAAGGGCAGCAGATAAGCGATCTTCTCAAAGGCACCGCCCACCAGCTTCAGATCAAACCAGACGCCGGAAAGCCAGGCGGTCAGATTGGTCAGCAGGGCACCGCAGATGCCGCCCACCTGCTTGACGCTGAACAGACTTCCGCACAGCAGCCCCAGTCCCACGAAAAACAGCGATACCGGCAGAATCATCAGTACGGCATAAAGAATTGTCGCCGTCACCGGGAGTCCAAGAATGATAGCCAAGGCATAACAGACTACGCACTGCCCCACCGAGATGGGCACAATGGGAAGGGCGTATCCGAAAATGAAATCAGCGGCGGTCAGGGGTGTTGTATAAAGGCGCTGCAGCAGCGCGCTTTCCCGATCCCTGGCGATCAGCGTTGCGGAAAAGAGCGTCATGAAGGAAAGTCCGAACACCGTGATGCCCGGTGTCAGGTGGGAAATCTCAAACAGCGCTACCGGTACATTGGCCTGAATGGCAGTCAGCAGCAGAAGCAGAACCACCGGAAAGCCCAGACTGAATACAACGGTCAGGGGATCCCGGAGAATCTCCCGGCTGTTTCGTTTGGCGAATGACAGCATTTTCATTTCCCCGCCCCCTTTACAATAGCGATAAAGGCATCCTCAAACTTTTCCGTACCGGCAGCCTTCTTCAGCTCATCCACGGTTCCCAGTGCCAATACCCTGCCGTCCCGGAGAATCCCGATCCGATCCGACAGCGCCTCCGCCTCCTCCATATAGTGGGTGGTGAGGATGACGGTGGTTTTCCCCTTCAGAGCGCGGATGGTATCCCACAGCTCGCTTCTGGCAATCACATCCAGACCCAGGGTGGGCTCATCCAGAAACAGGATCCTCGGCTCACCGATCAGCGCCATGGCAATGCTGAGCTTACGCTGCCATCCGCCGGAGAGCTTACCGGCCTTTTTCCCCAGAATGGGGGTCAGTTCGAACTGACGTGTCAGCTCCTCCACCCGCTGGATGGTTTTCTCCCGCCGGAATCCGTGGACGCCGCACATCAGTTCCAGATTTTCCCCCACCGTCAGATTGGGCGCTACCGCCGTCTCCTGAGGCGAGACGCCAATCAGCGCTTTGACCGCAGGCGCATCCTTGGTTACGCTGTGCCCCATCAGATACGCGTCTCCGCCGCTGGGCCGGGTCAGGCAGCACAGCATTTTGATGGTTGTGGTCTTTCCCGCGCCATTGATGCCCAGCAGCGAGAACAGCTCCCCCTGCCCGACCGTCAGATTCAGGCTGTCCACGGCGGTCACATCCCGGTACCGCTTTGTCAAATTCACCGTTTCAATGGCATTCATTCCGATTTTCCTCCTGATAGCGCCGCCGCAGACCGTCGTAGAGATCCGACATCATACGGCTGATAATCTCCCAGTCCCATTCCAGATACTGGGTTGCCAGCATGGTGGCAATTCCGTGAACGCAGATCCACATCTCCAGATGGAAGATCCTGGCACTTTCTTCACTGAGTCCCATGCTGTCCCGGAGCATGCCGGTCAGCATCTGAGTCTCAGCGGATTCGGAAGCCTGTGTCTCCCGGGTTCTGTCCCGCATAAACAGCAGCCGGAACAGCTCCGGCTCCTCCTTCGCAAAACCGATGTAGGCCATGCCGCTGGCTTTGTAGGGCGGATAACGGCCGGCAGCCATCTCCTGCCGGATCCGGGCTTGATAACGTGCGTCCGCAGCGTGGATTACTTCCCTCTGCAGCTCCTCCATACTTTCAAACAGCCCGAACACCACCTTGGATGAGGAATTCAGCTCCGCGCCTACGGCTCTGGCGGTAACGGCGCCGATACCCTCCCGCCTGGTCAGGTTCAGAGCGGCCTGAACGATCTGCTCTCTGGTAAATCTGCATTTTGGCGGCATATGCGTTTCTCCTTTCCGCAACATTTGTTGTGCAACACCTGTTGCCTATTATAGCGACAGCATTTGCCATTGTCAACCCTCAGAAACAAAAAAACGAAGCGGTACCTTCGTACCGCTCCGCATTCGTATTAAAAGGCCGCGACTTCCGGATCCGCTTTCTCCGCCGGTTCCACCCTCCGGGCGGTGAGCACCGGCCCCAGCTCCCCCTGATACAGAGGGTGCTTCTCGGCGGACACGGTGGCCTCCAC
>JAQXIT010000088.1 GCA_029007925.1 Bacillota bacterium | reverse complement strand
TATCTCTATATCAAGGGCATCACCGGCAAAGGGGAGACGGAAATGGTCTGGTTCGGCCTGACGTTGTTTGACAACCGCTTCCAGTTCGACGGGGAACGGGGCAGCCGGGATTCCGGCAAGGCCGACGCCTCCGGACTGTTCATCTATCAGGTGCCCACCCGGGCCTACCGGGATCGGGAGGTGACCGTGGACGGCGGGTGGATCGATGTGGACATCGACGTGCTGCCCTTTGTCAGGCGGGCGCTGGCTCTGGCCCGGGAGCGGGGGTATATGCAGGGCATCACCATGGACACGGTGTATATCGACGGCATCAACCTGGGTTGGGAAATGCCCGGCACCTATGACGGAAAAATGGAAATCCGGAATCTGAGCCTGAGAGTCTTTGCGGACGGGTGAGAAAAAGCACGGAGCCGAAAGTCATTTCGGTTCCGTGCTTTTTCGAAAAAGGACTTCCGTTTTCTGGCGCGATGTTATATAATGGAGGCAAATCATCCCATATGGAGGAAATACATATGAATGTTTCTGCTCTTCGCCTCAGCGCGGAACGGCGTACAGCCTTGGACGCCGGTTTCCGGGAGACCTTCGGCTGCCTGCCGGAACGCTATTTTTCCGCCCCCGGCCGCACCGAAATCGGCGGCAACCATACGGATCACCAGCGGGGCCGGGTTCTGGCCGCCGCGGTGAATCTGGATACCGTCGCCGCCGTCCGGGTCAACGGCACCAACCGGATCCGGATCCAATCCGAGGGCTATCCCATGGCGCAGGTGGATCTGAGTGAACTGCAGCCTCTGCCGGAGGAGATCAATTCCACTCCCGCCCTGATCCGGGGCGTGGCGGCTCGCTTCGCCCAACTGGGCTGCCGGGTGGCGGGCTTCGACGCCTATGTGCGCTCCACCGTCCTGCCCGGTTCCGGCCTCAGCTCCTCCGCTGCCTACGAGGTGCTGGTGGGTACGATCATCAACCATCTGTTCTATGACGGGAAGGTATCCCAGCCGGAGATTGCCATGATCGGTCAGTACGCCGAGAACGTATTCTTCGGAAAGCCCTGCGGCCTGATGGATCAGACGGCTTCCGCCGTGGGCGGCCTTGTGACCATTGATTTCTTCGACCGGAACAAGCCGGACATCCAATCCGTGGATTTCGATTTCTCCGCCTGCGGTCACGCACTGTGCATCATCGACTCCCGTGCCAGTCACGCCGACCTCACCGATGAGTATGCCGCCATTCCCTCCGAGTTGAAGGCCGTCTGCGCTTATTTTGGCAAGGAAGTGCTCACCGAGATCGACGAAAAGGACTTCTATGCCGCCATTCCCGCCCTGCGGGAGACCTGCGGCGACCGGGCGGTGCTGCGTGCCGTCCACTTCTACGCCGATAACGCCCGGGTACCCCTGCAGGCGGCGGCGCTGCGGGCGGGAGATTTCGATACCTTCCTGAAATTGGTGGGGGAAAGCGGCCGCTCTTCCTATATGTACCTGCAGAATGTCATCCCCGCCGGACGCACGGAGCATCAGGAGGTGGCCGTGGCGCTGGCGCTGTGCCAGCGGTATCTGGAGGGAACGGGAGCGTTCCGGGTTCACGGCGGCGGCTTCGCCGGTACGGTGCAGGCCTTCGTGCCCTTCGACCGGCTGGAAGCCTTCCGCGCCGGCATCGATGCCGCGCTGGGCGAGGGCGCCTGCCATGTGCTGTCCATCCGTCCCCAGGGCGGCGTGGAGATGGAAGCCGGGGAATAATCTGCCGGCTTACGGAACGGGAGAGAAAACCATGATGAAAAAACCTTTCGGAATCCTGCCCGACGGCTCGGTGCCGTCGCTGTACACCATTTCCGGCGACGGAATCACTGCGGAAATCTCCGACTACGGCGCCACCCTTGTGCGGCTGTATGTGCCGGATCGGCAGGGAAAATTGGCGGACGTGGTGCTGGGCTTTGACGATCCCAACCGCTACGCCGCCAGCACCACCTTCTTCGGCGCGACGGTGGGACGCAATGCCAACCGGGTCGGCGGCGCCGCCTTCCGTCTGAACGGCCGGGAGTGCCGCCTGGATCCCAATGACAATGGCCGCAACAACCTCCACAGCGGCTGGGCATACTACAAAGACCGGCTGTGGACGGTGGCGCAGGCGGAAGAAAGCCGGATCCGCCTGACCCTCAGCAGCCCCGACGGAGATCAGGGCTTCCCCGGCAATGCCGAGATCAGCGTGACCTACGCGCTGGAGGGACAGACCCTGCGGATCCGCTATGACGCGGTCTGCGACGCGGACACCGTGTTCAATCTGACCAATCACAGCTACTTTAACCTGGCCGGCCATGAAAAGTGCGGCAAGGCCATGGAGCAGGTGCTGTGTATGCCCGCCCGGTTTTTCAATCCCGCCGACGCCGAGAGCATCCCCACCGGGGAGCTCCGCAGCGTGGAGGGAACCCCCATGGATTTCCGGACGCCCAAGCCCATCGGCCGGGACATCGGGGAAGACTACGACGCGCTGCGGCTGCAGGGCGGCTACGACCACAATTTCGAGGTGTACACCATGCCCTGCGCGGTGCTGTCCGACCCGGAGTCCGGCAGAACCATGGAGGTGATTACGGACTGCCCCGGTGTCCAGTTCTATTCCGGCAACTTCCTTCAGGGGGAACCGGGTAAGGACGGCGCGATCTACATCCACCGCAGCGGCATCTGCCTGGAGACCCAGTTCTATCCCGACGCGGTGAACCACCCCCGGTGGCCCCAGCCCATCACCCGGGCGGGGGAGACGTACCATTCCGAAACCGGCTACCGCTTCTTCTGTGCACCGGAATAACCCAAATCATACACCGCCGGACGGCTCAATTGCCGCCCGGCGTTTTTTCGTACCCGGGAGGGACAGACTGCACAAACGGCTCATAGGCATTTTGGGAACGGAGCGGGGAGAACCGCTGATGTACGATACCGACGCGCGGATTCGCGTGGTACCGAATGATTTTTTGGATTTATGCCGGGGCGTCTCCGGCGTTTTCTTCCCGCTCCTGCATGGCGGCTTCCAGCTTGTCGAACACCTTGCTGTACATCATCGCCTGCAGATAGCCGGGGATGGTGAAGCCCAGCAGGATCAGCCATGGGAGGGTCTGGACGGAGACCAACAGCAGAATCAGCGGCAGGAGCATCAGCAGCGCCATGCCGAGGGAGTACAGCGGATGAGCCAGCCCCACCAGGAAGGCCGACCGCAGGGTTCCCCAGATGCTGTTGCGGTACCGGGACAGAATTACGAACACCCAGACAAAACCCAGCAGTGCCAGAAGCAGCATGGTGGGGAACAGCAAGCGGATCACCTTGAACATGGGCACCGCATTTTCGCCGGTGAGGATCTTCCAGTTCAGGTACAGCGACAGAAACAGCACCGCGAATAACAGCCAGAGCACCGAGGCCTGCCGGAAATTCTCCCGGAAGGAACGGAAAAAGGTTCGGATAATGCCGCTTTCCTCGTCCCGCCGGAGCTGAAGAAGCACCTTGTGCATGGCGGTGAAGGACGCGCCGGCGGTGAAAACAGGCAGGCAGCAAAGCAGCGTCAGAAGCTGCAGCAGCAACAGGTCCGTGAATTTGATGCCCCAGCGCATCAGCTTACCGTCGGGATTGAACAGATTATCCATGAAAAAGCCTCACTTGCATCGAAAAGATGCTTCTATTATACCGTGAGTATCCGAAAAAAACAACAATCCGCTGTAAAAAGCCTTACGGCTCCGTCCGCTGACAGCGGATGGTAATGCGGCTCTGACCGCCCAAGGTGCAGGTGAAAAGGCTCAGATCCCAGCCGCCGCTTTTCATTTCCTCCACGGCGGTAGGCTCCAGGATCTCCACCAGTGCTACCTCATAGGTGAAGCGGTTCCCGTCCATATCCGTCAGGATCAGGGGATCCCCCGGCTTTAGGTTCCGCAGGGGGCCGAAATGCACCCGGTAGTTATGCCCGGCGAGGATCAGATCGTCGGTGTAGGCGGAGCCTGCGTACCGGCATGGCGCGATCTTCAGCGCGGAATAGCTCCACTGACTGATGATCGGCAGCGTCAGCTCCAGCGTGGGAACCTCCAGTATGGCGATGTAATCCTGTCCGTCCAGATTCCGCACCGGCATTTCCATGCTTGGATCCAGAATATAGTCCGGGATCTCCGTTTCCTCCGCCGGAAGGGTCTGGGGAGGCGTACCCGGTGTCGGGGAGGCGGGATGGGTGGGAGCCTGTGTGGGTAGGAAACCTTCCAACTGCTGTACTGCCGTCTTGGCGGACACTTCCGCGTTCCGTTCCTCCTGAAAATTGCGGATTGTGAGACACAGGGCCGCCGCAATCAGCAGCAGCCCCGTGACGATCCAGAACAAACCTTTTTTATTCTTCATAGCCCGCACTCCTGCGCCGTAGCAGGCCGATGACGATCATCAGCAGTCCCACAGCCGCCAGTACCGGCACCGGCCACCAAAGCTGCCCGGTCTGGGGAAGATCCGGGTTGTCGGGATTCACCGGAAGTGACGGAGGGGCGGTATAGGTGTTGGTAATTACGAAGGTGATGCCCTCCTGGGTCATCTCCACGGTGTAATTCTCCGGCGTGCTTTCCACGACGACCCAGTGATACCGGTCATCCAGATCCGCCCAGGTATGGCGCCACCGGTTTTCGGCATTCAGCGTCACGGTGTCCCAGACCACGCCGTCCCGCAGAAGCTGGACGGTGATTTCCTTGGGGCGATTCTGCTGATTGCCGTCGTCGGCCCAGACCTTCAGAACCTTCCGGGTGAGGGAACCGCCCTCCTGCACCGGCCGCTTGCTGAGCTTGGGCTGAACGACCACGTCATAGAGCCATTCGCCGGTTTCGGCGTCCCGGGAGGGAAGCTTCACCATAAACGGTACGGTTTCATACACCCAGCCGTCCTGTGTGTGATTGGAGCCCAGCACCAGATACAGCCCGATGGGCAGATCCCGCAGGGCGATGATCCCGTTGGCGTCGGTTTTCCCGCTCCAGAAGGGCGTCAGGCCGTCCCGGAGGACATAGCCCTCCAGCGTGGCGGCGAGGATCCGCAGGGTTTCCTCATCCCAAGTCCCAAAATCCACGGGATATCGGGAGAAGGTTTCGGTGACGGTCAGCTTTCCGTCGGAGTCCATGGACGCGACCCGATAAAGATTGAATTCCGCGCCTGTCAGAGATGTTCCGTTGTCCCGGAAGGAGATGGTCAGCCGGTTTTCGTGAACGGGATCCAGATTCTCCGCGGCGGCTGCTGTCAACGGCAGCAGAAGCAGCAGACACAGGGAAAGGGCAGCCCATGCCCACAATCTATTCTTCATCGGTGTCACCTCCTTGTTTTTTGTGATGCCGCTTGGGCAGCAGCAGAGAGATCATAAGCAGCAGCAGGATCGGCATGGCTACGATGGGCGCGATCAGCAGAGGCTCGATCTGAATGGCGTCGGCCGTGACCCGGACGGTCTTGGCCTCCTCCAGATTGTCGACCCGATGCCCCCGAACCAGAAGCCGGTGGGTATTGATTCCGTAGGGAGTGCAGGTAACCAGGGTACAGTAGTCCGCGCCCTCCACGATTTCCAGCGCGGCGGTTTCCTGGGGTTCCACGATCAGAATCTGATCGATTTCGTAGGTCAGAACCTCGTCCAGCACCCGGAGCATAAAGAGATCGCCGATTTCCAGCTTGTCCAGATTGGTAAACAGCTTGGCGCTGGGAAGTCCCCGGTGGCCGGAGAGGACGCAGTGGGTGCTTTCGCCGCCCACGGGCAGACTGGTCCATTCCAGATGACCCGCCGCGATCTGCAGGACGGCGTTGGAGACGCCGTGGTAGATGGGCAGGGAGCAGTTGATCTCGGGAATCTCGATGTAGCCCATGACGCCGGTGCCGGATATATTCAGCAGGGCTTCGTACTGTGCCTGCTGGGTGTCGCTGAGCAGATAGTGGTTGCTCCGGCCCAGGAGGGAAGCGTTGTAGTCCGCCGCGGCCTGCAGCAGGGCTTCGCAGCGCTCCGCGTCCAGATTGGCAACCTGTTCCGAGTACTGGGCGATGGCGCGGGATTGGTGAAAGGAGTTCCAGTAGTCGCTGACGGATGGATACAGCAGCAGGGACAGCCCTATAAGAAGGATCAGGACCAGAAGGATTGTTGTAAAATTGTGTTTCTTCCTCTTCATTCAGGGTTCTCCTCGCCGCTGCGTTCCCGGGGAGGAAGATCCTCCCCGGGGCTTGCAGCAGGGTTGCGAACGTGTTACGCGGGGGAAAATCAGCCGTTGACGCTCATGCGCTTCTTGGTCACCAGCAGAACCACGGCGCCCACCAGCAGAATGGAGCCGAGGATATAGAAGATGGTGGTACCAATACCGCCGGTG
>JAQXIT010000087.1 GCA_029007925.1 Bacillota bacterium | reverse complement strand
GTAGATGGTAAAGCCCCGGCCGTAGCCAACCCGCTCGGCATCCCGGCGAAGTATCCGGCAGCAGGCGGAATGGAAGGTCATCGCCCAGATATCCTGGGCGTCATCCCCCAGCAGAGCGGACAAACGGTCTTTCAGCTCATTGGCGGCCTTATTGGTGAAGGTAATGGCGATGATGCTCCAGGGTGCCGCGGGGCGAAGGGCACACAGCATATCCGCCCGGTCACGGTCAGAATCCGATGGCTCCGGGGGGAGATTTTCCAGAAATTCCACGTCCTCCTCCCGGACGGAAACGGGAAGCTCCCCGCTGTCGGAAGCGCAGCCGAAGCGGATCAGGTTGGCAATCCGGTGGATCAGCACGGTGGTTTTTCCGCTGCCGGCACCGGCCAGCAGGAGCAGCGGACCCTCGGTGGTCATCACGGCCTCCCGCTGCTTATCATTCAATCGGGAGAATTGGGCGGAAATGTATGCTTTCCGTGCGGAAAGAAATCGGGATTCGTATTGTTCGGTCATGTCGGCACCTGTCTGTCTGTAAGATGAGCCTATTTTAGCGCATTTGCCGGAAAAGGTAAAGACAAATTTTCTACTTCAGCAGCTCCCGCAGGTCGGACAGCGCTCTTTTTTCGATCCGTGAAACCTGCACCTGACTGACGGACAGCACTCTTGCCACCCGTTCCTGGGTCAGCCCATGGAAATACCGCATCCGGATCACCATACCCTCCCGTTCCGGCAGCTTTCCGATGGCCTGCCGCAGAGAGATCCTCTCCACCAGCGTTTCCTCGGATTCGGTGTCGGTAATGATGTTTTCCAGCGTGAAGCCGTCCTCCCCCGTTTCCCGCTGGATGGATTCCGTGGCGGCTGTGGCGGCCTCCGCCATGGCGATTTCTTCCGGCGAGAAACCTGTCTGCGCGGAGATTTCCTGAATGCTGGGTTCCCTGCCGAGTATGGAGGTCAGTTGGTTTCGCATGGATTTGATGGCGGCGGCCTGCTCCTTGACGGAGCGGGACACTTTCACCGCTCCGTCATCCCGCAGAAACCGTCGGATCTCGCCGGCAATTTTCGGCACCGCGTAGGTGGAAAACTGTGTCCCGTATTCCGAATCAAAACCCTCCACCGCCTTCAGAAAACCGAGACAGCCCAGCTGGTACAGGTCATCCGCTTCGGTTCCCCTGCCCAAAAACCGCTTGGCCACCGACCAGATCAGGCCGGAGTTTTCCGTTACCAGCAGTTCGGAGGCTTCCCTGTCCCCGGATTGGGAACGGGAGATCAATTCCTCCAGCCTGCTCATTGCCGGCGCTGGAGCTTACGGCGCATATGTACCGTTGTTCCCTTCCCCGGCTCCGAGGTCAGCTCAAAGGTGGTCATAAAGCTCTCCATAATGGTAAAGCCCATGCCGCTGCGGTCGGCGCCGCCGGTGGTGAACATGGGGCGCCGTGCCTGCTCGATGTCCGCGATGCCCACACCGCGATCCTTCACCACAATGTCCAGCACATTGTCCTTCAGGATCCGGCACCGCAGGGTGATGACCCCCAGTTCGTTGGGATAGGCGTGGACGATGCAGTTGGTCACCGCCTCCGATACCGCCGTGCGGATATCTCCCAGCTCCTCCAGCGTGGGATCAAGCTGGGCAGCAAAGCAGGCCACCGCCGACCGGGCAAATGCCTCATTGCTGGATTTGCTTGGGAACTCCAAAATCATAAAGTTATCGAATTTCATGATACAGCCTCCTTGATTTCCACCAATTTATCGATTCCGGACGCCCGGAACACCCGCATGGGTTGGGCGCAGATGCCGGTGAGGATCAGCTTGCCCTCAATTTGGGTCATACTCCGCAGGGCGTTGATGACCACCGCAATGCCGGATGAGTCCACAAAGGATACATCCTGAAAGTCCAGAACGCAGACATCCGGCGTATAGGCTTCGATTTTGCCGGCAATGGCCTGAATATAGGCTTTGGCGCAGTGATGGTCGATCTCTCCCGTGAGAGCCACCGTCAAGCGCCCGTTTTCCAGAAAACTGGTAAAGTGCATGGGAATTCCTCCTTCGTTATTTCAAAGACAGTATAGAGATTTCCTCCGGCATTTTCCGTCGGAATCGGAAAGGTAAAAAAATACTCTCTCAGACAAACCGGCGGTTTGCCTGAGAGAGTGTCCCAATATGAAATTACAGCTTCCGCAGGGCGGCTTCGCTTTCGGTGAGCTGGGCGATCAGATCCCTCGCCCGCTTGGCCTTTTCCCGCTCGGCATTGACCACGGCCTCCGGCGCCCGGGAGACGAAGCTCTCGTTGGCCAGTTTGCCTTCCAGAGACTGGAGGTTCTTTCTGGCCCTTTCCAGCTCCTTGGAGACCCGCTCCAGCTCCTTGGCCACATCCACCAGCTGACCCATGGGGATATACAGCTTGGCGTCGGCGGTGGTGCAGCAGACCATGCCGTCCAGATTCTCCGGCTCGGCGGTGAGCATGGTGACGGCGTCAGCATAAGCCAGCCGCTGAATAAAGCCCTCGCCCTCGGCGTAGACCTCCGGCTTGGAGGTGAGTATATAGAGGGCGGCCTTCTTGGAGGGCGGCACGTTCATCTCTGTGCGGCGGGCACGGATGGCGCGGATGGCGTTCATGACGGACTCCATGTGAGCTTCCTCGGTGGCAAACGCCAGCTCCTCCCGGAATTCCGGCCACCTGGCCACAATCAGGGCGTCGCCCTCGTGGGGCAGGCTCTGCCAGATTTCTTCGGTAATGAAGGGCATGAAGGGATGCAGCAGCCGCAGCACCTGATCCAGCACATACACCAGAAC
>JAQXIT010000086.1 GCA_029007925.1 Bacillota bacterium | reverse complement strand
TTTCGTGGTGGAGCCGAGGGGAATCGAACCCCTGTCCGAAAACAACTTGGAGGGAACCTCTCCGGGCGCAGTTTGTTATTTACATTCCCTCATTCCGGCGGGAACAAACACCCTACGGAATTTGGTAGCTTCATGATGCGTGGTGCGCGCAAAGCTTAGCGCACGCACGTTCTCCACTTTCGATCACACCCGAGCCCGGAGGAGTGGACCCTCCGGGGCGGATGGGCGCCTAATCAGGCAGCCAGGGCAACAGGATTGTTGTCAGTTAAATTTAAAAGGTACCCGTTTTATCGTGGTCAGGCGCCACGGCCCGCTATTCCGGCCTCACTGCCCCCGTCGAAACCAGTACGGCCCCGGATGATTCTTTTCAAGCATAACAGAGATTTATTTCTCTGTCAAGCCGAAAAAGCGCTCCAAAAATTGGTTGAGATTCCGGTTGAAACGATCCTCATTGCGTCGGCGGAACGCCAGCTCCGGAATGTTGTATTCCTCGTCGGCAATGTCAAACCAATACCGGCGGAAATAGGGATCCATGCTCAGGCTGTCCAGCGGCCAGCCTGGATTTCGCTTTTTATGAGGTTCGCCGCACAGGAGAAAACCGAAGGCGTCGAAAAAGTCGGGATCCTTCGGATCATCCTGAAAGAATACCTCCACCCGGCCGGATTCGTCCACGGCGGCAAAGGCGTTGCAGTAGCAGGCGTGGAGAACGCCGAACTGCCGGGCCAGGCCGCCGTAATAATCGATCATTTCCTCATCCTCCAGAGTCCTGCCATCCACACGGCGGATGTGGGCACCGGGCTGCCGGGGATCCTCCATGGGGAACTCCGCGAAATACAGCCCGGAATCCCCGCTGAGCACCGGCAGGCCGCTGGCCCCATGAAACGCCTTCGCTTTCAGCAGCGCGTTTTCCGCCATGGTTTTTCCCGTCTCCGGGATGCGGATCTCCAGCCCCAGCTCCTGAGGGGAACAGCAAACCACATCGGAAAATCGGGACAGCCGATGAGTGAGATTTTGAACTTTACTGGGATTGGTGGAACCGATCAGAATCCGATATGCCATCAGAAGCGGCCGTAGGGATCCGGGAGCTTTTTGGGCTCGGGATAGGTCTCCCCATGGGTGTCCACGGTGACGGAGGCGATCTTCTGCTCCTCCAGCGGCCGATCCTGGGCGTTGGTGCGGACGGAAGCAATGGCGTCCACCACCTCCATGCCGGAGGTTACCTTGCCGAAGGCGGCGTACTGGCCGTCCAGATGCTTGGCGTCGGCGTGCATGATGAAGAACTGGCTGCCGGCGGAGTTGGGGGAGGAGGAACGGGCCATACTCAGCACGCCCCGCTTATGGCGCAGGTCGTTCTTGACGCCGTTGTAGAAGAACTCGCCCTTGATGCAGTAGCCGGGGCCGCCCATGCCGGTGCCCTCAGGGCAGCCGCCCTGAATCATAAAGCCGGGAATGACCCGGTGGAAGATCAGACCGTCATAATAATTGTGGTTGGCCAGATCGATGAAATTGTACACGCTCTGGGGTGCCTTGTCGGGGTACAGCTCGCCCTCGATGACGCCGCCGTTTTCCATGGTGATCCGAAAAGTGGGATTCATATCAATATCTCTCCTTCATGGCGCGGTCGATCTGACGCTTGGCGTCCCGTTCGGCCGCGGATTGTCTTTTGTCGTACAGCTTTTTGCCTTTGCACAGGCCCACCTTGACCTTGACCCGGCTGCCCTTGAAATAGACGGACAGGGGAATCAGGGCGTAGCCGTCCTGCTTGACCTTGCCGTAGAGCCGCATGATCTCCCGGCGGTGCATCAGCAGGCGGCGGGGACGGCGGGGATCCCGGTTGAAGATATTGCCGTGGTCATAGGGGGAGATGTGCATCTGGTTGATGAGCAGCTCACCGTCCTTGATGCCGCACCAGGCGTCCTTCAGGTTCAGAGTGCCTGCCCGGATGGATTTGACCTCGGTGCCGCACAGCTCGATGCCGGCTTCCATCTCTTCTTCGATAAAGTATTCGTGGCTGGCTTCCCGGTTCCGGGCCATGACTTTGATGCTTTCCTTTTCCAAACGGCTCACCCCCTTACGCGGATATTATACCATGGATGTCAAGGGAATCAAACAGGAACTTTTCCAGTTCTTCCGTCGAATCGAAGGAATAATCGCACAGACCGCGCATTTCCTTGCGGATTTCCGGAAAATCCTCCCGGCTCCAGCCGGCGAAGGCGATCTCCACGCCGGCCTCCCTTGCCATCTGACAGGCGGGCTTCATATCGTCCACCACCAGGATCCGGGAAGGGGAGAGGGAATAGCGTTCCATGATATCCCTCAGCGCCCAGGGGGAAGGCTTGCGCTGCTCCGGCGGAAGATCCCAGCCGTAGACGGCGTCGGGCAGGATGCCGATGTGGGCGCGGTAATCCCGGAGGATGTTCTCCCTGCCGGACTGGGACAGGACGCAGACCAGTCCGCCCTCCTGTTTTTGCCGACGGATGATCCGGTCCATGCCCGGGCAGAGCTCCGGGATGTGATTCCGCACATAGTCCAGCCAGCCGAGGTACTCCGCATCCAGCTCTTGGTCGGTGAAGCTGTAATACTGCCGGCACAGATTGACAAAGCCCAGATGATAGCACCCTTCGGTATATTCCCGGGGCGTGATTTCCTGCCCGGGGCGGAAGCGCTCCAGCACCCGGCAGAAGTAGGGGTAATTGACGGTGGCCTCGCTGCGCACTACGGTGTCATCGTGATCCAGCACAAGGCAGGGGTATCTCAGCATTCTTTCTTCTCCCATCACGGACGGTTTTCTTTGCATTATACCAGACGGGATGCAAAAATCAACCGAAAATTTCCTCTTGCGAATATCGAACGAATGTGCTATAATAGAACAAACGAACGAAATGGAGGTGGGCGCTTATGGTGCGGAATCATCCGGTGGATGTGATTTCCGTCTGCAGCGCCGGCGGGGAGATCCGTCCGCTGCGGATGCGCATGGAGGATGAGGAGCATCGGCTGCTCCGGGTGGATATCGATGAAATCGTCAGTTCCAAGAGCGTCCAGTATGTGGGCATCGAGGCGCAGATCTTCCTGTGCAAGGCAACGGTGGAGGGAAAGGAATGGCTGTTCGAGCTGAAGTATACCATCCGTTCCCATAGCTGGTGCTTCTTCCGGCGGGTGTACTGACATGGCGGAACGGGTGATCTTTCATGTGGACGCCAATTCGGCCTTCCTGAGCTGGTCGGCGGCCTACCGGGTGAAGATGTTGGGGGAGACGGAGGATCTGCGGGACATTCCTTCCGTGGTGGCCGGGGACAGGGAATCCCGCCACAGCATCATTCTGGCCAAAAGTATGCCGGCCAAGAAATTCGGCATTCAAACCGGAGAGCCGCTGTTTCAGGCAATGGAAAAATGCCCCAAGCTGAAAGTTGTGGCGCCGGACTACGGGCTGTATGTGGAGGCGTCCCGCCATTTTGTGGCGCTGCTGCGGCAGTTCAGCCCGGTGGTGGAGCAGTATTCCATCGATGAAGCGTGGGTGGACATGACCGGCACAGAACGGCTCTGGGGCAGTCCCCGCCTTGCCGCCGACACCTTGCGCCGGAGGGTCTGGGAGGAGCTGGGTTTTACCGTCAACGTGGGCATTTCCAGCAATAAGCTGCTGGCCAAGATGGCGGGGGATTTTGAAAAGCCCAACAAGGTTCACACGCTGTTTCCCGAGGAAGTGGCCGGGAAAATGTGGCCCCTGCCGGTGCGGGAGCTGTTTCTGGTGGGGCCCGCCACCGAGCGGAAGCTGAAAATGCTGGGAATCTACACCATCGGCGATCTGGCAGCTGCGGATGTCCGGGTACTGAAAAAACGGATGGGCAAGCAGGGGGAAACCATCTGGCACTTCGCCAACGGCCGCAACGCCGACATGGTGGCACCCGAGCCCATGGAAAACAAGGGCTACGGCAACTCCGTCACAACGCCCACAGACGTGGTCACCTCCCAGCAGGCCTATCCGGTGCTGCTGAGCCTGTGCGAAACCGTGGCGGCCCGGATGCGGAAGGACGGAAAATGCGGGAGCTGTGTCACCATTCATCTGCGCACCAACGAGTTTGGCCACATCGGGCATCAGTCCCGGCTGAACGGCGCCACCAATATCACCGCCGAAATCTTTCGGGCGGCCTGCCGGCTGTTCGACGAGGCGTGGGACGGCGTGACTCCGCTGCGGCAGTTGGGGGTGCAGGTTACCCAGCTTGCCCACGAGCCCTACCAGCAGTACGATCTGTTTTCCGGAATGACCCCCGAGAAATTCGAGCGGAAGCTGCGCCTGGACGAAACGGTGGACGCACTCCGGGACAAATTCGGGGAGGATATCATCCGGCGGGCGAAATTCGCCCGGAATCCGGAGGCCCATATGGCCGGCGGCCTGGACAGAGCCCGCCGCACCGGCGTCACAAAACCCGTTCCCCAGGAATTTTAGGGTGGAAAAGCGCGGAAAGATGCGATATAATGGGAAAAAACAGGAAGGAGTTACCCATTATGATCCTGCTGATCGCCGGCGCGTCCCATACGGGAAAGACCATGTTGGCACAAAGGCTGCTGGAAAAGTATCATTATCCTTATCTGTCCATTGACCATCTGAAAATGGGGCTGATCCGCAGCGGATACACCGATCTTACCCCGGAGGAGGATGACCGGCTGACCGAATATCTCTGGCCGGTGGTTCGGGAAATCATCAAAACCGCCATTGAAAACCGGCAGAATTTGATTGTGGAGGGCTGCTACATCCCATTTGACTATGCGAAGGATTTTGACACGGATTATCTTTCCGAAATCCGGTATTGCTGCCTGATTCTGTCCGGACAATACATTGAGAACCATTATGCCGACATTTTGGCCCACGCCTCCGATATTGAGGCGCGCCAGAACGACAGCGGGTGCAGCAAGGCGCTGCTGATGGCGGAAAACAGCTTTCATCTGGAGCAGTGCCGGAAATATGGCTGCCCCTATGTTCTGATCGACGGAGAATACCGCGTCCCGGATGTTCTGTGAGGAGACCGAATATGTCCATTGTCACATTTTATCGCGGAGATCCGAAAAATGCCCCGAAAACCACCATGCCGGCCCATCTGGGCGCCAATGTGATCCTCACATGGAACGACCGGCTGCTGCTGGAGCGGCGCAGAGACAGTAATACATGGGGTCTTGTGGGCGGCGGCGTCAAGAAAAACGAAACCGAGCTGCAGGCCATTGCCCGGGAAATCCGGGAGGAGCTGGGCCTGCGGATCCCGCTGGAGCGGTTCCGGAAGCTGGCGGTCTACGGCGAGCCGGGGCGCGTCGCGGCCTACCGGGACGGCAGCGTATGGCGGATGGTCATTGTGGTCTACGGTCTGGAGCTGGCGGAGGAGCCGGTATTGCGCATCAGCGCCGAATCCCGGGAGCTGCGTTTTTTCACCCGGGAGGAACTGCGGGATATTGAGATCGTCGTGACCCATTCCGATATTGTGGAAGATTGGTATATCAGGGGGCCGGCAGTATGAAAAAAGTCGTTGTGATGACCGGCGGCAGTTCGGGAATCGGTTTGCAGACCGCTGCCGCCCTGCGGGACGCCGGATATCGTGTCTACGAAATCAGCAGAAGGCCCTCGGAAATCCCCGGCGTTCAGCATATTTCCGGGGATGTGACCTTGGAAGAATCCGTGCGCTCAGCGGTGGCTGCGGTCATGGAAGCGGAAGGCCGGATCGACATTCTGATCAATAATGCCGGCTTCGGTATCTCCGGCGCCGCGGAATATACGGATATGGACGACGCCCGGCGGCAGTTCGATGTGAATTTCTTCAGCATGGCCCGGATGTGCGCCGAGGTACTGCCCCATATGCGCAAAGCGGGGCAGGGAAGAATTCTCAATCTCAGCTCCGTGGCCGCCGCGATCCCGATTCCGTTCCAGACCTTCTATTCCGTCTCGAAAGCGGCCGTGAACGCCTATACGCTGGCTTTGGGCAACGAGGTTCGGCCATACGGAATCTCCGTGTGCGCGGTCATGCCCGGGGATATCCGCACCGGCTTCACCGCGGCAAGGAAAAAAGCCAACGCCGGCGATGCGGAATACGGCGGCAGAGTCTCCCGCTCCGTGGAAAAAATGGAACAGGATGAGAAAAACGGAATGGAACCTGCAGCGGTCGCCCGGTTTTTGTGCCGCCTGGTCGGGAAAAAATCTGTGAAGCCGCTTTACTCCCTGCGGACGGACTACCGCTTTTTTGTGCTTCTGTCCCGGATTCTTCCGGTTCGGCTTCTGAATTGGCTGGTTTATCAGCTTTATGCCCGGTAACGGCCCTGCCGTGCCGGACGGAAAAGATTTTATGAAAATCCTCTTGTATATTCATTCAATTCATGCTAAAATAAAAATGACGGCGCAGTATCCTAGTCAGAGCGGCCTCTTCCAGGTAGGGCCTAAAAATCCTATGAAGGGCACATCGATGAAGTCCCTTGTGTCTGCTTTTTACGCCCAGTTTAGGGTGGATGCTGGGGGTTAAGGATCCCGGGCGCACTCCAATGGCATGGAGTATACGACCCGGCTTCCGTGGAGACCTGGTGTTGTGCGACGAAGTTGAGAACTCCATTGGCGGAAGCCTCTTCGCGTACGAGCCATGTAAGAACCTGCAAGGCGGTGCACAGAATCGTGTGCTGCGTGCAGAGTAGCCTGCCTTGAGTGAGTATGCTGGGAAAGAAGAGACGCGTCCGGGCGCATTGGCCAAAGCGCTGGGCGACATTGCTTCTGGAAATCATCCTTGCAAAAGAGGCTAAGATTTGGTTTGCTCTGTCGTGGAAATCACCTAGGCTGTCGTAAAAGGGCAGGCAGGGGATTGCAGTACGGACTCAGTGGCAATCGGGTAATCAAGTCGGCAACGCTTGAGAGGACGGATCAAACGGAAACGGCCTGTGCGGCAACGGCAGGTTCCGTCCGGGGAAAACCAACCCGACCTAAGCCGTAAGATTTATCCTGTCTGCCGCCGTCTTTTTTCATTTCAAAGGAGAAATCCCTGTGTCAAAATCAGACCCCGGCGCTTCCAAAAACCAGCGCGGCAAGACGATCCGTTGGGTCGTCACAATTTTTTTCGTTACCATACTCATTTCCGGCATCATCAGCCTGATCTCCGATGAGATCATGGCCAGCAGCGGCATTGTCGTTGCCTTTCTCATCCTTTTGTTTATCGTATTTTTGGGCATCGTGTTTGACGTGATCGGCATGGCCGTGGCCTCTGCCCACGAAAAGCCCTTCCATTCCATGGCCGCCCGGAAGGTCCCTGGCGCCCAGGAGGCCATCTCTCTGCTGCGCAGGGCCGAGCGGGTCAGTTCCATCTGCAACGACGTGGTGGGCGACATCTGCGGCGTTGTGGCGGGCTCCGCCTCCGCCACGGTGGCGTCCCAGCTTCTGCTGCGCTTCGAGTTTTCCTGGCCCACGGCGGTTTCACTGCTGCTGTCCGCCCTGGTCGCCGGCCTGACCGTCGGCGGCAAAGCCATCGGCAAGACCTTTGCCGTCAATTCCTGCACGCAGATTGTGCACGCCGTAGGCAAGCTCCTGTGGGCGATTCACAATCCCCGGAAGATCTTCCGCAGGAAGAAACAAAAAACGAAATAACAGGTTGTGTTGAACTTTGAGTATATTAGAGAATATCAACGGCCACGATGACCTGATCCGGCTGAGTGAGGAGCAGCGGCGGGTCCTGTGCGAGGAAATCCGCCGGTTCCTGATCGAAAACGTATCCAAAACCGGCGGTCATCTGGCCTCCAATCTGGGTGTTGTGGAGCTGACGGTAGCTCTGGAAACCGTGTTCGATACCCGGACGGATCGCCTCGTTTTTGATGTGGGACACCAGTCCTATATCCACAAGCTGCTCACCGGCCGCCGGGCGGATTTTGCCCATTTGCGGCAGTTGGGCGGCATTGCCGGCTTTCCCAAGCCCTGCGAGAGCGATGCGGATGCTTTTGTGGCCGGCCACGCCTCCAGCGCCGTTTCCATCGCGCTGGGCATGGCAAGAGCCAGAACCCTGACGGGGGCACATTATTCCGTGGCAGCCCTGCTGGGCGACGGCGCCGCCACCGGCGGCATGGCCTACGAGGGCCTCAACGACGCTGCCGACAGCCGGGAGCCCATGATTGTCATTCTCAACGACAACGAAATGTCCATCGACCGCAACGTGGGCGGCATGGCGCGGCACCTGTCCCGGCTGCGCACCAAGGAGCGGTATCTGGGCATGAAGGATCGCTATCGCAGCGTTATGGCCAAAATTCCCGGCGGCAAATGGATCTACCGGGTAACACGGAGTCTCAAAAATCGGGTCAAGCGGATTCTGCTGCCCACGACGATTTTTGAAAACATGGGCTTTACCTATCTGGGCCCCGTGGATGGCCATGACCTGGAGAGTCTCATCAGTCTGTTCCGTGCGGCGAAGGATATGAACGAACCCGTCCTGATCCATGTGCTGACCCGGAAGGGCAAGGGATATCGCTTCGCGGAGGAAAATCCCAGCCGGTTCCATGGCGTCGGCCGCTTTGATCCCGCCACCGGTGAGACGCTGTCCTACGGCGGACGGGTATTCTCCGACGCTTTCGGGGAGACTCTGACCGCGCTGGCGGCACAGGATCGCCGGATCTGCGCCATTACGGCGGCCATGCCCGGCGGTACCGGCCTTCTGGGCTTTAAGGAAACCTACCCCGACCGGCTTTTTGACGTGGGCATTGCGGAGGAACACGCGGTTTCCATGGCCGGCGGCCTTGCCAAGCAGGGCATGGTGCCGGTGGTGGCGCTGTATTCCACCTTCCTCCAGCGTTCCTACGACCAGATTCTGCAGGATATTGCCATGCTGCGGCTCCATGTTGTGCTTGCTGTGGATCGGGCAGGACTGGTGGGAGAGGACGGAGAGACCCACCACGGCGTTTTCGACGTGGGCTTTCTGCGGCAGGCGCCGGGGATGACTATCCTGAGTCCGGCAAGCTGCGCGGAGCTGGAAAAAATGCTGCAATGGGCGGTAGAGACCTTTGATGGCCCCATTGCCATCCGATATCCCCGGGGCGGCGACCGGAAATACAAGAATTGCCTCTGGAAGGATGACCTTACCGATACCGTGGCCTGCCACCGTCGGGGTGGGGATCTGACCATTGTGACCTACGGCGTTCTGCTGGATCAGGTTATGGATGCCGCGGAGCTTCTGTCCCAACAGGGCATAGAGGTCACCGTCCTTCGGCTGATGGCACTGGCACCGCTGCCGGTGGAGGGGATTCTCCCTTATCTGAAAGGGAATTCCCATGTGCTGGTGGTGGAGGAGACCTGCACCGGTTCCGGGATCCACGAAGCTCTGGCCTGGGAGCTTCGCCGCCGGATTCCCGATTGCCGTGTGGACTGCCGTGACCTTGGGCCGAATTTTGTCACCCACGGAAGCTTGCCTGCGCTGTACCGCCGGCAGGGTTTGGATGCTGAGTCCATCGCCCGTTATGTTCAGGAGGTGCGGAACGTTGAAAAATAAGAAACGGCTGGATGTTCTCCTGACGGAGCAGGGCTACGCGGATACCCGCTCCAAGGCGCAGGCCATCATCATGGCGGGACAGGTCTATGTGGACGGCCAGAAAGCGGACAAACCCGGCATTTCCTACGAGGAAACGGTTCGGATTGAGGTGCGGGGCGAAAGTTGCCCCTATGTCAGCCGGGGCGGCCTGAAGCTGGAAAAAGCGCTGCGGGACTTTGGCGTCAAACCCGAAGGCTTCGTGTGCAGCGATTCCGGAGCATCCACCGGCGGCTTTACCGACTGCCTGCTGCAGCAGGGTGCCGCCAAGGTATTCGCCATCGACGTGGGCTACGGGCAGTTGGATTGGAAAATCCGCTCCGACCCCCGGGTGGTAGTCATGGAGCGCACCAATATCCGCTATGTCACGCCGGAGCAGTTGGGCGAACCGCTGGATTTATCCGTGATTGATGTCAGCTTTATCTCCCTGAAGATCGTTCTGCCTGCGGTCAAAGCGCTGCTGAAGCCGGATCAGGGGCAGGTTCTCTGCCTGATTAAACCCCAGTTCGAGGCCGGACGGGAAAAGGTGGGCAAAAAGGGCGTCGTCCGGGATCCCGAAACCCACAGGGAGGTTCTGGATTCCTTCGTGGCACTTGCCCGGGAGCTGGGCTTTACGCTTCTGGGATTGACCTATTCTCCGGTGAAGGGGCCGGAGGGAAACATTGAATTTTTGGGGCACCTGACTCTGGAGAAACGGGAAGGCATTGTGCCGGACACCGCGGCTCTGGTTTCGGAGGCTCACGAAACGCTGAAGGGGTGATTCCGTGAACCAGGTAATTCTGACCCCCAATCCCTATCGGGATCGGGGATTCCAAACCGTCCGCAGAGCCCAGCAGATTCTGAAAGAAGCCGGGGTGGAGACGAAACTTTGCCTGCCTTTTGATGTGGACAAAACCTTCGAGCTGCCCAGGGATCTGCATTTTTCCCGGCTGGATCGGGAGATCGGTCACTCGGATCTGGTGATCTGCTTCGGCGGCGACGGCACCATCCTGCATATGGCAAAAACCGCCACCCGGGCGGGAATCCCCATTCTCGGGGTCAATATCGGTACCATGGGCTTCATGGCGGAGCTGGAATCCACCGAACTGGAGCAGCTCCGGCGCCTTGCCGGGAACGAATACACCGTGGATCGGCGAATGATGCTGGATGTATCCGTCCGTCGGGGGCGGGATATCATTTTCCACGACATCTGCCTGAACGATGTGGTGGTCACCAAGGGCGCCATAGCCCGCATCGTGCATCTGACGGTGGAGTGCGACGGTGTTCAGGCGCTGGCCTGCGGCGGCGACGGTGTGATCGTTGCCACCCCCACCGGCTCCACTGCCTACAGCCTGTCGGCGGGCGGCCCCATTGTGGAACCGGAGGCGGACAGCATTCTTATCACGCCCATCTGCGCCCACGATGTGGTGAGCCGCTGCATTGTAGCCTCCGGCAAGCGGGTGATTACCGTGGGTCTCAGCGAAAACGCCAGAAGAAATGCTTTTCTGTCAGTGGATGGCGGTAAAGCCCTGCGCCTGAATATGGGCGATGCGGCAACCATCCGGAAGTCCGATCTGGAAACCCGGCTGATCCGGCTGAAGGATCGCAGCTTCTACGACGTCGTGAATATGAAGTTTCGGAAATGAGGAAGAGAAATGAAGAGTCAGAGACAAGCCAAAGTTTTGGAGATCATCTCCAATCGTAATATTGAAACCCAGGAACAACTCCTTCAGGAGCTGTCCAATGCCGGTTTCCACAGCACACAGGCGACCATCTCCCGGGATATCAAGGATCTGCACATCGTCAAGGAGATGACCGGCTTCGGCACTTATCGTTATACCACCGCCGATGGCGATGTGGGGAGCAGCTTTTCCGGCAAGCTGAACAACATTTTCCGGGAGTGCATCACCAGTTTTGATTACGCTCAGAACATGGTTGTGATTCATACTCTGCCGGGACTGGCCTCCGCGGCCGCCTCCGCCGTGGATACGATGAATATGAGCGTGGTAGTCGGCACACTTGCCGGCGACGACACCGTCTTTATCGTCATGCGCGACATCAATGCCGCTGCCACCTTTTGCGGCGAGATCCAAAACCTGCTGAACTGATTTTTGGAGGGATAGGCCATGCTGAGCCTGCTGCATATCGAGAATATTGCGGTCATTGAGCGGGCGGAAATTTCCTTCGACCAGGGCTTCAATGTGCTCACCGGTGAGACCGGAGCTGGCAAATCCATCGTCATCGACGCCATTTCCGCCATTCTGGGCGAACGCGCCTACCGGGACATGATCCGTACCGGCGCCACAGGCGCTTCGGTACGGGCGATGTTCACCGACGTGCCGGAGTATCCCTGGTTTGCCGAAAACGGCGTGCGCTACGATCCAGAGACCGTGATCCAGCGGGAGATCTATCTGGACGGTAAAAACGTGTGCCGGGTCAACGGGAGTCTTGTTTCCGTGTCCACTTTGCGCAGGCTTGGCATCCAGCTTATCAACATCCACGGACAGCACGATTCTGCCAGCCTGTTTGACGAGGCGAATCACCTTACATTTTTGGATGATTTTGCGGAGAACGAACCGCTTCGCAGGGCTTACGGTGAAAAATACGCCCTTGTTGACCGCCTCCGCCGGGAGATCGGACGCATGTCCATGGACGAAAGCGAGAAACTGCGCCGTATGGAGACATTGCGCTATCAGATTGAGGAGATATCCAGGGCGGATCTGGAACCCGGTGAGGACGAAACGCTGGAAGCCCGTCGGAAGGTGCTGCAGAACGCAGAAAAGATCTCCGATGCCATGAATGATGCCGTGGAGAATCTCTACGGCGGCGAGGATACCGACGGCGCCGCCGCCATGCTCTCCGCCGCGGAGCGGGCGTTGGCAAAGGTCTGCCGGTTCGACGAATCCATGACCGCCCTCCATGAACGGGTGGCGGATCTCATGTATCAGGTTCAGGACGCGGCGGAGGAAGCCCGGAATGCCCGGGACACGCTGGCCTATTCCGCGGATGAGCTGGAGCAAATTGAATCCAGATTGGATATTATTCATCGTCTGCGCCGCAAATACGGCGCCACCTGCGCCGACATTCTGGAATATCTGGAAAGGGCCAGGCAGGAGCTGGACGAAATCGAATTTGCGGACGACCGCATCGAACGCCTGAAGGGGAAACTGCAGAAGGCGGAAAAGGAAGCCTGGGATGCCGCCCGTAGCTTGCGGGAGAACCGCAAGGCGACGGCGGAAAAGCTGTCCCAACGAATTTTGACGGAGCTTGCGCAGTTGGATATGCCCCGGGTGCGGTTTTCCTGCGAGTTTACGGAGCTGGAGCTGACGCCGGGCGGAGCAGATGCCGCAGCCTTCTATATGTCCGCCAACGCCGGCGAGGCCCTGAAGCCCCTGAGCAAGGTGGCCTCCGGCGGTGAGTTGGCGCGGATCATGCTGGCCATGAAGAACGTGCTGGCGGAGCAGGATCAGGTGGCAACCCTGATCTTCGACGAGGTGGATACCGGCGTTTCCGGACGGGCTGCCCAGAAAGTGGCGGAAAAACTGCGCAGTGTTGCCCGGAACAAGCAGGTGCTTTGCGTCACCCATCTGCCTCAGATTGCCGCCATGGGCGATACCCATATGCTCATCGCCAAGTCCGAACGGGACGGGCGAACCTATACCACCGTCACAGCGCTGGATCGTCAGGGACGGATCCGGGAAGTGGCGCGGATCATCGGCGGCGCCAACATCACGGAAACCACTCTGAAAAGCGCCGAGGAAATGCTCCCGCCGCCCCGTGAGGTTCAGGCATAAAATTGTTGCGGGAGGTATCTTATGATAACCTTGCAGCCAATCGATGAATATAACTTCAAAGCAGCCGAGGCGCTGAAAATTCGGCCGGAGCAGGATGGCTTTGTGGTTCCCGCAGCCGACATTCTGGCCAGAGCCTATGCCTACCGCCGCTATCGGAGCGTCTGCTTTGGAATTTACGCGGAAACCCGGATGGTGGGTCTGATTCTTCGGATGGATGTGGAGGAAGAAGGCCGCTATTATCTGTTTGAGTTTCTGATGGACGCGGATGCTCAGGGCAAAGGTTACGGTCAGCAGGCACTGGCGCTATTCCTTTTAGACTGCCGCCGGGAGGGGAAATACTCCGAGGTGGAGGTCTGCGTCAAGCGGCAGAATGCCCGCGGCATCCATGTTTACGAAAAGGCCGGCTTCCGGGACACGGACTGTTCAGATCCGAATGCGCCGGATCTGATGTGCATGGTCTGCAAGCTGCCGCCCGGATCCCGTGCGGCTCTTCAGATCCGCCTCACGGGAGAGGAAGATCTGCAACATGTCCGGCGACTCTGGGCCAGCCCGGAGGTTATGCGCTTTGTGGGCTTCCCGGAGGGACTTCAGGAGACTGAGGAAAATCTCCGCAGCCGCTGGCTCCCCTGGGTGCAGCAGCCCCCAAAGCGGCAGCATTACAGCGTGTACGCCGAGGGTATCGGTTACTGCGGTGAGACCTTCTACGATGTGGACGACACCGGACTCGCCGCCATGGACATCAAGCTCCTGCCGGAAGCCAGAGGGCAGGGGATTGCCTATGCGTCACTCTCCCACGCGCTGACCCAGGCTTTTTCCGCAGGCGGAGCGAAACGGGCGTATGTGGATCCCAATCCCGAAAACGCCAGGGCACTGACCCTCTATGCCGCGCTGGGCTTCCTTCCGGCGGAACGGCCCGCCCATCTTGAGGATCCCGGCTGCCCCTGCATGTATCTGGAAATGACCCGGGAAAACTGGGAAGCCCGGAAAATTTCCATGTGAATCCCGGAAAACCCTTGACAAACCGGTGCTTTTTTGCTAGGATACCCTCAGTTTCACAGGAACGCTTGGATGGGATGAAGTACGCGCCCCATTTCCCGCCAGAGAGCTGCCGGTTGGTGCGAGGCAGTGGGGAAACACGCCGAAATACCTCCCGGAGCGGCCTGCCTGAATGGTAAGTAGGGCAGGACGGGTTCGCCCGGCACAGCGAGAGGCGTTATTGGACGCCGTGAGGGTCATGCCGTGAGGTATGGCCGAACCAGAGGTGGTACCGTGTCATTCCGACGCCCTCTGTCCTTTCGGACGGAGGGCGTATTATTTTTGTATATTCAATTTGGAGGAGATTCAAATGAAATTGTATGACGAGCTGGTTGCACGCGGGCTCATCGCGCAGGTGACCAATGAGGAAGAAATCCGTGAGATGATCGACAACGGCAAGGCAACCTTCTATATCGGCTTCGACTGCACTGCCGACAGCCTGACTGCCGGTCACTTCATGGCGTTGACCCTGATGAAGCGGCTGCAGATGGCGGGCAACAAGCCCATCGCCCTCATCGGCGGCGGCACCACCATGATCGGAGACCCCTCCGGCCGCTCCGATATGCGCAAAATGCTGACCAAAGAGGACATCGACCACAACGCCGCTTGCTTTAAGCGCCAGATGGAGAAATTCATCGAATTCGGCGAGGGCAAAGCCCAGATGGTCAACAATGCCGATTGGCTGCTTTCCCTCAACTATGTGGAGCTGCTGCGGGAAGTGGGTGCCTGCTTCTCCGTCAACAATATGCTCCGGGCGGAGTGCTACAAGCAGCGCATGGAGAAGGGACTTTCTTTCCTGGAATTTAACTACATGATTATGCAGTCCTACGACTTTTACTATCTGTTTCAGCATTACGGCTGCAATATGCAGTTCGGCGGCAACGATCAGTGGAGCAATATGCTGGGCGGCACCGAGCTGATCCGCAAGAAGCTGGGCAAGGACGCCCACTGCATGACCATCACCCTGCTGACCGATTCCCAGGGCAATAAGATGGGCAAGACCGCCGGCAACGCCGTCTGGCTGGATCCCAACAAGACCAGCCCCTTCGATTTCTACCAGTACTGGCGCAATGTGGGCGACGCGGACGTGATGAAGTGCGTGCGGATGCTGACCTTCCTGCCCATGGAGCAGATCGACGAGATGGACACCTGGAAGGATGCCAAGCTGAACGAAGCCAAGGAAATCCTGGCCTACGAGCTGACCAAGCTGGTTCACGGCGAGGAGGAGGCCGAGAAGGCGCGCGCTGCCGCCAAGGCACTCTTTGTGGGCGGCGGTGACGATGCCAATATGCCCACCACGGAGATCTCCGCCGATTGGCTGACGGATGGCAAAATCGGCATTCTGAGCTTGATGGTTTCCTGTGGTCTGGCGGCCTCCAACGGCGAAGCCCGCCGGCTGGTGCAGCAGGGCGGTGTGTTCGTCAACGATGCAAAGGTGGCGGATCCCACCTTTGCCGTCAACGAGGAGCAGCTGAAGGCAGGCGTCAAGCTCCGCAAGGGCAAGAAGGTTTTCCACAAGGCAGTTCTGGCCTGATATTCCCCACCAAAAAACACGGAACGCCTGGCGTTCCGTGTTTTTTCTCAGCTTTGAAGCCGCTGCCGGAGCTTTTCCAGACCGTCCCCCCGCATTTCCGTCAGAGGCAGGCGGCAGCCGCCGCAGTCATAACCGATGAGTTTCATGGCCGCCTTCACCGGGATGGGGTT
>JAQXIT010000085.1 GCA_029007925.1 Bacillota bacterium | reverse complement strand
GCCAGATTGGAATTGACACCGTCAATGCCCACCTTCGCCAGAATGGAGGTCAGTGCCGCGAATACCGCGGACAGCAGGGCAAATACAAACCACATCATGCGCTTCTCTTCCTTCCGCAGGGTCAGTCCTGAATCAGATAGGCACTGACGATCTGTCCATAGTAGGCGGTGTGGACATCCGGCTGGGGATAGTAACGATCCACAATGTCACCCGGCAGCACGCTCAGATCCTGACGCTGCTTGTAAATGACCCGGCACTCCAGCGTCAGCGGCAGTTCCCGGATGCCGGGAACGGAGATCTCCGCCGGCTCCTCCGTGGTCAGGCCAAGCTCCCGGATCTTGTCGGTATCCCGACCGGACTTGGTGCCGCAGAAGCCGAGAATCCCGGCATCCGGGTTGCCCACGGGGATGTTGACGGTGAACTCACCGGTCTCGTCCAAAAGCTGCTTGGTATACCGGCTGTCCCGCACGTAAGCGATAAAGATGGGCCTTCCCCACTGGACGCCGATGGTGCCCCAGCCAATGGTCATGGTGTTGACCTGACCGTGAGCCTTGGTGGTCAGCAGGATGCCCTTTTTCATGGCTTTGCAGATTTCGCCCGCGTAATCAAAGGGGTTGACAAATTGTTTCATGGTTGTTCCTCCCAACAGATAGACTGTTCCATTCTATTCCCTGCCTACGGAATGCTTTCGGAAAGAAAGCGCCCCGCGGCGCGGAGCGCTTTTCGCGCTAGCAGATGACGGGCTTTTCGGGCATAATCAGCGCGGCGATCAGGTAAGCCAGAACACCGGCGCCGGCAAAGAGCGAAACAATGATCCAGATCAGACGGATCACGGTCACGTCGAGATCCAGATATTCCGCGAGGCCGGCACAGACACCGCAGAGCTTCTTGCCTTCCGAGACTTTGTACAGCTTCTTTTCCACAGCCATCGCCTTCTTTCCAAAGAATACCTGTATTATACACGGAAAGCGTCCCCAAGTAAAGAAAAATTTTCAGATGATTCATGATTCCAGGTGCACAATGGGGTAAAGTATGTTATATTGTTTTTATCTTTTGAAGGAGGCGTTTCTATGAATGATCCGTTGTTTTCCGAATCCATGCTCCTTGCCGAGAAGATCACAACCCACCGCCGCTGGCTCCATGCCCACGCGGAAACGGGCTTTGACCTGAAAGAAACCAAAGCCTATGTGAGTGAAGCCCTTACCGCCATTGGCTGCCATCCGGTGGACTGCGGCAAGGCCGGGCTCTGCGCCGTTGTGGGCGGCAGCCGTCCGGGAAAGACCATCCTGCTCCGGGCGGACATGGACGCTCTGCCCATCCGGGAGGAAACCGGTCTGTCCTTTGCCTGCGAAGCCGGCAGAATGCACGCCTGCGGCCATGATCTGCACACTGCCATGCTTCTGGGTGCCGCGGAACTGCTGTTGAAGCATCAAAGCGAAATCAGCGGTACAGTCAAGCTGATGTTCCAGCCGGCAGAGGAGATTTTCGAGGGTTCGGCGGACATGATTTCCGGCGGAATTCTGGAATCTCCCAAGGTGGACGCGGCGCTGATGATCCATGTGGCTGCCGGAATGCCCATCCCTGCCGGTACCGTGATTGTATCCGCCCCCGGCGTCAGCGCCCCGGCGGCGGACTATTTCACCATACGGGTGCAGGGCAAGGGCTGCCACGGTTCCGCGCCTCAGAACGGCGTGGACGCTCTGACGGCAGCGGCTCACATCCTCATTGCTCTGCAGGAGCTTCATGCCCGGGAGCTGGCTGCCTCCGACGAGGTGGTGCTGACGGTGGGAACCATGAAAGCCGGCACCGCGGACAATGCCATTGCCGACTCCGCCGTCATGGGCGGCACCATCCGCACCTATGACGAAAAGCTGAGAAGCCGGATCAAGCAGCGGCTGGAGGAGATTTCCCGGGGAATCGCCGGAGGGTTCCGGGCGGAAGCCACCGTCAGCTTTGGCAGCGGCTGTCCCTCTCTGCTGAATGACAAAGCGCTGTCGGAAAATGTTCTGCGGTATACCACCGGGCTGCTGGGGCCGGAGAGGTGCTTCCTCTCCCCTGCCGGAACCCGTGGCGGCGGCTCCGAGGACTTTGCCTATATCAGCCGTCAGGTGCCGTCGCTGATGATGGCGCTGGCCGCCGGCGAACCGGACAAGGGCTATCCCTATCCGCAGCACCATCCCAAGGTGAATTTCGACGAATCCGTCCTGCCCGTGGGCGCAGCCGTTCTGGCCAACGCCGCTCTGCGGTATCTGGAGGAGT
>JAQXIT010000084.1 GCA_029007925.1 Bacillota bacterium | reverse complement strand
CAACCACGAGCCGGATCGGTTCCTCATTCACCATGGCAACCTGTCCGCCTCCTACCGGGAGACGGCGGAGAGCGTCATGAAGGACGATTCCCAGTATCTGACCACCGTCACCACCGCCACCCTGGAGCTGGGCATCGACATCGGCCGTCTGGAGCGGGCGTTCCAGATCGACGCGCCGTGGACGGTGTCCTCCTTCCTCCAGCGCATGGGCCGCACCGGCCGCCGGGGACAGCCGCCGGAAATGTGGTTCGTCATGCGGGAGGATGAGCCGGAAATCCGGGCCATGCTGCCCGCCACCATCCCCTGGAAGCTGCTGCAGGGCATCGCCCTGGTGCAGCTCTATCTGGAGGAGCGGTGGGTGGAGCCGCCCCGGCTGGATCGGCTGCCCTTCAGCCTGCTGTACCATCAGACCATGTCCACCCTGGCCTCCTGCGGGGAGCTGTCTCCCCGGGCCCTGGCGGATCGGGTGCTGAAGCTCCACTATTTCCACCGGATTTCTCAGGAGGATTTCCGAGTGCTTCTGCGGCACCTGATCCAGACCGACCACATCCAGCAGACCGAGCAGGGAGGCCTCATCGTGGGGCTTGCCGGGGAGCGGGTGGTGAATTCCTTCAAATTTTACGGCGTATTCCAGGAAAACGAGGAATACACCGTCCGCAGTGAGTCCCAGGAGCTGGGCACCGTGGTGCTTCCGCCGCCGGTGGGGGAGAAGCTGGCCATCGCCGGCCACGTCTGGGTGGTTCTGGACGTAGATCCCAAGCGGCATCTGGTCTACTGCGAGCAGGTCAAGGGCAGCGTGCCGGCCTATTTCGGCCAGTGCCCCGGGGATCTGCACACCAGAATCCTGCAAAGGATGCGGCAGGTGCTCCGGGAGGAGCGGCAGTATCCCTACCTGATGAAAAACGCCGTGGCCCGGCTGAATCAGGCCCGGTTTACCGCCGGCCATTCCGGCGCCGGGGAAAAGCCCCTGATCCATCTGGGGGGCAAAATGTGGTGCCTGCTGCCGTGGGTGGGAACCTACGCGTTCCTCGCCATGGAGCGGTTCCTGAAAATCAAGTGTGCCGGCCGTCTGGGGCTGCGGAATCTGGACTCCGCCCGGCCCTACTATATGCAGTTTACCATGCAGGCCGACGGGGAAACCTTCTTCCGGGTGGTGCTGGAGGAGATCCGCAAGCCCATGGATCCCATGGAACTGGTGTACCCCAAGGAGCTGCCCCTGTTCGACAAGTACGACGAATATCTGCCGGAGGAGCTGGTGCGCAAGGGCTTCGCCCTCGGCGTTCTGGATCTGGACGGCCTCCGGGCCGCGGTTCTGAGCTGGGAGGAATCGCGCGGAGGGTAAAGATCGGGAATTCGGAATGACAGATTTTCGGTGCGTTCGCAGGCGGCTTTTGGGGTCGGCGGATCCTTCGCGGCTCTCAGGACGGCTCCTCGCCGGGGGCAATCAGGAGCCGGGTGACGGTGACCGCCGCCAGGGGGGACAGAATCAGCCCTCCGAAGCCCCAGAGCCGGTAGCCGGCGTACATGGAGATCAGAGTCACCAGCGGATCCATCCCCAGCTGCTTTCCCACCAGCCGGGGCTCCAGCACCGACCGCAGCAGCGCGGCGGCGGCATAGACTCCCAGCAGCCCCACGGCCCGGACGGTGTCGCCCTGAAGGAAGCACACCAGACTCCAGGGCACCAGCACGGTGCCGGTGCCGAGGATGGGCAGGGCGTCCACCAGCGAGATCAGCGCCGCCCATAGCGGCGCGTAGGAAATCCGCAGCAGGAAGAATCCCAGACACAGCACCCCGAAGGTGATGCCCATCAGCTTGCACTGCGCCAGCAGCCAGCCCAGCACCGAGGTTTTCAGTCGCCCCAGCAGGGCAAAATATTTCCCGTACCGGCTCCTGGGCAGCCGGTGGGCGAACCAATCCCGGATTTTGGGCAGCCGGGCGGAGATCATGAAGCAGGCCAGCAGCCAGGTTCCGATGCCCAGAGCGCCGTCCGGCAGCCGGCTGACCACGCCGGAGGCCAGAGTCAGCATCCGCATGGCCACGGAATCGATGACCTCGGTGCCGTCGGAGAACAGCTCCTCCACGGATCGGGTCAGCAGGGGCTGGACGCTGTCCGGCGTCCGGGCGGCCAGATCCGCCAGAAAGCCGTGGAGGGAATCCATCCCCCGCAGGGCGGTGTCCTCCAGATCCGGCACCGCCCCGGCGACGCTGCCCAGCTCCCGCAGCAGCATAGCCAGTGCCGCCGTCAGCGTCATCAGCAGCAGCGCCAGCGTCAGGGTGACGCCGATGCCGGCGGCCGCCGCCCGGGGCAGCTTCCCTTTGGCTTGCAGAAACCGTACCGCCGGCTCCGCCGCCATGGCCGTCAGCGCCGCCAGCAGAAACGGCAGCAGGATCGGCAGCAGATACCGGATCCCCAGCCAGAGCAGCAGCGCCGCGGCACAGGCCGCGATGGATTTACGAAGGGGTGACGGCTGCATAATCTCCTTCCTTTCACAGAATTTTGGTAATAATGGTCTTGCATTTTGTGCAAAATATGATACAATACGGTCGGTAAGGAATTTTCAAACCATCAAAATACCTTTTTGGAGGTTCCGTATGAAAAGTCAGCCGAAATACTATATTGTGGAGGCCTCCGCGCTGCCGGAGGTGTTCCTGAAGGTCGCGGAAGCCAAGCGCCTTTTGTCCACCGGCGCCGCCGCCACCGTCAACGAGGCCACGAAGATGACCGGCATCAGCCGCAGTGCCTTCTATAAGTATCGGGATTCCGTTCTGCCTTTCAATAATATGATGGCCGGGCGGATCATAACCTTCCAGTTCCTGCTCCGGGACGAGCCCGGCGTTCTGTCCAACATTCTCACCCTCATGGCGGAGCAGGCGGTCAACCTGCTGACCGTCAACTCCAACATTCCCAGCAACGGCTGCGCGGTGGTGACCATCACCGCCGAGACCTCCGGCATTCTGGTTTCGCTGGAGGATCTGCTGAGCCGCCTCAAGGAGACCTCCGGTGTCATCAAGGCCGAGGTCATGGCCGGCTGAACCGAATACCCGCCGCTCCGCGCCCGCCGCGGAGCGGCTTTTTGCGGCGCAGAGCGTCGGGAGCGGGGTACAGAGTGGAGAGTGACGATTTCCTGCGGCGCAAAATACCATGTCCTTACGATGAGGCCCCTTGCGGGCCGACGCGGCAATCTCATGGGAAGTCTCCGCGTAGGATTTCAAATGAGATTCCCACTTCTCGCTCCGCTCCCCCGGAATGACATCCCCAATTCCTCATTCCCAGCCTCCCCTCCCGGCACAATCTGTCGTCCGGTGGCGTAGAATGGCGCGGAGGTGACGCAAATGCTGATCGTACAAAAATTCGGAGGTTCCTCGCTGGCTACGGCCGACCGGATCCGCATGGCCGCCGGACGCTGCGCGAGCCTCATCCGCCGGGGGCATCAGGTGGTGGCCGTGGTCTCCGCCCAGGGGGACACCACCGACGAACTCCTGGCCCGTGCCGCGGAAATAAGCGCCGCGCCTTCGCCCCGGGAGACGGACGCGTATCTGGCGGCGGGGGAGCAGATGTCCGCGGGGCTCACCGCCATGGCGGCACAGGCTCAGGGCATTCCCGCCGTCAGCCTGACGGGCGCCCAGGCGGGGCTTCTGACCGACGGGGTCTACGGAAACGCCCGGGTGCTGGGGCTCCGGGGCGACCGGATCCGGAGGGAACTGGATGGGGGCAAGCTGGTGGTGGTGGCCGGATTTCAGGGCGTCAATGACGCCGGGGACATCACCACCCTGGGACGGGGCGGCTCCGATACCACGGCGGTGGCGCTGGCGGCCTTCCTGAAGGCAGACCTGTGCCGGATTTATACGGATGTGGACGGGGTTTACGACCGGGATCCCCGGCTGTATCCCGACGCGGTGAAGTACCCCCGGATCAGCTACGACGCCATGCTGGCGCTGGCCCGGCAGGGGGCTCAGGTGCTCCACGACCGCAGTGTGGAGCTGGCGCGGCAGTACCGGGTGCCGGTACAGGTGCTGTCCTCTTTCCGCCCCGGCCCCGGCACCATGGTACTGGAAGATTCTGCCCAGATCCGACCCGACCTATTCCCCCAGTAAATTTCCGCGTCCTTTCCGGAACCCTGCCGGAATGGGTTGTAACCAATAGAAACCGGAAAATTCCTGTCAAAATCTCTCCGAATTCGGGTTTTTGTGCATGATTTCGGCAAAATAGCACCCTTTTTCGGGTGCGGAGCCCTTGACAAGGCGAAATCTTTGTGTTATAATCCGTAACCGGATTGTAACTATTTGAAATCAATGCGCAACCGGAGAGGAGCCGATTTTGTTGAAATCCAAAGGTCTCGGAAAATATATTGCCTGCGCGCTGCTCTTCGCCGCGGTGCTGACGGCGGCGGTCTGTCCCGCCTCCGCTCTGACCTCCGGATCCGCGCCGCTGGACGCCATCGTAATCACCAACGTCCCTACCCTGACGCCGACCAATCCCCTGGCCCAGTCCGTCGGCAGCCGGGTCAGTCTGGTTCACCGGGGCGCCGGCTTCGGCTACAGCGTCATCGGCACCTTCGAGGACGGCACCAGAATCACGGTGCTGGACAGATCGGGCGAGTTCTACAAGGTGGACTGCTTCGACATGAAGGGCTACATCGCCGTCAGTCAGGTTCGCGCCGATGAAAACGGAGAATATTATGTAAACTGTCAGGAGGATTCCTCCGAAACCGAGTACCTGACATCCTACACCGCTCAGGAAACCCTGAGCCTGCGCAGCGCGATTCTCAACTGCGCCAAGCAGTACATCGGCGTCCCCTATGTCACCGGCGGCGAGACCCCCAGAGGCTTCGACTGCTCCGGCTTCACCTGCTACGTATTCGGCAAGGCCGGCGTGGAGCTGAATCGCTCCGTTTACTATCAGTTGGGGCAGGGCGTCATCGTGGCCCGGGATGAGCTGCAGTGCGGCGATCTGGTGATCTTCTCCAACACCGGCAGCAGCGGCGGATTTGCCTCCCATATCGGCATCTACATCGGCAACGACCAGATCATCCACGCCAGCGCCAGCCGGGGCATTGCCATCGACAGCCTCAGCGCGCCCTACTACACCCAGCATTACCAGTGCGCCCGCCGGATTCTGCTCACCGATCTGGCTCCCACCGCCGCCATTCCTACCGCCGTCAGCTCCTACTGGCGGGACAACGGCTGATTCCACAAAGAAAACGCTCCTGAACCGTAAGGCTCAGGAGCGATTTTTTTCGCGCTTCAGTCGCAGACGTACATTCCGAAGAAGCCCAGCAGACCGGGGCCGCAGTCGTATTCCAGACCGCAGCGCTCACACAGCTTCCGGACAAAGACGCAGTAGGCGGACATACAGGAGTAGCGCAGATCCGGGAACCGGCAGGGCTGGCCGGATTTGGCCATGCAGGGACTGCACAGGGCGCAGCCGCTGGCGCCCACCAGGAAACCGGGAACCTCCGCCGCGCGCAGCTTTTTCATCAGGGCGATGGCGGCGCCGTTGTGGGTGGACTTGGCCTGCTTGATGGCCGGGGCGTCGGAGTAGTCGGAGATTTCCCAGATGCTCTGCAGCACCAGCGCCCGTCCGCGTGCCAGCACCCGATCCCGCATTTCCTCAAAGCTGCCGCAGTCCGGCGGGCAGGAATAGTTGACGGCGTACTGTCCGCAGAGATTCTCCGCGCAGTAGGGGCGGAAGGAAGGGTCGAAGGGGATCTGATCCGTATTGACCACCGCCGCGGCGGCAAAGCCCTCCGCCAGCGCGGCATCGATTAACTGCTGATCGGTCATGTGTAACACCTCGGGGGAAAAGAGTGGAGAGTTGGGAGTTTGGAGTGGAGATTTGGGATTAGGAATGAGGAATCAGATTGTCATTGCGAGGAGGCCTGAAAGGCCGACGCGGCAATCTCATTTGAAGTCTCTGAGTGGGAATTTAATGAGATTCCCACTTCTCGCTCACTCCCTCGGAATGACAAATTTTCACCGTAGGGGACGGGTTCCCGTCCCGCCGGGAAAAGCGCCTTACAGGGGGGACTGTTTGATTTTGGCGTAGCGGCGGGGGTACTGGGGGGGCGTGGTGGCGATTTTCCGCAGCAGAATCACGGAATGCACCGCGTCGCCGATGGGGAAATCCCGGATCTCCTCCACCCGCAGTCCCAGCTTTTTCACCGCGTTTTTGGCCTCCGCCAGCTCTTCCCGGGCGGCGGAGCCCTTCATCGCCAGCACGGCGCCGCCCACCCGGACGTAGGGCGCCGTCAGCTCCAGCAGAATATTCAGCCTGGCCACGGCCCGGCTCACGGCAAAGTCGTAGGTTTCCCGGCAGTCCTTCACCGCCTCCTCCGCCCGGGCGGTGACGCACCGGGCGTCAACTCCCAGCTCCGGCAGCACCGACTCCAGCCAGTGCATCCGTTTGCCCAGAGAATCCAGCAGGGTGACCCGGGCTTCCGGGCAGGCAATGGCCAGCGGCACTCCGGGAAAGCCGGCGCCGCAGCCCACGTCGATGACCCGTTTGCCCTTCAGCTCCGCCATGGTCAGCACCGTCAGGCTGTCCAGCAGATGCAGCCGCGCCACCTGCTCCGGCTCGGTGATGGCGGTGAGGTTCATCACCGCATTCTGCCGCACCACCGCTTCGCCGAAGGCGCAGAGCCGGTCGGCGGTGCCGCCGTCCAGCGGCAGCCTCCCTTCCTCCAGCCCTGCCAGCAGGGCGGCTTTCATGATTTCTCTCATCGCCGGCCCCCGGCGGAAGCCCCGTTGGTGGTCAGATCCACCTGATTTCGGTCGGTGGGATCGAAGGTGACCTCCTCGTCCTTGTGGGCGGGCAGGTAGATTTCCTGCACATACCAGCTCACCAGCAGATCGGTGACCTCGCCATAGGAGCGGACGCCGCTTTCGTCGCCGCTGACCTTGATATAGGTATCGTTGGCGGAGTTGGCGATGTTGGAGGCGGTGTCGTTCTGATGCGAAGCGAAGAACTCCCGGTAGTAGTTCAGATCCGCCATCAGCTCGGTGCCGATGCCCTGATAGATCTCTTTGGCGGCGGCGCTGGCGGTGGTGGTGCCCACGCCGGCCAGGGCGTTATAGCAGAAGCGGAAGGCCATAAAATAGCCGGAATACCGGAAAATGGGGCTGGAATTGGCATCGCAGGCCAAAAAGCCCGTCAGATTGGCGTCCCGCTCCAGGGCGATGCACATCCGGTGGGCCATTTCGTGGCACATGACGAAGGGTATGGCAGCGTCCGGGGTCTGGGGATTCACCGCGGCCTCGCCGGTGAGGGGCATGGTGACGCCGGTGATGCCCATGGAGGTGTACATATCCGCCCAGCCCAGCTTTTTGACGGGAACCGTGGAGCCGGCGAATACCGACATATACTTCTTGTAGGTGAGATTGTCGAAGCCGTCGCCGGCCATTTCGGCCAGCGTGTCAAAGTCCGGGAAATCCGCGGTGCCGTCGCTGCCCCGGGGAACCTGGGTGGACAGCGTGTTGGCCAGATCCCGGAAATAGGTGGTGGCTTCCGCCAGCTCGGTGACGGTGTATTCGGTGACATTCAGCCGGATGTCCTCCGCCAGAGGGCCGGCGTAGGAGTTCAGGCCATAGATACCGGTGTGGAGGAAGAACAGGGTGCAGGCGCCTGCCAGAATCCATCCCAGCCACTGGAAGAAATTCCACCGCAGGATAATCATGGCCACAATCGAGGCCAGCACCAGCACGCCCAGCAGCACCACGATGAGCTGCCACAGGCAGAAGCTTGCGCCGGCGGTCCAGTCGGCCAGGGATGTCTGAATCAGGCGGGTGGCGTAGGGGTAGACCATGTCCACCAAAATGGTGTGGCTTTTGGCGAAAGCCATCAGCGCCCATGTGATGGCAGCGACCACCGCCGCGGTAATGTATCCGCGCCAATATTTCAAAGGAACGACCTCCTCTATTCTCGCGTTGCGTGTATATACCTTTTTATAGTATAGCACATTTCCCGGCGCTTGTCTGCCCCCAATTTATAAATTTTTTGCCGGCAGCGGGAGTTTGAAATGAGATTGCCGCGCCGGGGGCTTGCGCCCCCCTCGCAATGACATGGAATTACGCGGCCGGTTGGATTCTTCGCAAACCTCAGAATGCTGTGGAAGGATTGATCGGTTTACATAACACCTTTTAAGTTGACAAATCCCAAAAAATCGGATAGGATAATCCCAAACCGGGGCGCGGGGCGCTCCGAATCCGACATTTTGGGAGGAAACCATGGAAAAATCCTATATTGCCCCCAACGCCACGGTGGTGGGGGATGTGACATTGGGCAAGGATGTCAATATCTGGTACGGCGCGGTGCTGCGGGGCGACAGCGGCGCCATCACCCTGGGGGAAGGCACCAACGTGCAGGACAACGCCGTTCTCCATGAAGCCACCGCCGTGGGAAAATTCTGCACCATCGGCCACGGTGCCATCGTCCACGGCTGCACCCTGGGCGACGGCTGCGTGGTGGGCATGGGCGCCGTGATTCTCACCGGCGCAGTGCTGGGAGACGACTGTCTGGTGGGCGCCGGGGCGGTGGTCACCGGCAAAACCGTGGCTCCCGCCGGCTCCTTGCTGCTGGGCAGTCCCGCCAAGGTGGTCAGACCCCTGACCCCGGAGCAGATCGAAGAAAACCGTCGCAACGCCCTGCACTATATCCACCTCGCCCGGGAGGCCGGTTTCCGGGAGCGCGTATGAGTATTCCCGTCACTTCCGAATGCTATGTCTGCCATCTGCGGCGGAGCGTGGAAACCGCCCGAGCCCTGGGCGGCGAGGAGGCGGCTACCGCTTTCGCCAGGGAGCTGATGGGGCAGTATCTCACCGCGCCGGAGGGCGTGGGCTCCCCCTGGTTCGGCCCCGGGGTCACCGAGCTGCTGAAAAAGCACTGCGGTCTGAAGGGCGATCGGTTCCGGGAGGAAAAAGAACGTTCCAACCGCTTCGTGCTGGAACGGCTGGAGGACATCCGCCGCCGGATCCGGGCAGCGGAGGATCCGCTGTACGCCGGCGCTCAGATGGCGGTGCTGGGGAATTATATCGATTTTTCCGCTCTCCAGGGGGAGGTCAGCTTCGAGAAGCTGGATAACATGCTGGACGACGCGGCGCAGATCCGCCTGGATCCGGAAGCCTACGGCGCCCTGCGCTCGGATCTGGAGCGGGGCGGCAGGCTGCTGTACCTGACGGACAACGCCGGGGAAATCGGCTTCGACCGGCTGCTGGCGGAGGAAATCCACCGGGCGTATCCCCGGATGGAGATCACCTTCTGCGTCGGGGGCGGCCCCGCCGCCAACGACGCCACCCGGGAGGACGCCGCCGCGGTGGGGATTCCCTTCCCGGTCATCGACAACGGCAACACCGTGGCCGGCACCCAGCCGGAGCTTCTGGGCGCGGAGGCCCGGGAGGCGCTGGCTCAGGCGGATGTGATTCTGTCCAAGGGGCAGGGCAACGTGGAGACCCTCTACGGCTGCGGGTGGAATGTGTATTATCTGTTTCTCATCAAGTGCCCCCTGTTTGTGAAGCTGTTCGGCCAGCCCAAGCTGACCCCCATGCTCCTCCGGGACGGAACGCCCCTGCACTGACAATTCCTCATTCCTAATTATCCAAAGCATTTCGCGCGAAAAAGTGCCGGGGCGGTGTACCGCCCCGGCATATGTTTTATGTTACACCAGACGGGAGCCGGCGGGAACGCCGTCGTCCAGCATCACCAGATGGAGCTTGTCGCCCCGCTCGGCGGACAGCAGCATTCCGCAGGAAAGCTGCCCCATCATCTTCCGGGGCGCCAGATTGGTCACCGCCACCAGTGTCTTGCCCACAAGCTGCTCCGGCTCGTAGTATTTGGCGATGCCGGAGAGGATGGTTCTGGGCTCTTTGGTGCCGTCGTTCAGGGTGAATTTCAGCAGTTTCTCGCTCTTTTTCACCTTTTCGCAGGTCAACACCTTCACCACGGTCATTTCCACCCTGGCGAAATCGTCGAAGGCGATCTCCGGCAGCTTCTCGGGCAGGGGATCCTCCTGAGGCGCGGCGGGCTTGCTCAGCTCCTCCAGGGCGGACAGTTCCTTCTCCACGTCGATCCGGGGGAACAGAGGCGCGCCGGCCACGGTGGCCGCGTCGGCGCTCAGGACGCCGAACCGACCCAGCGAATCCCAATCCATGGCGGCGCCGCCCAGCCGCCGGGCAATCTGCGCCGCGGTGTCGGGCATGAAGGGGCTCAGCAGACCGCCGCAGATCCGGATGGTCTCCAGCAGATTGTACAGCACCCGGGCCAGACGGGGCTTGCCCTCCTCGGTCTTGGCCAGCACCCAGGGGGTGTTCTCGTCGATATACTTATTTGCCCGGGAGATGACCTTGAAAATCTCGGACAGGGCGTTCTGGAAGGCAAAGGCTTCCATCTGGGTCTCGTATTTTCCCCGGAGGGCGGAGGCCATGGCAATGAGTTCGGCATCCTTTTCGGGGTCGGCGGTCTGGGTCAGGGGCAGCTTCTCTCCGAAATACTTCTGCGCCATGGCCACGGTGCGGGACACCAGGTTGCCCAGATCGTTGGCAAGGTCTGTGTTGATGGTGGAGATCAGCAGCTCATTGGTGAAGTTGCCGTCGGAGCCGAAGGGGAAGGTGCGCAGCAGGAAGAACCGCAGAGCGTCCACGCCGAAGCGCTGGGCCAGCACATAGGGATCCACCACGTTGCCCCGGGATTTGGACATTTTCTCGCCGTTGAAGTTCAGCCAGCCGTGGCCGTAGACCTTTTTCGGCAGGGGCAGGTTCAGGCTCATCAGCATGGCGGGCCAGATGATGGAGTGGAACCGGACGATTTCCTTGCCCACGAAGTGGACGTCGGCGGGCCAGAATTTGTCCAGATCGTGGTATTTGTCGTTTTCGAAGCCCAGGGCGGTCATATAGTTGAACAGGGCGTCGATCCAGACGTAGACCACATGGCCGGGGTCAAAATCCACCGGCACGCCCCAGGTGAAGCTGGTGCGGCTGACGCACAGATCCTCCAGACCGGGATCGATGAAGTTGTTGACCATCTCGTTGACCCGGCTCCGGGGCTCCAGATAGTCGGTGTTCACCAGCAGATCCCGCACCCGGCCGGCGTATTTGCTCAGGCGGAAGAAGTAGGCCTCCTCCTCGGCGTCCTGCACTTCCCGGCCGCAGTCGGGGCATTTGCCGTCCACAAGCTGGCTCTCCGTCCAGAAGGATTCGCAGGGCTTGCAGTATTTGCCCTTGTAGGTGCCCTTGTAGATGTCGCCGTTGTCGTACATCTTCTTGAAGATTTTCTGGATGGCGGCCACATGGTAGTCGTCGGTGGTGCGGATGAACCGGTCGTAGGAGATGTTCATCAGCTTCCACAGATCCAGCACGCCGCCCTCGCCAATGACGATGTTGTCCACATACTGCTGGGGGGTGACGCCGGCCTCCCTGGCCTTGTCCTCGATCTTCTGGCCGTGCTCGTCGGTGCCGGTGAGGAACAGCACGTCATAGCCCTGAAGCCGCTTGTAACGGGCCATGGCGTCGGTGGCCACGGTGCAGTAGCTGTGGCCGATGTGGAGCTTGGCGGACGGATAGTAGATGGGGGTGGTGATATAATATTTTCCCCTGCATGTTTCGCACATAAGAAATCCTCCTGAAAGGGTCATACTCATATTTTGGCAGTATAATGGTATATTATAGCCCCTTTCCGGGCGAATTGTCAACACCCACCGTGAAAAAACCCCGGGCGTTCGTCCAAGGCAGAAAGGCGGAAATTTTTTGTTGACTTTTCAACCTTCTTGCGGTATCATACCGACGGAAAAAGGAGGCTCCGATGATGAAAACACGAGATTTGGCGCTTTGCGCCCTGTTCACGGCGCTGACGGCCGTCTGCGCCTGGATTTCCCTGACGGTTATGGAGGTTCCCTTCACGCTGCAGACCTTCGCGATATTTCTGACCCTGGGTCTGCTGGGAGGCAAGCGGGGCAGCCTGACCATTCTGGTTTACCTGCTGCTGGGTCTGGTGGGCGTGCCGGTTTTCGCCGGTTTCAGCAGCACCGCTGCGCTGTTTGGCGTCACCGGCGGCTACATTGTGGGTTTCCTGGCCTCGGCGCTGGTGTACTGGCTCATCACCGCCCTGCTGGGGGAGAAGCTGTGGGTGCAGTTTGTGGCCATGATCGCGGGTCTGATGGTGTGCTACGCTTTCGGCTCCGTCTGGTTCTACATTTTTTATCTGAATAAAGGCACTCCCATTGGCTTCGCCGTTGTGCTGGCCAAGTGCGTGGTTCCCTTTATCCTCCCCGACGCCGTGAAGATCGCCCTGGCGCTCTTCCTGTCCCGTCGGCTGAAGCGTTTCGTCTGAGCATAGATGGTCCCGTTTCCGCATAGATTGTCCCGGGAGGGATGACCATGCGGAAACGGGATTTGATTTTGCTGATTGCCGCCCTGTGCGCAGCGGTGGCGCTGGCGGTGCGTGTGATGGCCGGCGGCGTACAGGAGACGGGAAACTGGGGCCTCAGCTTCCGGGGGGAGGGCACGCCTCCCATAGGCCCCGCCTCGGCGGAGCAGCTGAAAAAGTATAACGCCGCCTATCTGGGGGATTCCCGGGAGAAGGTGATCTATCTGACCTTCGACGCCGGCTACGAAAACGGCTGCACCGAAAAAATTCTGGACGCCCTGAAGAAGCACAACGCCCCGGCGGCCTTCTTTCTGGTGGGGAATTACATTGAAAAGAACGCCGATCTGGTGCGCCGGATGGCGGCGGAGGGGCACACCGTGGGCAATCACACCATGCACCACTACGATATGAGCAAAATTTCCGACAAGGCGGCCTTTGCCAGGGAGCTGACGGAGCTGGAAGCGCTGTACCGGCAGGTCACCGGGCAGGAACTGCCCAAATACTACCGGCCGCCCCAGGGAATCTACAGCGAGAGCAACCTGAAAATGGCTCAGGAGCTGGGGTACAGGACGGTATTTTGGAGCCTTGCCTATGTGGACTGGAACAACGACGCCCAGCCCACCCAGGAGCAGGCCTACGCCAAGCTGCTGCCGAGAATCCACAGCGGCGCCGTGGTGCTGCTCCACTCCACCTCCAAGACCAACGCCGAAATTCTGGACAATCTGCTGACCCGGTGGGAAGAAATGGGATATCGCTTCGCGCCCATTGGGGAGCTGTTTGACGACGGAGAGAATCCGTCCTCCTGAGGGAAGCTCAGCAGAAGAACGCGCCCCGTTCCGGTGGGAACGGGGCGCGGCGGTTTATCTGAGGCGTTTTTCCAGTGTCGCGGTGGTGTAGGAGGTCTGGTACACCCGGGTCATGCCGTATTCCGAGGTCAGGAGGAAGGATTTCGGCAGCTCGTCCCAGGGGACGACCTGTCCTTCCTTCTCCGCCCGCTCCAGAAATTCCCTGCCCCGCCTGGTGACGGTGGTGGTGTCCAGATCGAAAATGCCGATGATGGCCGAATCCCGCACCGCCATGTCGCTGCCGATGGATAGATACATTGTTACCACTCCTGAAAATCTGTCAAGACCGCCGGCTTCGGCTCAGAGGCCTTTGCGTTTCTTCCACTCCGCCACGGCCAGCTCGTCGCAGCGGTTGTTCATGGGATTGTCGGCGTGGCCTTTGACCCAGTGGCAGCGGAGGCTGTGGGTCTCCGCCAGGGTCAGCAGCGTCTCCCACAGATCCGGGTTCAGCGCCGGCTTTTTGTCGGATTTGACCCAGCCTCTGGCGCGCCAGCCCTTCGCCCAGCCCTTTACCAGAGCGTCGATGACGTATTTGCTGTCGGAGTACAGCTCCACGGCGCAGGGCTCCTTCAGCGCCTGGAGCCCCCGGATGACGGCGGTCAGCTCCATGCGGTTGTTGGTGGTGCTGTCCTCGCCGCCGGAAAGCTCCTTTTGGACGCCGCCGTATTCCAGAATGGCGCCCCAGCCGCCGGGGCCGGGATTGCCGGAGCAGGCGCCGTCGGTGTACAGCGTCACGGTTTTCAATTCTCCGGCTCCTCCAGCTTTTCCACCCGCTCCACGCTGACCACTTCGTTGCCTTCCTCAATGCGCATGACGATGACGCCCTGCACATCCCGCTTATAGATATTCACGGCGCCGGCGGGAATGCGGATGATGACGCCGCCGGTTTCGATGAGCATGATGTCGTCGTTCTCGCCCACCACCCGGCAGCCGGCGATGCGGCCGGTCTTGGGGGTGATGTTGTAGTTCTTCAGACCCTTGCCGCCCCGGTTCTGGGCGGCCTTTTCGCCGTCGGCGCCGGTGCGCAGGTATTCGGACAGCTCCGTCCGCTTGCCGTAGCCGTTGACGGTGACGGTGAGCAGGGTCTTGCCCTCCTCGGCCTTTTCCGCGCCGATGACATAGTCGTCGTCGGTGAGGGTGATGCCCTTGACGCCGGCGGCGTCCCGACCCATGCAGCGCACGTCGTTCTCGTTGAAGCAGATGGCCATGCCGCCCGCGGTGGCCAGGATGATATTGTCATTGCCGTTGGTGCGGATGACGTTGATCAGATGGTCGCCCTCGTCCAGCGTGATGGCCCGGATGCCGCCCTTGCGGTTGGTTTTCAGGGAGATGAAGGGCAGACGCTTCACGGTGCCGCTGCGGGTGGCCATGACCAGGAACTCGTTCTCGTCGAACTCCCGGGTGACCACCATGGCGGTGACGCTTTCGCCGGGCTCCAGGGGCAGAATGTTGACCATGGCGGTGCCCCGGGCCGTCCGTCCCGCCTCGGGGATCTGGTAGCCCTTCCGGTGATGCACCCGGCCCCGGTCGGTGAAGAACAGAATGTGGTCGTGGGTGGAGGCCACGGTGAGGGATTTGACGTAGTCCTCCTCCTTCAGATTCTGGGCGTTGACGCCCCGGCCGCCCCGGGCCTGCGTCCGGTAAGTGTCCACGGGCATCCGCTTGACATAGCCCTGGTTGGACAGCGTGAAGGCGCAGGTCTCCTCCTCGATGAGATCCTCGATGTCGATCTCGTCCTCCACATCCTGAATCTCGGTGACCCGATCGTCGCCGTACTTGTCCCGCAGGGCGATGAGTTCCTCCTTGAGGATGGACTTCACCAGCTCGGGATCCTGGAGCACCCGCTGATAGTAGGCGATGCGCTCCTGAAGCTCCTTGTACTCGGTTTCCAGCTTCTCCCGGTCCAGTCCCTGGAGAGCCTTCAGGCGCATATCCAGAATGGCCTGGGCCTGGACGTCGGACAGGCCGAAGCGGTTCATCAGATTTTCCTTGGCGTTGTCGTAGGAATTGCGGATGATATGGATAACCTCGTCGATGTTGTCCTGGGCGATGAGCAGGCCTTCCAGCAGATGGGCCCGCTCCTGGGCCTTTTTCAGATCATAGCGTGTCCGGCGGACGATGACCTCCTCCTGGAAGGTCAGGTACTCGTCCAGAATTTCCCGCAGGGACAGCACCTTGGGCTGGCTCTGATTCTTCACCAGCGCCAGCATATTGATGGCGAAGGTGGTCTGGAGCTGGGTTTGGGCGAAGAGCCGGTTCAGCACCACCTGGGGATTGGCCTCCCGCTTCAGCTCGATGACGATGCGCATACCGGTGCGGTCGCTTTCGTCCCGGATGTCGGAGATGCCGTCCAGACGCTTGTCGTTGACCTGATCGGCCATATTCTTGATGAGCATCCGCTTATTCACCTGATAGGGGATCTCGGTGATGATGATGCGGGTGCGGTTCTGGCCGAATTCCTCGAAATGATGCCTTGCCCGGAGGGTCAGCCGTCCCTTGCCGGTGGCGTAGGCCGCCCGGATGCCGGCTCTGCCCAGAATGATGCCCCTGGTGGGGAAGTCCGGGCCGGTGATATACTGCATCAGATCCGCCAGCGTGACCTCCGGATCCTCCAGCACCGCCACGCAGGCGTTGATGACCTCGGTGAGATTGTGGGGCGGAATATTGGTGGCCATGCCCACGGCGATGCCGCTGGAGCCGTTGACCAGCAGATTGGGGAACCGGCTGGGCAGAACCCGGGGCTCCTTGCGGGTTTCGTCGAAGTTGGGATCCCAGTCCACGGTGTCCTTGTCGATGTCCCGCAGCATTTCGTTGGCGATTTTGGACATCCTGGCCTCGGTGTAACGGTAGGCAGCCGGGGGGTCGCCGTCCACGGAGCCGAAGTTGCCGTGGCCGTCCACCAGCATATAGCGCATGGAGAAATCCTGCGCCAGACGCACCAGCGCGTCATACACGGAGCTGTCGCCGTGGGGATGGTACCGACCCAGCACGTCGCCCACGCAGGTGGCGGATTTGCGGAAGGGCCGGTCGGATGTGAGATTGTCCTCGTACATGGCGTAGAGGATCCGGCGGTGGACGGGCTTCAGGCCGTCCCGCACATCGGGCAGCGCCCGTCCCACAATGACGGACATGGCGTACTCGATGTAGCTGGTTTTCATTTCATGGACAAGCTCGGAGTGGATGATGGCCTGATCGGGGTACATGATGTCCTCCGGCTTGTAGTCTTTTTTATGCTGTGCCAAGGAAAAACCTCCTTTGTCGCGTCGGCTCAGAGCCGGGAAGAATATCTGGCCTTATTCAGAGGCCGGCCTGCCTCCTGGGGATGCTCCCATTTCCGCCGGAGCCAGTCGGCGGCCAGCTCCGTCCACCTGGCGAAGGACGGATCGCCGCCGTCCTCGCAGACCTGTCCGTTGGACAGGGACAGTCCGTGGTCGCCGTTGGGGAAAATGTGCAGTTCGCAGGGCACGCCGGCCTGAATCAGCGCCGAGGCGAAGCGGATGCTGTCCTCCACCGGGACGACGGAATCCCGGACGGTGTGAACCAGGAAGCACTGGGGCGTGTCCGCCGTGACGGCGGTGTGCAGGTTGAGGCGGCGGTAGGTTTCCGCATAGTCCCCTTGGCCGATGAGCCTGGCGAGGCTTCCGTCGTTTTCGATCCACGAGGTGGAGATGACGGGATAGCCCAGAATCAGGGCGTCGGGCCGGTTCTCCCCGTGGAGGCACCCGGATTTTTCCCGAATGTCCGGCGCGTTCCAGTACACGCCCAGACTGGCCGCCAGATGGCCGCCGGCGGAGAAGCCGCAGACGGCGATTTTTTCGGGAATCACGCCGAATTCCTCCGCGTGCTCCCGGATGAATTTCATGGCGCCGCACAGATCCAGCAGAGGGCCGGGGAACACCGCGTCCTCACCCAGCCGGTAGTACAGCACAAAGACCTGATACCCCTCCGCCAGAAACCGCAGAGCCACCGGATCCGCCTCCCGGTCGGAGCAGAAGAAATAGCCGCCGCCGGGGCAGACCACCACCGCCGGACGCTTCTCCCGATAGGGTATCTCCGGGCTGGGGGAATGGCCGCAGCGCACCAGGCGGACATTTTTCTCCGGATTCAGAACAAATTCTTCCGTAATCATGACGTTTTCCCCATCAGTAGTCCAGATTCTGGGCGAATCTGGCGTTGGTTTCGATATATTCCCGTCTGGGCTCCACCTTTTCGCCCATGAGCAGGGTGAAAATCTCGTCGGCCCGGACGGCGTCCTCCAGCTCGATGCGCTTGAGGGTGCGCTTTTCGGGATCCATGGTGGTCTCCCACAGCTCGTGGGGATCCATTTCGCCGAGGCCCTTAAAGCGGCTGATGTCCACCTTGGCGTTGGGGTTGTCGGCACGCATCTGGCTGGAAATCTGGTCGCGCTGCTCGTCGGAGTAGGCAACCTTCACGGTTTTTCCCCGGGTCAGCTTGTACAGCGGCGGCACGGCGGAATAGACGTAGCCGTTTTCAATCAGGGGCCGCATGTACCGGAAGAAGAAGGTCAAAAGCAGCGTCCGAATGTGTGCGCCGTCCACATCGGCATCGGACATGATGACGACTTTATGATAGCGCAGCTTTTGGAGGTCAAATTCCTCGCCGATGCCCGCGCCCAACGCCACAATCAAGGGATACAGCTTGTCGTTGCCGTAAATTTTGTCGGCCCGGGCCTTTTCCACGTTGAGCATTTTGCCCCACATGGCGAGGATCGCCTGAAAACGGGAGTCCCGGCCCTGAATGGCGGAACCGGCAGCGGAGTCACCCTCGACGATGTAGATTTCGCACAGCTCGGGGTTGCGCTCGTTGCAGTCCTGCA
>JAQXIT010000083.1 GCA_029007925.1 Bacillota bacterium | reverse complement strand
CCGGTGATTCATGGCCGGTTTGGTGATTTCCGGCACCATCATGGCCGCCAGCTCCGTCAATGACGCTTCGGGATTTTCCTCCCGGGCTGCGGCAGCCTGCCGCAGCTTCTCCGGCAGATTTTCCAGCCTTCCCCGCTCCCGGAGCAGGCGGATGGCGCTGAGCTGCTCCTGGGCAGCCTCCACCACCTTGGAAGTGTTGGCGTCGTCGCAGTTGCAGCGGCGGTTGACTTTGTTGTTCAGTTCCTTTTCCAGCCGCGCCTCCATAATGCCCATGGCGGCCACCGGCGCTCCCAGGAAAGTCAGTAAATCGGCGATCTGTTCGCTCTGCTTGATGTACAGCACATGGCCGCCGCTTCTGCGGGCGGTTTTGGGATAGAATCCCAAAATTTCCTCCATCAGGGCGTAGGTCTGTCTGGCCACGCCGGCGTGGGTGGTGGTGATCTCCATATGGTAGCCCTTGGCGGGGTCCGTGACGGAGCCGCCGGAGAGGAAGGCACCCCGCAGGAAAGCTGCCCTGCAGCAGTCCTCCTCCACCACCGGCAGATTCACATGGAGCGCCAGCGTGTCGGTTCTGCCGAAGCCGTAAGCGGACATGACGCTTTCCAGTTTTCCGGGATCCAGAATCTGAAAGATCAGCTTGCCTGCCGCGTCCTCCTCCGGACAGGTGTCGAAGCCAAAGCCGAAGGCTCTTTTGAACAGTTTGGGCAAATTCTGGGCAAATTCCCGGCTCTCGGTGATGATCCGGATACCGTCGGCGCCGAAGCTGTTGCAGAACAGCAGTACGCCGAAGCATTCCGCCAACGCGCAGCAGTGCTTCTGGGGAAAGACCCGGCAAATTTCGGCCTTCGCCCCGCCGGAAAAGGATATGGCCATGTCGGATCCTCCTTGTTTACCAGATTCGGATCTCCGGCTCCAGCCGGATTCCGGATTTTTCGTATACGGTGTCGGAGACCTGCTTCAGCAGTTCCCGGACGTCCCCGGCGGTGGCTCCGCCCAGATTCACGGCAAAGCCCGCGTGCTTGCCGGAAACGGCAGCGCCGCCCACCTGAAAGCCCTTCAGGCCAGCCTGCTCGATCAGCGCCGCTGCGTAGCCCCCTGCGGGACGCTTGAAGGCGGAGCCGGCGGAGGGCAGCTCCAACGGCTGGGAAGCACAGCGGCGGTTCATCAGATCCTTCATCCGCTCCCGGATCTCCTCCGCGGAACCGGGTGTCAGCCGAAACACCGCGCTGACCACGATGCCACCCCGATCCTCCAGCACGCTGTGGCGGTAGGAAAACTCCATCTCCTCACAGGAAAGCTGCCGGAGCGTGCCGTCGGGTTCCATTATTTCCACGCTTTCGCAGATCTGTCGGATCTCGCCGCCGTAAGCACCGGCGTTCATATATACGCCGCCGCCCACGGTACCGGGGATGCCATGGGCAAATTCCATACCGGACAGGCCGTGACCCGCGGCAAACACCGCCGCCCGGGTCATGGTCACACCGGCCATCACCCGGATCCGATGATCCGGCAGCAGCTCGATGCCGTCCAGCCCGTCCTTCAGGCAGATTACGATGCCCTCCAGCCCTTCATCCGGAGCCAGTACATTGGTGCCGGCGCCCAGAATCCGCGGCGTGATCCCCAGCGCGGCGGCGGCTTTCAGAAGGTCGGAAAGCTCCTCCCTGCCGGCGGGAAAGGCCATCACCTCAGCGTTTCCGCCGATGCGGAAGGAGGTGTGGCGGCTCAGGGGTTCGTTGTATTTCAGTTCACAGCAGCGGGGCAGCCCACGCTGCAGCGGGGTTAAGTCAGTCATAAACGCCTCCGGGTGGATAATGTCTTTTATACTATACCATAGGAAACCAAAATATGCAATTCATACGGAAGTGAATTTTTTGTGACGGCATCAAAAACGCCCGCGGCACAGAAGCCGTGGGCGTTTGGGGAGCGGTGTTTACTTCTCGACGATTTCCAGCAGCTCCATGGGGCAGGCCTTGGCACAGATGCCGCAGGCGATGCACTTGGAGGCGGGATTTTCGGGCTTCAGAACCAGCACCTTCATGGGGCAGGCTTCCACACACTTGCCGCAGGAAACGCACTTTTTCTTGTTAATCATGTACACACCGGTTTTGGGGTTCTGGGTGATGGCCTCATGCTCGCAGGTTCTGGCGCATTTGCCGCACTGGATGCATGTCTGGGGCTTGGCGCCGCCGGCCTTGGCGACGATGCGGATGCAGGAATAATCGGGATGGAACTCTTTGTAGAAAGCCGTGGAGCAGGCGCGAACACACTCCAAGCAGGCCATACATTCAACATTTTTCTTAACCGCGAGCTTCTTCATAACCGAGGACTCTCCTTTATGTAGTGTTAACTGAAATATTATAACGGCTTTTGCCGCAAATAGCAATCCCCAATTCCTTTTTTCGATAAAAAGTATTTTTTTCGCCCCGGCGGCAATACTAGCACCGTAGATCCAAACTACAGGAGGAAAAAGAAATGAGAAAGACAATCCTGATCGCGCTGATTCTCGTCCTTACCCTGGGTCTGATGGCAGGCTGCCGCAGAGGCGCCCCCGGAGAAACCGGAACCGTTGGGGACAACGGCATGGCGACGGATCAAGACGGCTTCATCGGCGACGGAAACACCACCGGCCATACCGGCGCGACGGAATACACCGGGGCTACGGGTCATACCGGCGCAACGGAATACACCGGCGCTACCGAACACTCCGGAGTCACGGAGGATACGGGCCTTCCCGGCGGCAGAGCCTTCCCCGGCCCCGTGTGACCAGTCAGGCACCAGCCTGACTTACATACGCCCAAGGGTCACAGCACGGTGACATACCGGGTCAGATTCTTCTTCATCCGATCCGCTGCCAGCTTCGCCTGCGCCACATAATCCGTCCCGTCGGACTCCCCATCCTGCCACGCGGCGGTCACCGAAGGGCCGGCGCAGGCAATGGCACCGTGGCCGAATCGGTCGAAGGCGCAGCTGCAGTTGCGGTAATTGCCGCTGGGATAATCCAGTCCATCCACCAGCAGGAACATCCGCTTATAGCTGGCGCGCAGGGTACGGATGCTGCCCGGTGCCCCGGCGCTGACCACGGCGCCCACCCGGGAATAGCCGCACTGGCCGAAGATCATCTCGCCGTTGCGGTTGACGATCTCCGCGGCGGCACCGTGAACCAGCCGGGATCCCGACAGCAGATCCTGCAGCTCCATGGCGCTGCGGTTGGGAGAACGCACCACGGCAAACAGATCCTTTCCCGCCCGGCAGTAGGGCAAAAAGGGCTTGAGGGCATCCGAACCGATGTAGGGGCTGACAAGAACGCCGTCGCAGGGATAGTCCTCCCCGCCGAAGATGGTCTCCGCCGCCCGGTCAGCGCCCCAGGGCGAAAGAATCTCCGGCGCGTCCAGCAGCACATAGTATCCCAGCTCCCCCGCCTGCCTCAGCAGCGCGGACAGAGCCGCCATGCCTTCCGCTCCCAGCAGCGCGAAGGTTCCGAAGGAAAAGCGAACCGCCGGAACGGTATCCTTCAGCCCCTCCATCAGCTCCCGGCAGAAGCGGGTATACGCCCGGACGGCGTTGCCTTCCCGGGACAGCAGATGGGGCGGCATTCCCTCGGGACGGATCCCAAAATCCACCATGGAGGGGTTCTTCAGTTTGCGAATCTTTTCCTGCAGCATATCAACAGACATAGGACTTCCTCCCCGTTTTTTTCCATTATATCATAAATATTGGGAAAAACACAAGTCTCCGGCAGAAAAACTTCCAAAAATCTGTCCGACGGATTTTGCCGCCCCGGGGCATACTAAAACCGAAGGGAGGGATCGGGATGAAAATGACAGGCTGGGCCATTACCATGGGCATTGGCGCCGCCGCCGGCGCGGTGGCGATCATGATGCTGCCGAGGCAGTCCACTGCCCGAAAGCTGGCCAGCAAAGCGGCGAATACCGTGGAGGATGCCGCCTGCAAGGTCGGCAGCAAGCTGGATCAGGCTCTGGATATGTAACGAAAGCGTCCGGAAGGCACCCTTCCGGACACTTTTTAAAAAATTGCCGCCAGTCAAAACACCGGGAAGCAAATCACTTCCCGGTGTATTCTTATTCCGCTGTGACCACGATCCGGTCGTCCTCCACGGACACATGGATTTTAGAAATCGGCGACTGGAAGGAGTCGATAATCCGCTCGGAAATGGGATCCTCCAGCTCCCGCTGGATGGTACGCCGCAGATTCCGGGCGCCATAGGTGACGGAGTAGGCCTTCTTCACCAGATAGGGCCGCAGGCTCTCGTCCCAGGTTACCGTCAGACCCCGCTCGGACAGGCTCTGCTCCAGTTCCTTCAGCATGATGTCCGCGATGCCCAAGAAGTTTTCCTCGGTGAGGTGGTTGAAGGTGATGATTTCATCCACTCGGTTGAGGAATTCCGGCCGCAGGAACTCCCGCAGCGCTTTCATGGTCTTTTCCTTCACAATATCGCCGTCCGTCCTGCCGAAGCCCATGCCGCCGACCCGTCCCTCGGAACCGGCGTTGGAAGTCATGACGATGACGGTATTCTCAAAATTCACCACTCTGCCCTGGGCGTCGGTAATCCGGCCGTCATCCAGCACCTGCAGCAGAATATTCAGCACATCGGGGTGCGCCTTCTCGATCTCGTCGAACAGCACCACGCTGTAGGGCTTGCGGCGGATCTTCTCGGTAAGCTGTCCCGCTTCGTCGTAGCCCACATAGCCGGGAGGCGAACCGATCAGCTTGGACACGGTGTGCTTTTCCATATACTCGGACATATCCAGCCGGATCAGAGCATCCACGCTGTCGAACAGGTCGTTGGCCAGGCACTTGACCAGCTCCGTCTTACCCACACCGGTGGGGCCCACGAAAATAAAGGACACGGGGCGCTTCTTGGGGCTGATGCCCACCCGGTGCCGCCGGATGGCTCTGGATACGGCATCCACAGCCTCGTCCTGTCCCACGATATGCTCCTTCAGCCGCTGACTCAGGCCGCTGAGCTGCTCATATTCCTGCGCCTTGATCTTGGAGGCAGGAATCTTTGTCCACAGCTCGATGATCCGGGCCAGGTTTTCCATGGTTACCGCCGGAGCGGGAACCTTCTCCAGCTCCTCGATCCGGGAAGCAATCTGGCACAGCTTGCTGCGGATACAGGCAAGGCGCTCGTAATGCTCGTTTTCCGTATCGTCGGTAAGCATCCGAAGCTCCAGCTCGTAATCATCCCGCTCCTTCTTCAGCTCCGCCAGCAGGGAAATCTCCCGGCACCGCAGATTCACGTCAGAGCAGGCCTCGTCCAGCAGGTCGATGGCCTTGTCGGGCAGGAAACGATCCGTGATATACCGCTCGGACAGAATGACGCACTGCCGGGCGATCTCCGGAGAGATTCGGACGCCGTGGAACTCGGCGTAGCTTTTGGCCACGCCCTGCATGATCTGGCAGGCTTCCTCGATGGTGGGCTCCGCCACGGTGACGGGCTGGAACCGCCGCTCCAGAGCGGCATCCTTTTCGATGTATTTGCGGTATTCCGTGAAGGTGGTGGCGCCGATGACCTGAATCTCGCCCCGGGAGAGAGCGGGTTTCAGAATGTTGGCGGCGTTCATGCTGCCCTCGGCGTCGCCTGCGCCCACGAGAGTGTGTACCTCGTCGATGACAAGGATGATGTTGCCCTGTTTGCGGATCTCCTCGATCAGGCCCTTCATGCGGCTTTCAAACTGGCCGCGGAACTGGGTCCCGGCCACAAGGGCGGTAAGATCCAGCAGGAACACCTGCTTATCCTGGAGCTTGTAGGGTACGTTGCCCATGGCGATGCGCTGGGCCAGCCCCTCGGCGATGGCGGTTTTGCCCACGCCCGGCTCGCCGATGAGGCAGGGGTTGTTCTTCTGACGGCGGTTCAGGATCTGGATCACCCGTTCCAGCTCTTCCTCCCGGCCAATCATGGCGTCAAGCTTACCCTGCCTGGCCCGCTGGGTCAGGTCGATGCAGTAATTGTCCAGGAACTTGTGCTTTCCGCCCTTGGGGGCTTCCTTCTGCTCGTTTCTGGGCCGGTCATTGCCGCCGCTGCTGCCGGAATTGCTGCCGGGGGCGGCAGGGCCGCCGAAGAGACGGTTCAGGAAAGGGAAGGTGGCGGTCTTGCCGTCGTCCTCGTCGCCGTCCTCGTCTCCGTCCACGGCCAAAAGATCCTCGGCCCCGTTCAGGGCGCTCATCATGTCGCCGGAAAGGGCCTCCAGATCTTCATCGGAGATGCCCATTTTTTCAATCACGTCGTCCACGGGCTTGATATGCAGCTCCCGGGCGCACTTCAGGCACAGACCCTCGTTCTTGGTCTGGCCGGCTTCTATTTTGGTAATAAATACGACCGCCACGTTCTTTCCGCAGCGGGAACACATTGTAGGCTGCATGGATACCTCCTGAGGGATGTCTGTCACATAAGTCCTCTGGTGATAAACTCAAAGGACAGGAAAAATCTTGCGAGAGTGGTGCTCTCCATGGTCTGCTTGCCGATGACCAGGCCCAGGAAGCTGAGCAGCCAGCTCAAAAGCACGCAGTAAACAAAACCGCGCACAAAGCCCAGCACCGTGCCGCCGATCTCATCCAGATT
>JAQXIT010000082.1 GCA_029007925.1 Bacillota bacterium | reverse complement strand
TCACCAAGGGCTTCAAGATCGTCCAGGACGTGAAGCCCGGCGGCGTGTTCCTGATCAACTGCCAGTGGAATCTGGAGGAGCTGGAGCATCATCTGGATGCCGCTTCCAAGCGTTACATTGCCGAGAACAATATCCAGCTGTACACCATCAACGCCATTGATCTGGCCATCAAGGTGGGTATGGGCAAGCGCACCAACACCATCCTGCAGTCCGCCTTCTTCTCCCTGGCCAAGGTTATGCCCGCTGAGGACGCCATCAAGTACATGAAGGACGCCGCCGAGCATTCCTATGCCAAGAAGGGCATGGACGTGGTGGAGAAGAACTGGAACGCCATCGACGCCGGCGCCACCGCCTACGTCAAGATCGACGTCCCCGCTTCCTGGGCCACCGCCGAGGATCACAAGGCCGAGGCTGAGCTGGAAGGCCCCGCCGACACCGTCAAGGTGGTCAAGACCATTCTCCACCCCGTGGGCCGGATGGACGGCTACAGCCTGCCCGTCTCCGCCTTCGACGGCATGGCCGACGGCCAGTTCCCCCTGGGCGCCTCCGCCTACGAGAAGCGCGGCGTCGCCGTCACCGTTCCTCACTGGGACGAGACCAAGTGCATCCAGTGCAACAACTGTGCCTATGTCTGCCCCCACGCTACCATCCGTCCCTACGCGCTGACCGAGGCTGAGGCCGCTGCCGCTCCCGCCGGCGCCCGTCTGGTGGATGTGAAGGCCGGCAAGGGCAAGGGCGTCTACAAGTACACCATGTCCGTGTCTCCTCTGGACTGCATGGGCTGCGGCGTCTGTGTCGGCGTCTGCCCCACCAAGGCCATCACCATGGTTCCTCAGGAGCAGGAGCTGGCCGAGCAGGATGTCTGGAACTACATGGTCTCCAAGGTTGCCGAGAAGAAGGATATGCAGGACAATTCCGTCAAGGGCTCCCAGTTCCGCAAGCCTCTGCTGGAGTTCTCCGGCTCCTGCGCCGGCTGCGCCGAGACTTCCTACGCCCGTCTGGTGACGCAGCTCTTCGGCGACCGGATGTACATTTCCAACGCCACCGGCTGCTCCTCCATCTGGGGCGGTCCCGCCGCTACCTCCCCCTACTGCGTCAACGCTGAGGGCCGCGGTCCCGCCTGGGCCAACTCCCTGTTCGAGGATAACGCCGAGCACGGCCTCGGTATGTACACCGCTCAGGCCGTCATCCGGGAATCCCTGGCCAACAAGGTTCGCTCCGTCATGGAGTCCACCACCTGCGACGAGCGCAAGGCTGCCTGCCAGAACTGGCTGGACACCTTTGACGACGGCGAGGCCAACAAGGCCGCTACCAAGGCTCTGATCGAGAATCTGGAAGCCCATGTCTGCTGCGACACCGTCAAGGAGATCCTGAGCAAGAAGGAATACCTGTCCAAGAAGTCCGTGTGGATCTTCGGCGGCGACGGCTGGGCCTACGACATCGGCTTCGGCGGCGTGGATCATGTGCTGGCGCAGAACAAGGATGTGAACATCTTCGTGTTCGACACCGAGGTCTACTCCAACACCGGCGGACAGGCCTCCAAGGCTTCCAACATCGGCCAGGTGGCGCAGTTTGCCGCCGCCGGGAAGGAGACCAAGAAGAAGAGCCTCTCCGAGATCGCCATGTCCTACGGCTACATCTATGTGGCCCAGATCGCCATGGGCGCCAACCCCGCTCAGACCATCAAGGCCATCACCGAGGCCGAGGCCTATCACGGCCCCTCCCTCATCATCGGCTACGCCCCCTGCGAGATGCACTCCATCAAGGGCGGCATGACCAACTGCCAGGCCGAGATGAAGAAGGCCGTCGAGTGCGGCTACTGGAACCTGTTCCGCTTCGATCCTTCCAAGGAGACCGGCAAGTTCCAGCTGGACAGCAAGGCTCCCAAGGACGGTTATCAGGAGTTCCTGATGAACGAAGCCCGGTACAGCCGTCTGACCCGCGAGTTCCCCGAGCGTGCCACCGACCTGTTCGCCAAGAACGAGGCCGCTGCCAAGGAGCGCTGGGAGCATCTCAACAAGCTGGTCGAGATGTACAAGGACTAATCCCGATTTACAAAAATTCGCCCCTGATTTTTCAGGGGCGAATTTCATAGGAGGATATATGCTCTGCACGGTCATTGACATCCGTGGAGACTACGCCCTCGTCCGCTACGACGGCACCGGCGTGGAATCCGAGGTAGCCATCGCCCTGCTGCCCTTCGGCATCGACACAGGCGACCGGCTGAAATATGAGAATTACGAATTTACCCAGTTATAACGAAAATCCCGCCTTTCCGGCGGGATTTTTACTGCGGGGGGAGAAAGTGTTCTTCCACCTCGTACAAGACGGTGTCATTGAAATGCCACCATTCGCCCCAATAGGCGGAGAAGCCGTGGTTTTCCATCACATTCTGCAAAAGCATGGCGTTGGCCGCTGCTTCATCGGAGCAGTCGGAGTAGTCCCGATCCGCCCGGGCGGAGAAATCGTCAAAGCCTGTTGGCATCTCCAGCTCGCTGCCGCGGCTGTCCACCAGAGTGACATCCAGGGTGCCGCCCCGGCTGTGCTTGCTGAAGCCCTTGTTGGGATCGGACACATAGGTGGGATCCGGGCAGACATCCCAGAGCCGGAACTGGGCTTCCGGCGTCCGGAAGGCATCCCAGATTTTGAGGGACAGCCCCAGCTCCGCCAAATCACTCTGCACCGCCATCAGCTTTTTCACCGTTCCGTAGCGCAGATACGCTTCCGTAAATTCATAGATCCGCCTGCCCGTGAAATTGTCCTCGGCGGCGTATTTCAGCTCCACCGCAACACCCGGGAGGTAATCCCGCACCCGGACAAAATCCGTGTCCTCTGGCTCCCGGGGGCTCTCCGTGGGCAAAGTCCGGGTCGGAACCGGTTCCGGTTCGGAAGGTTGGGTTCCCGTGGTTGGGGCGGAAGTCAGCCGCGTCTCCGGTTGTTGGTGCGGCAGCTTCATCACCGCCGCAATCAGGCACAGCAGAACCGCCAACAGCACCAAGGCCAGGATTCCCAGGGTTTTCCTCATTCCTCCGGCTCCCCGGATTCCTCTTGCCGGCGCATTTTCTTCAGGATTCGCTGCTCCCGCTTTTTCCTTCGTTTTTCCTTAAAGTGGGATTTCAGCTCCGGGGGCTGAGCCTCCAGCTTTTGGGGATCCACATTTCGGGCAGCCAGCCGCTTTCCGGCATACTCTCTGGTAAGGGCATACAGCACCGATGCCAGCGGGATCATCAGCAGCATACCGCCGATGCCCATCAGGTCGCCGCCCACGGCCACCGCTACCAGCACCCACATACCCGGCAGGCCGATGGAGGTACCCACGACTCTGGGGTAGATCATGTTGCCCTCGATCTGCTGCAGAATAAGAAACAGCACCACAAACCACACAGCCTGCAGAGGGTTGTCCACCAGAATAAAGAACGCGCCCAACACGCAGCCCACAAAGGCACCCACGATTGGCACCAGAGCCGTCACCGCAATGATGACGCTGACCAGCGGCATATAGGGCATCCGGAAAATCGACATGGACACGGCAAACATCAGTCCCAGAATCACCGCCTCCAGGCACTGGCCGGAGATGAAGTTGGAGAAGGTGGAATTCGCCATCCGCAGGATCCGCACCGCTTCGTCGCAGTATTTCTCCGGGAACAGGGCGTAAATCAGCTTTCTCCCCTGCCGTGCCAGGGTATCCTTGCTGCCCAGGCAGTACAGGCAGAACACCAGACTGACGACGCCATTGAACACGCCGTTGCCAAGGCTGACCACCGTGGAAATGGTTCCGTCCACAATATTGCCCAGCTTGCCGGTGAACCAGGTTACCGCGTCCTGAATCACGCCGGACCAGTTGATATTTTCGTAATCGGTATGTTCCTTCAGCCATTCCATCAGTTCCGGATTGCTGTCCAGATAATGGCGGATATCATCTCTCGTGCGGATCAGGAATCCCGGGATCTGGTTCAGCAGGGATTCCACCGTCTGGCCCAGCCGGGGCACCAGCAGCCAGACCACGCCGGCCAGCACCACCAGCACCGACAGAAAGGTCAGCAGAATTGCCAGACCCCGCCGCAGCCCCTTTTTATCGACACCGGACAGCATCCTTTCAAAAGCGCGCAGCGGCACATTCAGAATGAACGCCAGCGTCGCGCCCACCAGGAAGGGCGAGAAAATTCCCCCGAATCTCGACAGGATGGCGCCGACACGCTCCGGTTCGTGGAGTAGCCAATACAGTACGATACATCCGGCGACACCCAGAAAGATACTGCGCAGGGTCTTTTTGTTCATTTCCAGAAGTCATCCCTCCTTTTGATCTCTATTATACCGAAGTCGGGAGGAAAAAGCAATCGGTACCGACAAAATTTCCGTCTTCCTCCGCCGGCGCATATTCCCGGGAATATGCGCATAGTGTTTCAGTGCAGCACACAGCATCGGAGGGGAGATTATGTCAGATACCATGGAAGAAAGAGCCTGCGAACTGGCTGTGTACATGATTGAAACCGGCGCCACGGTGCGTTCCGCCGCACGGCACTTTGGCATTTCCAAATCCACCGTTCATAAGGATCTGTCCCAGCGGCTGAAGCAATACAACTATGCTCTGTATGTGCAGGTGCGGCAGGTGCTGGACGAAAACAAGCGGGAACGTCACATCCGGGGCGGCATGGCCACCCGGCGAAAATACAAGGGAGACATCTGAGCTTGACCCGGTGCGGTTCGCCGCATCGGGTCTTTCCGGTCTTTACAAACCTTGCGAAAAATGATATACTGATGAAAAACATGATAAAATGGAGGATGATCGCTGTGCGCAAGGAAGACATGACCGTTGACGAGCTGATCGCGGATATCCACGCCTGTCTGCAGACGCCGGAGCCATCCGCTGAGGCGCCCGTTCCGCCGCCCAAAAAGAAGCCCGCCCTGCGCAAGGCGCTGGTTGCTCTGGGTACGGCGCTGGCGCTGCTGCTGGAGACGGTGCTGCTGCTGGCCGGCGGTCTGTACGGCGTGATGTATGTTCTGGCCAAAGGCCCCTCCCCCACCGCCAGAGATATGTTCGTGCGGTCGGTGCGGGAAACCAGTGCCATCGGCTTTCTGGCCAATCTGTTCTTCTCGGAAGACGAGATTCAGCGCATCACCGGCGGCGGCAAGCTGCCGGATTATGTGGAATCCAATTCCGAACTGATCCAGATTCCCACCATTGCTCCCGACGATACCAAGCCCACCGGCCCCGTCACCGACGACTGGGGCCTGACGGATGAGGACGGCGACGGGATCATCATTCAGGAAGTGGCCGGCGAGGGCTACCGGGGCTACATGATGGTGGTTCTGGATCCCAGCCGGGTAATCATGGGCAGCGTTCCCCAGTCCTACGGCGCGCAGGGCAGCACCGTGGAGCAGTATGTCCGGCATTTTGATGCGGTGGCCGGTATCAACGGCGGCGGCTTCGACGATCCCAACGGCAAGGGCAATGGCAGCGTTCCCGACAGTCTGACGGTATTCGACGGTCAGATCTACTACGCCGAAAAGGGCTGCCGCCGGGGCTTCGCGGGCTTCGACAGCCGGCACATCCTCCATGTGGGCTTCTTCACGGCGGAGGACATCCGGGCAAAGGACATCCAATACGGCGCCAGCTACGGCCCGGTGCTGGTGGTCAACGGCGAAGCCATGGGCCCCGACATTCTGGACAGCGGCGTCAATCCCCGCACCGCCATCGGCCAGCGCTCCGACGGCGCGGTGCTGCTTCTGGTCATCGACGGCCGGCAGGTCTCCAGCATGGGCGCCACCTTCACGGATCTGGCGGAGATTTTCCTGTCCTACGGCGCCGTCAACGCCTGCAATCTGGACGGCGGCTCCTCCAGCATGATGTGGTATCAGGACAAGTATCTGAACAGCTCCGCCTCCGTCATCGGCATCCGTCCCATCCCCACTTCCTTTGTGGTTCTGAGAGAGGGGGAAACGGCATGAGAACCCGCAGAAAAATGAAATACGGCGTCAAACTGCTGATTGTCATGGCGGTATATGCCCTGCTCTTCCTGGGACTGGCGCTGTTTGGTCTCAGCCGGTTCTGGGATTACATGGCGGCCTACGAGAATTCCCGCCCCCAGAAGGCCATCGACGCCTACATGGCGTCTTTGGACATCCGCCACGTTCAGGACGGCTCCGGCGACCTCATCGCCGGGGTGGATTCCCGGCTGCAAAGCGAGGAAGCCTGCCGGGAAATGATTGCCGATGCCCTCCGCGGCGGCATCACCTGCGCCCGGAAGCTGTCGGAATGCACCGACACAAAAATGGTCTATATGCTGCTCAGCGGCGGCAAAACCATCGGGAAAGTCACCCTGGAGCCTCTGGCGGCCGACCGCTACGGCTTTACCCCCTGGGCGGTTTCCGGGGACAGCTTTGATCTGAGCTTCCTGATGGGGCAGGAGGTCACCGTCACCGTTCCCTACGACCATTCGGTCACCGTAGGCGGCATTCCGCTCACCGGCGACTATATCACCGAAAGCGGCATTCCCTATCCGTATCTGAAGGATTATTACGCCCATTATGCCCCGCCCTACATGGTCACCTACCGGGTTCCGGCACTGCTGGGAACCTCCGAAATTCAGATCGCCGATGCCATGGGCAATCCGGTATCCGCCGGGGAAGCCGGGGAGGAATCCCATGGGCTGAACAACTGCACGCAGGCTCAGGCGGCGGCTCTGGAGGAGATCACCCGGGACTTTGTGGACAGCTATGTGGCCTTCACCTCCTGCGCCAACAATGACCGAACCGGCAACTATCAGCGGCTCATCGCCTACATGGTTCCCGGCGGCACCCTGGCGCAGCGGATGTACGACGCTCTGGGCGGCCTCAAGTGGGTGTCCGACCGGAACGCCCGGATCCTGTCGGTGGACATCAACCGTCAGGTGCGCTTTCTGGACGGCCGGTACCTTTGCGATGTGACCTATGTGGTCAGCGCCCGGGAGCAGGCCGGCATGGCGGAGACCACCCAGAATCTGCGGATTCTGTTTGTGGACACGGAGGACGGTCTCCGCGCCGAATCCATGATCTCCTACTGATCCACGGGAGGAAAATACCATGTTCGACATCACCCTGATCACCGTGGGCAAACTGAAGGAGCCCTTTTACCTGTCCGCCGCGGCGGAATACGCCAAGCGGCTGAAGGCCTACTGTGCCTTCCGGCTGGTGGAGCTGCCGGAGTGCCGGCTGCCGGAGGATCCCTCCCCCGCCGAAATCGCCGCCGGCCTCAGCCGGGAGGCGGAGCTGATCCTGTCGAAGATTCCGAAAGGCGACTGGTTCTGCGTACTGACCCCCGAGGGGAAGGCTCTCTCCAGCGAGGAATTCGCCGGGAAGCTGCGGGATGTGAAGCTGTCCGGCAAATCCGGAGCCTGTTTTCTGATCGGTTCCTCCTTCGGTATCGCGCCGCAGGTCAAAGCCAAGGCCGATTTCCGGCTGTCCATGGGGCCGATGACCTTCCCCCACCATCTGGCAAGGATCATGGTTCTGGAGCAGATCTACCGCGCCGAAGCCATTCAGGCCGGCAGCAAATACCATAAATAATGTCAGCGCCGGAGCGGTTCATTCAACACCGCCCCGGCGCTTTTGTACCCAATACTGTTAGAAAATTAGGAATTAGGAATTGGGGATGTCATCTCGCATCGCCCGCAAGGCCGACGTGGCAATCCCATCCGTCCTGTCATTGCGAGGAGGGGGTGAACCCCCCGACGCGGCAATCTCATGGAAACCTTTGCGTAGGATTTCAAATGAGATTCCCACGGTCGCTTCGCTCCGTCGGAATGACACAGGGGAGATTCCGCTTCCCGGTAAGTCCGTTACCTCAGCCCTCCCGGCAGAGGGTCAGGCTGTGCCGATCCACGGAGCCGTCCAGATAGACGGCGTAGTCCAGAATTCCTCGGAAACCGCATTTTTCGTGGGTTTTCCGGGAGGGCAGATTCCGCTTGCGCACATGGGAGTAGATCCGCTTCCCCGGCAGCCGCTCCAGGACCGCCTCCATCAGCGCCGTGGCATAGCCTCTTTGCCGCGCATCCGGCGCCGTCTCCAGGGCTTCCAGCAAAAGGCCGTCCCGGTAGGGCTCCAGCCGCAGGGCGCTGACATATCTTCCGTCCGACGCCCAGATGGCATAGATCGCCCCCGCCTGCCGGAAGAAATCCTCCCGCAGATAATCATAGAAGTCCTGCTCCGCCCGGAGAAGTCCCTGCTCCGGGGGCAAATCCGGGTAATTCTCCCCGGCGTTCTCCCGGTTGCCCTCGATGTAGACCTCCATCAGGGTCCGGAAGTTCAGCTCCCGCAGAGAACTGGCAATCACAAGCATACCCGCGCCTCCCATCAGGATATGGCATACTGGCTCTGGTAGAGCTGATAGTAGAACCCGCGCTTGCGGAGCAGCTCCGGGTGGGTTCCCTGCTCCACGATACGTCCGTGATCCAGCACCAGAATCCGGTCGGAGCCCACAATGGTACTGAGCCGGTGGGCAATGACGAAGCAGGTTTTGCCCTTCATCAGCTCGTCCATGGCCTTCTGGATCATCATTTCCGTCCGGGTATCCACGTTGGAGGTGGCCTCGTCCAGAATCAGCAGCGGCTTATCGGCCAGCAGCGCCCGGGCAATGGTAAGAAGCTGCTTCTGTCCGCCGGAGAGATTGGTGGTATCCTCGCCGATGACGGTGTCGTAACCGTCGGGCATGGTGCGGATGAAATGGTCGCAGTAAGCCTTGCGGCAGGCCGCCTCGATCTCCTCCCGGGTGGCACCCGGTTTGCCGTAAGCCACGTTTTCCGCGATGGTTCCCCGGAACAGCCAGGTGTCCTGCAGCACCATGCCGAAGCAGTTTCGCACCGCGTCTCTGGAAAGGCCGGCGACATCGTGGCCATCCAGCCGGATCGTCCCCTCCCGGATATCGTAAAACCGCATCAGCAGATTGACGATGGTGGTTTTTCCGGCGCCGGTGGGGCCCACGATGGCCACATTCTGTCCCGGTGCCACGGTGATATTCAGATTCTCGATCAGCGGCTCCTCCGGCTTGTAGGAGAAGCTCACATTCTCAAATTCCACGCTGCCCCGGACGGTCTCCAGTCCCCTTCCGGCGGACTGATTCTCCTCTTCCATGTCGAAGATCTCAAACACCCGGCGGGCGGAGGCCTTCACATGGTTCAAATCCGCCAGACCCATGGCAATCTCCTCCAGCGGGGACGCGAACTGCCGGGCGTACAGCACGATGGTCACCACCACGCCCACGCTGACGCCCCTGCGGACGATCAGCCAGCCGCCCACCAGATTGATGAGGATGTAGGCAAAGGCGTTGGCGAATTTGATCAGCGGCTGGACAATGGAGCCAGTGAAATTCGCTCTGGCGGTGGCCTTTGCCAGCTTCCGGTTCATGGCCGCATGCTTTTCGGCGGTGTAATCCTCCAGATTGTAGGCCTTGGTGGTGGGATAGTTGGAGAAGGATTCCTCCACGATCTCCGTCAGCTTGCCGGAGGTTTCGAACATTTCGTCGTAGTGTTTCTCGCTGAGGGACGCGATTTTGGAGGACAACAGCACCGACAGCGGCGTCATCAGCACCACGAAGCAGGCCAGAATCCAGTTCTCCAGAAACATGGCCACGGCAATGAGGGTAATCTGGAAAAAGCCCTTGACCATCACGTCGAAAATCCGGTGGACATAGCCGCCGATTTCGGAAACATCGCCGATCATCCGGTTGAGAATATCGCCCACCGGCGTCTGATCCACATATTTCACCGGCAGGCGGCGGATTTTGTCGGAAATTTTGATGCGGATGCCGCAACTGTAATGGCGGCTGACCACATTGTTCATCAGCAGCATATTGCAGTATCGCAGAACCCCGGCGGCCGCATACACCCCCAGCAGGCACAGCAGCCCCTCGGTCAGAGCGCCCCGAACGGTGCCGACGCTGCCGCCCTCCCAGTAGTCATACAGCTTCTGCACCAGCTCGCCCAGAATTTCCGGCGCCGCCACGGCGCACAGCACCGCCAGAATGTCCAGCACCGCGCCCAGCGCCAGCCAATGGGCAATGGGCTTCGCCTCCTGAATCAGACGCACCGCGGTTTCATCGAAAAGTCGTTGCTTCCTGGATTTCACGGCCGGTCACCTCCCGTCTGGGACGCGTAAATCTCCCGATAGACCCCGCAGCGCTCCAGCAGTTCCCGGTGGGTGCCGGAATCCACCAGCGCGCCCTGATCCATCACGAAGATGCAGTCCGAATGCATGGCGGAGGTCACCCGCTGGGTGATGACGATCCGGGTCTTTCCGCCGATTTTTTCCGACAGTGCCGCCCGGAGCCGGGCTTCCGTCAGAAAGTCCAGCGCGGAGAAGCTGTCGTCGAACAGATAAATGGGCGCGTCCTTCAGGACGGCTCTGGCGATGCTCAGGCGCTGTTTCTGTCCGCCGGACAGATTCTTGCCGGACTGCCGGATCTCGTGATCCAGCCCATCCGGGAAGCCCTCCACGAAATCCAGCGCCTGGGCCACCCGAAGCGCTTCCCGCATCTCCTCGTCCGTGGCGTTCTGCCTGCCCATGCGGATATTCTCCCGGACGGTGCCGGAATAGATGGAGGTGTTCTGCAGAACGCAGCTGATGTTCTCCCGCATGGTGTGTCGGCTGAGCCGGGTGGTGGGGATGCCATCCATCCGCACCTGTCCCGCGGTGGGGGTGCGGAAGCCCAGCAGCATACTGACCAGCGTACTTTTTCCCGAGCCGGTGCCGCCGATGACGGACACCGTCTGCCCGCTGCGGATGTGCAGGGAAATGTCCTTCAGGGCGGACTCCGCGGCGCCTTCGTAGCGGAAGGACACATGGTCAAACACAATGTCTCCGGTGAAGGTCATGTCCTGCCGCTCCACCGGATCCGCCATGCCCTCGGCGTTCAGAATCTGTCCGATCCGATCCGCCGCCACCCGGGCCTGGGGGAACATGATGATGGTAAAGGCACCCATGATGACGCCGCTGGACACCAGCGACACATACTGGACAATGGCAAACACATCGCCGCCGGTGAGTCCGCTGCCGGCCTCCATCCGCGCGGCGCCCAGATACACGATCAGCACCGCCGCCAGATTCAGCAGCAGCGTGGCCACCGGGGTAATCAGCCCCATGGCCACATTGGCCCGGATGATGTACTCCGCCATGGTGCGGGTGGCGTCCGCCACCCGTTCATGCTCCTTGTCCTCGGCGCCGAAGGCACGGATGACCCGGATTCCCCGGAGGCGCTCCCGCATGATGTCGTTCTGGCGGTCGATATAGGCATCGGACTTCTCCCACAGGGGTTCAATCCGCTTCCCCAACGCCACCACCAGCAGCAGAATCACCGGCACGAAAGCCAGCATGGTCAGCGACAAGGTCACGTCCTTCCTCATGGCCAGCACCACACCGCCGAAAAACAGCACCGGGATGGTGATGACGGTACCGCACAGCTCCGAGGCGATCCAGGACACGGTCTGCACATCGTGGGTGGCTCTGGTCACCAGGGCGGCGGTGCCCAGCTTGCCGAATTCCTCGAAGCTCATCCGGTTGACCTTGCGGAACACCACTCCCCGGACGTCGGCACAGAAGGAAGCCACCACCTCATTGGACAGCTTGGAGCCCCAAAGAACGGCTCCCAGGCCCACCAGCGCCACAGCCAGCATCCAGCCGCAGCACCGGAGGATATAGGGTAAATCCCGCTGGTACACGCCCCGGTTCAGGATGTCGCTCATGATGGTGGGCAGCATCAGATCGCAGACGGTACTCACCGTCACGGCCAGGGTGGCCAGCAGCAGCCCCACCCGGTAGGGCTTCAGATATTTTAGCATTTCTTTCATACATTACCTCAAAATACGCGCAAAAAACGGCCCAGGCCGAAGCCCGCGCCGCACAAAACGCCACACAGCCATCAACGCCGCGTGGAAGCATACGGAGCAAGTCTCCTGCCGATTCGATATTTCTTTCCGGCTGCATTCAAGTAATTCAGCATTGGGACTTCCTCCTTTCCTTTCAAATTTCTGCCAGCATTGTAACACGCATTGCTTCATTTGTCAACAGCTTCCCGGGGAATCCTTCCGGTTTTTTGACGGAGGGAATTCCTCTTTTTTCCCCTGTTTCCGACAAAAACCGTGAAAAAGTTCGGTTTTTTCCGGATAGGTTTACTGAATACGGTTTCCATAACGACAAAATAACGGCCGTATGCAGAAAGTTATTCACACTATCAACAGGTTTTTCCACAGGCTGGCCCTTCGGAAATCCCCTGCCGATATTTGTCGAATCCGGTCAAACCCCCGGTTTTTCCAATCTTTTCTGAGGAAAGCTTCCATTTTCAGGAATCGACATAATTTGGTTATGCATTTTCTGTATGAATACCGGAAAAAACGTCAAAAAATGCGGGAGAAAAACTCCCGCATTTTCGATTCACAGCGTCTCTCCCAAAATGGATTTCGTAGCGTAGGCATTGAGGCTCATGTCGGCCAGATTCCCGGCCCGGTATTCATAAAAAGCCTGGGCGCCGATCATGGCGGCGTTGTCTCCACAGAGGGAAAGGGGCGGCATATAGACGGCGGCGCCCATGGCTTCCGCCGCCGCCAGAACATCCCGGCGGATCCGGGAATTGGCCGCCACACCGCCGGCTACCGCCAGCTTCCGGCAGCCCGTCTCCTCCATAGCCCGCACCACCCGGGGTACCAGCGTATCGGAAACGGCAGCGGAAAAGGCCGCGCAAAGGCTGGGAATATCCAGCGTCTCCCCCACCTGCTCGGCGTGATGGATGAGATTCAGCGCTGCCGTTTTCAGGCCGGAAAAGCTCATGTCGTAAGGATTGGCACCGGGCTTGCTGCGGGGCAGCTCGTAGCGGCTCTCGTCACCCAGCCGCGCCGCCGCGTCCAGCGCCGCGCCGCCGGGATAGGGCATTCCCAGCACCCGGGCCACCTTGTCGAAGGATTCCCCGGCGGCATCGTCCAGCGTGGTGCCCAGGATCCGCATTTCGGTGTAGTCCGTGACCTCCACGATCATGGTATGACCGCCGGAAACCACCAGGCACAAAAAGGGCGGCTCCAGGTCCGGGTAGGCCAGATAATTGGCGGCAATGTGCCCCCGGATGTGATGGACGGGAATCAGGGGCTTGTCCATGGCCAGCGCCGCCGCTTTGGCAAAGTTCACCCCCACCAGCACCGCGCCGATCAACCCCGGAGCGTAGGTCACCGCCACGGCATCGATCTCCTGCCGGGTCAGGCCGGTATCGGAAAGCGCCTGATCCGCCAGGCCGTAGATGGCCTCGATGTGCTTCCGGGAGGCGATCTCCGGCACCACGCCGCCGTAAATCCGGTGCAGCGCCACCTGAGAGGCGATGCAGTCCGTCAGGACTTCCCTTCCGTCCCGGACGATGGCCACGGCGGTCTCGTCGCAGGAGGATTCCACGGCTAAAATATTCAAACTTCCCACTCCTTTCGGAGAATCAGCGCGTCCTCTCTGGGATCGCGGTAGTAATTGGGTCTGCGTCCCACCTGGGCGAAGCCCTCCCGGGCGTACAGCGCCAGCGCGGGGGCATTGGCGGCGCGAACCTCCAGCGTCAGGCTGTGGATTCCTTTCCCCGCCAGAGCGCGCACCAGAGCCGTCACCAGAGCGGCGCCCACACCCTGCCTGCGGTAGTCGGGATGAACGGCCAGATTCATCATGTCCGCCTCCCCCAGCACCGACTGGGAGCCGATATAGCCCGCCACGGTGTCCCCGTCCAGCGCCGTCAGCCACAGCGACAGGGGATTTTCCAGCTCGGAGGCCAGACTTTTTTCGCTCCATGGGGCGGAAAAGCACTCCTTTTCCAGCGCCGCCACCTGGGGCACATGGGTTTCTGTCATCTCTTCCAATCGGATCATTTCGCGTCGTACCAGCTCTTTCCGATTTTTGCCTCCGCCGTCAGCGGCACATTCAGCGAGGCCACCTGCTCCATCTCCCGGCTGACCAGCTCCGCCACCTGAGGCCCGATGTTCTCCGGGCACTCCACGATCAGCTCATCGTGAACCTGCAGCAGCAGCTTTGCTTCGGGGAACCGCTCCCGGAGTGCCTTATCCACCCGGATCATGGCCAGCTTGATGAGGTCGGCGGCGGTTCCCTGAATGGGCGTATTCAAAGCAATCCGCTCCGCCCCCTGCCGGATGTTGAAATTGCTGCTTTTCAGCTCCGGGATATAGCGCCGGCGGCCAAAGAGGGTTTCGGTGTAGCCCCGCTCCCGGGCTTCCTCCACCACCCGCTTCATATAGGCCTTCACGCCCCGATAATTGGCAAGGTAGCTGTCGATATACTCCCGGGCTTCATAGCGGGAGACACCGATGTCCTCCGCCAGTGAGAACTCGGAGATTCCGTAGACGATGCCGAAATTCACCGCCTTGGCATGGCGCCGCTGGAGGGGCGTCACGCTCTCCGGCGCCACGCCGAACACCTGGGAGGCGGTGACGGTGTGGATGTCCATACCGCTGCGGAAGGCCTCCTGCATATCCCGATCCTCCGCGATGTGCGCCAGCACCCGCAGCTCGATCTGGCTGTAGTCCGCGTCCACCAGCACACAACCGGACTTGGGAACGAACATTTTCCGGATCTCCGCCCCCAGATCGGTGCGCACCGGGATGTTCTGCAGATTGGGCTCCGTGGAGGACAGACGTCCCGTAGCCGTTACCAGATTCTGGAAGGTGGTGCGGATCCGTCCGTCGGCGCCAATGACCTTCATCAGCCCGTCGGCATAGGTGGATTTCAGTTTGGTCAGCATCCGGTAGTCCATAACCGCCGGGACGATGGGATGCTTGTCTTTCAGCTTCTCCAGCACGTCGGCATTGGTGGAGTAGCCGGTTTTGGTTTTCTTCACCGGCGGCAGGCCCAGCCTGTCGAACAGAAGCTCGCCCAGCTGCCGGGTGGAATTGATGTTGAACGGCTCGCCGGAATAGCCGTAGATCAGCTTCTCGCATTCGTCGATCCGCTGCGACAGCATCTGCCCGAACTGAAGGAGCTGATTTTTGTCGATGGCGATGCCCTCCCGCTCCATGCGGTACAGCACGGGGCAAAGCGGCAGCTCGATTTCGTCATACAGCTTCCCCATGCCCTGCTTTTCCAGCTCCTCCCGGAGGATGGGGCGCAGATTCCACAGCGCCTCGGCGCAGCCGGCCGGGTCGCCGTCCTCCACGGTGGCACCCAGGAAATTGGTGGCCAGCTTGGACACGGGATAGTCCGACTGGGAAGGGTTCAGGTCATAGGCGGCCAGCGCCGTATCGAATATGAACTCCCCAAAAGCGATGCCCATTTCGTCCAGCGTGTGCATGGCGGACTTCATATCGTGGCAGATCAGCTTATCCGACGGCAGCGTGAGCCCCATCCGGGCCTCCATGGGAGTCAGGGCGCAGACGCCCCCTTCCCATGCCACGCCCAGCGAGCCATCCGGCGCCGCGTACACGGCGCAGCACGACGCGGTTTCCGGCAGCGCCTCCGCTCTTGGCAGGGCGGAAAGCCGCTTTTCGGGCCGGAGTACCTCCCGCTCCGCGCCACGGAGGCCGTACTTGTCGATGAGCCGGACAAACTCCAGCTTCTGAAACAGCCGGTACAGCTCCGGCCGGTTGTAGGGCTGGATGATGGCGTCCCGGGGTTCAAAGTCAATGGGTGCCTGGGGGCGGATGGTGGCAAGGTCGAAGGAAAGGTAGGCATTGTCCCGACCGCTTTCCAGCTTCTCCCGCAGCTTCGGGCGGATGGAAGCATCCTCCAGATTGGCATATACCCCATCCAGCGAGCCGAATTTCTGCAGCAGCTCCGCGGCGGTTTTCGGCCCCACGCCGGCGACGCCGGGGATATTGTCGGAGGAATCGCCCATCAGCGCCTTCAGGTCGATGAGCTTTTTCGGCTCGAAGCCGTACTCCTCCCGGAATTTTTCTTCGTCGTACAGGGTCGCCGTGGTCTGCCCGGGGCGGGAGATCACCAGCTTCACCCGGACGTGATCGTCGATGAGCTGCAGGGAATCCCGGTCGCCGGTGACGATCACGCAATCCCAATCGTTGTTTCCGCAGATCTTTCCCACGGTGCCGATGACATCGTCGGCCTCCCAGCCCTGGCATTCGTAGATGGGGATGTTCATGGCCCGGAGCACATCCTTCATGACGGGCATCTGCTGGGCCAGCTCCTGGGGCATGGCATGACGGGTGGCTTTGTAGCCGTCGTATTTCAGGTGGCGGAAGGTGGGGCCGTGGAGGTCGAAGGCCACGCAGACCGCCTCCGGCTGCTCCTCCTTCTCCATCCGCTCCAGAATGTTCAGGAAGCCGTAGACGGCGTTGGTGCAGAGGCCCTCCCGGGTGGTCAGGGGCTTGACGCCGAAGAAGGCCCGGTTGATGACGGAATTTCCGTCCAGAATCATCAGCTTCATACTTTTCTCCACTTGGAGCCCTGGGGGGTGTCGATGATCTCGATGCCCCGGGCTTTCAGCTCGTCCCGGATCCGGTCGGCTTCGGCAAAGTTCTTGGCTTTCTTTGCTGCCGTCCGGGCGGCCACCATGGCGTCGATCTCGGGATCCGCGGATGCCGCAGCCTCCGCCGCCTCCTTCTGCCGGAGCTTTTCGGCGGCGGGCAGCAGATTCAGGGACAGAACCTGATCGAAATCCCCGATAGCCGCGATCTTGGTGGCGTCACCGCACTTGTCCTTCAGCACATCGTACACGGCGGTGACAGCAAGCGAGGTATTCAGGTCGCCGTTCAGGGCGGAGACAAACCGCTCCTTCAGTCTGGCAAAGGCTTCGGCATCCACTTCGCCCTCATTTTTCAGTCCGGCGATTTTCGCCACCAGCTTTTCGTAGGCCACCGCGGCGTTGTCCAGATTCTCCCAGCTGAAGACCAGATTCCGGCGGTAGTGGCTCTGGAGACAGAACAGCCGGTAGGCCATGGGGTCATACCCCTTCTGTTCCAGCAGGGAAACCGTCAGAAATTCGCCCTTGGATTTGCTCATTTTGCCGGTATCGGTGTTCAGATGGTGGACATGGAACCAATAATTGCACCATTTATGCCCCAGATAGCTCTCCGACTGGGCGATCTCGTTGGTGTGGTGGGGGAAGGCGTTGTCGATGCCGCCGCAGTGGATGTCCAGATCCTCACCGAGGTACTTCATGGAAATGCCGGAGCATTCGATATGCCAGCCGGGATAGCCCACGCCCCAGGGAGAATCCCACTTGAGTGCCTGATCCTCAAACTTGGACTTGGTGAACCAGAGGACAAAGTCGTTCTTGTTGCGCTTGTTGGTGTCCTCCTCCACGCCCTCCCGGACGCCCACGGCCAGATCCTCCTCGTCGTGATCGTTGAAAACATAGTATTTTCCCAGCTTGGAGGTGTCGAAATAAACATTGCCGCCGGCCACATAGGCAAAGCCCTTCTCCAGCAGCCCGGAGACGATCCGGATAAACTCATCGATGCAGCCGGTGGCGGGCTGGACGATATCCGGGCGCTTGATGTTCAGCTTGCCGCAGTCGTCAAAGAAAGCATCGGTATAGAATTTCGCGATCTCCATGACGGACTTATGCTCCCGCCTGGCGCCCTTGAGCATCTTGTCTTCGCCGGTGTCGGCGTCGGAGGCCAGATGCCCCACGTCGGTGATGTTCATGACCCGCTTCACCGGGTAGCCCAGATACCGCAGCGCCTTTTCCAGCACGTCCTCCATGATATACGTCCGCAGGTTGCCGATATGGGCGTAGTGGTACACCGTGGGGCCGCAGGTGTACATTTTTACCTCCTCGGGGTGGTTGGGGGTAAACAGCTCCTTTTTGTGGGACAGAGAATTATACAGATACATACAAAAACCTCCTTGCAGAATGAAAAACCGCCCCCTGTCCTTTCGGTACAAGAGGCGGGTAAGATACTCGCGGTTCCACTCTCATTTATCACTCATGGGCGCTTCGCTCCCGGACGCACCTTCGCAGCCCTCCCCTGCCGATGCTCCCAGCCGATGACATCCGCTCTCTGAAGGTTCGTGTGCCGCTACTCTTTCCGTTCAACGCGATATTCATTTGGGTTATTGTATCACCCGCGGCACCGGTTTGTCAAGTTTTCCCGGGGGATTTCCGCCGCCAGCGGCAGAAATCCGGCCGTGTCAGCAGAAATCCAGGATTCGGTCGCCTTTGTACTTCAGTGTCCCCGTTTCCCCGATCCGGTATCCCCCATAGGAGAATTCCGAGACGCGGAAGGAGCGCTTTTTCCCTTCCGCGGAGAACACGATGACATATTGTATATACTTACCGGTTCCGCTGTATTTTGAGAACGTCTCCGACTTGAATTTGTTCACCACCACCGCGTTGACCGTCCTGACCGGTGCGAAGCGGTTCCTCACCAGCTTGAAAAGGTAGATGCCGTACAGCACGGCAAGCGCGCCGGCGACCCCCCAGCCAACAAT
>JAQXIT010000081.1 GCA_029007925.1 Bacillota bacterium | reverse complement strand
CAGCGCCACATATTCTTCCGTTTCGTCCACCACCGCGCCCAGGGCTTCAAAGCCCTTGATGTGCTGATCAATGGGACGGGAAGCAAAATTACAGCCGCCGGGCAGCGCAACCCGGGCCTTGCCAAAACGACCCAGCAGCGCGCCCATCAGGTAGTAGCTGGCGCGCATCCGCCGCACCAACTCTCCATCCGGCTCCGCGCAGGTGACTCCGGAGCAGTCAATTTCGACCACGCCCGTATCCGGTGTTTCTATCTTTGCACCCATTCCCTCCAGAATATCCAGCAGAATCCGGACATCGGAAATATTGGGCACATTTTCGATACGACACTTGCCGCTGACCAGCAGCGCCGCCGGCAGAATCGCCACCGCCGCGTTTTTCGCACCGCTGATGGTCACGGTGCCGTTCAGCGGCTTGCCGCCATGGATTTCATATCTTGCCAAGGATACCCTCTCCTTGTGATGATTTCAGAAAATGCCCACACGCGGGCTATATTAGTATAACATACCGAGAAGCGTCTGTAAAGTCCCATTTCCCCTGCCGCAGCTCACCGGCGCAGACCTTTGGGATAGTGGTTTTTCAGCACGGTTCCGTCGCCCTTGCCCCAGCCGATGCTGTAGCCGTCCGCCTGCACCAGGCACCAACCCCGCCTGTGGATGGGCAGCACCTCGCCGTGGAGGAAGCCTGCCAGCTCTCTGGAATCCCAGGGATAGCAGACCGTATTGGCGCAGTCCCGCAGCCACAGGGCCAGGGCGTGGGCCGGCTCCAACCGTTCCTTTTTGAGTTCTCCCAATTCCAGTCCGGGGCGCATCACCCGCAGCCCCTTCAGCTCCGGCGTTCCCTCCGGGACCCAGAAGAGCCGGGAGCCAAAGGTCACACCCTGTCCGTTCGGCAACGAGATTCCCGTTTCCCTGACGAAGGTCTCCCAGGGCTTCGGGAGCCGCTCCCCCGCCTGGTATCCGATCTCCCGTTCCTCCCCTCCCACCTTACGCAGGACGGCGGCAAAATGTCCCTCTCCCAGCAGCTTGTGGGGCCACATCCGGCAGGAGCCGTTCTCCCCCGGCACGAACCAGGGTGCCGCCACGGTCTCCGGTTCAAACTCGGGATGGCTCTCCAGAAAGACGGCCACCGCCCCCTCGTCCTCCTCCGGGGCGAAAGTGCAGGTGGAGTACACCAGCCGTCCGCCGGGGCGCAGCAGCGCCGCCGCGGAGTTCAGGATCTCCCCCTGGCGCCGGGCGCACATCTGAACCGTCTCCGGGCTCCAGTCCGTCACCGCCGCTTCCTCCTTGCGGAACATCCCCTCGCCGGAGCAGGGAGCGTCCACCAGCACCCGGTCGAACCACTCCGGCAGATGCCGGGCAAGGGTTTGGGGATGCTCATTGGTCACCAGTGCGTTGGAAACGCCCATGCGTTCCACGTTGCGGGACAGAATTTTCGCCCGCTTGGGGTTCACCTCGTTGCACAGCAGAAAGCCCTGTCCCGCCATCCGTCCGGCAATCTGGGTGGACTTGCCGCCGGGAGCGGCACAGAGGTCGCAGATCCGCTCACCGGGTTGGGGATCCAGCAGCGTTACCGGTGCCATGGCACTGGCCTCCTGCAGATAATATACGCCGGCCTCGTGGAAAGGGTGCAGTCCCGGCCGGGCATCGGGGGAATAGTAGCGCCCCATCGGCTCCCACGGCACCTGCCCGGTGACGAAGGGCAGCTCCGGCGGCGCTCCCTTTCCGGGCCGGAACCGCAGCGCCACCGCTCTGGGGCGCTCCAGACTCTCCAGAAATGCCGGGTATTCCTCCCCCAGCTGCTGCCGCATCCGGCTTAAAAAGGCTTCCGGAAGCATGGTATTTCCTCCTTACAGCTTGTGAAAAATGGGTTTCCGATCCGCGAAGGTGCAGACACAGCCGAATATCTCCTTCAGCAGCTCCAGCGCCCGGGGCACATACTGCCCAACCCGGTCGGCGGTGTGGGCATCGGAGCCCACGGTGACGATCTCGCCTCCCAGCTCCCGGAACCGGCGCAGGTACGCTTCTCCCGGCAGAAAATCCCCCACCCGATCCACGCCGCTGGTGTTGATCTCCATGCCTTTGCCCTTGGCAACCAGCACCTTCAGAATCTCATCCACAATCTCCCGGTATTCCTCCGGCGGCACCAGCCGTCGGGCGGGATGGGCCCTTACCTTGCTGATATAGGTCAGGTGCGCCAAAACGTCAAAATCATCGTGGAGCCGGACACATTCCAGCATGGTCTCAAAGTACCGCCGCTCCGCTTCCGGCACCGTTTTGCCCTGCCAGAAGGGCGGCAGATATATATCCAGCCCGTCCACATAGTGGATGGAGCCCAGCACAAAATCGTAGTGCCGCAGTTTGAGATCCCGGGACACCTCCTGCCGGTTCCAGTCCGTAAGCCCCACCTCGGCACCGAGCCGGATGGTCACCCCCGGCACCCGCAGTCCCGCATAGGCTCGGGTGTAATCCTCCGCCCGGAAGGCGGTTTTTTCTCTGGGCTGAAATTCGTCGTAGTCCAGATGATCGGTAAAGCAGATCTCCTTCAACCCGGCGGCGGCTGCCGCCGCGGCCATTTCCGCCGGCGTATTGTGGCCGTCGTAGGACACCGTGCTGTGCATATGGCAATCAAACATGCTCTCTTTCCTCCCAGAACTGCCGGAATGCCGTGGGCAGGGCGGCTTCCTTTTCGATTTCCCCGGCGGTCATCCACCGGAAGTCTCCGCCCGGCTCCGCCACCTCCAGATACAGCCCCCGCATCTCCCAGCGGATGTGGGTGAAGATATGACTGCGCTCCACCTGACACAGCAGCTCCCGGGGGCGCAGCCCCATTTTTTCCGCCGCTGCCAGAGCGTCGGCGGGCTCCAGCTTTCCCGGCACATTGGGAAACTGCCAGAGCGATGCCAGAAGCCCATGGTCGGGGCGCTTCCGCAGGGCGTATTTCCCGTCGCAAGACAGGACAAAAACCGTCATTTCCTCGGTTTTTCTTGGCTTTTTTTCGGATTTCACCGGAAAATTCTCCGCCGTACCGTGAAGCGCGCCGCCGCAGAATTCCCGGCAGGGACAGTATCCGCACTCCGGCTTCCGGTTGGGGCCGCAGAGGGTAGCGCCCAGCTCCATCAGCGCCTGGGTGAAATCCCCGGCCTGGGCCGGGTACACTGCCGCCAGACGCTGCCGGACGGCCTCCCGCAGGGCCGGCTGATCCACCGGCGTGGGATCCTCCGTCAGCCGGGCGGCCAGGCGCAGCACATTGCCGTCCACCGCCGGCGTGGGCAAATCGAAGGCGATGGAGCAGACGGCTCCGGCGGTGTACGCCCCGATGCCGGGCAGCGCCAGCACCTCCTCATAGGTCTCCGGAAACCGTCCGCCGCAGCGTTCCATCAGGATTCCCGCCGCTTTCTTCAGATTCCGCACCCGGCTGTAATAGCCCAGGCCCTCCCACAGCTTGTGCAGAGCGTCGTCCTCGCAGTTCGCCAGCGCTTCCACCGTGGGCAGCGCCTCCAGAAAGCGGGCGTAATAACCCTTCACCGCCTCCACCCGGGTCTGCTGGAGCATAATCTCCGAAAGCCAGATCCGGTAGGGCTCCCGGGTGTGCCGCCACGGAAGATCCCGCCGGTTTTCCCGGTACCAGGGCAGCAGCGCTCCGGGCAGCTTTTCAAAAACATCCATATTCCGTCCGCCTCCTTTCCGGGGATATTCTACACCAAATCCGCCGCCGCGTCAATCTGTGATCCGGGTTTGAAAAAGCGGTGGGAAAGCCGTATTTTTTCTTGCCTTATGGGGGATTTTGTGGTAGATTATAAAGGTTGAGTAAGGCAGAAAGAAGAATCGGGAGACAACTATGCGAATTTTGTTCAACAGCAAGGAATCGCAGTTCAAGGATCCCTTCGGCACGCTGGTGCCGGGGCAGACCTGCACGCTGCGGATCCACATTCCCTCCACCGTTCAGGCAAGCAAGGCCGAGTGCCTCATCCGCCGCGTGGACGGCTCCCACGCCATGACGGTCAGCCTGGACTATCAGATGAAGCGGGGCGCCTACGATATTTTCGGCGGCAAATTCAGCTTCTCCGAAACCGGACTTTACTACTATTTCTTCCACATCTCCACCCGCGGCGGCAGCTTCCGGCTGTACAAGTGCGGAGACGATACCAATATGGAAGCCGGCGATCTTTGGCAGGTGAGCTGCGTCCCCGCCGACCACACCGTCCCCCAATGGGCGCAGGGCGCCGTAATGTACCAGATTTTCCCCGACCGGTTCTTCCGCTCCGGCAAATGCTCCCTGGAGGGTAAGCTGGAGCCCTACACCGTCCACGAACACTGGGACGAGGAGGTGCAGTGGCGCCCCACTCCCGACGGGAAGGTACTGAACAACGATTTCTACGGCGGCAACTTCCGGGGCATCACCGAAAAGCTGGACTACCTCGCCTCTCTGGGCGTCACCGTCCTGTATCTCAATCCCATCAGCAAAAGCTACTCCAACCACCGCTACGACACCGGCGACTACAAGACCCCCGACCCCATGCTGGGCACCGAGGCGGATTTCACCGCCCTGTGCAATGCCGCCCACGCCCGGGGCATGAAGGTGATCCTGGACGGGGTCTACTCCCACACCGGCTCCAACAGCCTGTATTTCGACAGAGAACGCGCCTTCGGCGGCAAGGGTGCCTTCTGCTCCAAGGATTCGCCCTACTCCTCCTGGTACCGGTTCCACCACTGGCCGGATTCCTACGAGTGCTGGTGGGGCTTTGAAACCCTGCCCACGGTGAACAAAATGGATCCCTCCTTCGTGGATTACATCATCACCGGGGAGGACAGCGTGGTGGCTCACTGGCTCCGGGCGGGCTGCGACGGCTTCCGGCTGGACGTGGCCGACGAGCTGCCCAACGATTTTCTGATCCTGCTGAAAAAACGGATCCGGGAGCTTCGCCCCGACGCCCTGCTGCTGGGGGAAGTGTGGGAGGATGCCTCCAACAAGGTGGCCTACGGCAGCCACCGCCGCTACTTCGTGGACGGGGAGCTGGACAGCGTCATGAATTACCCCTGCCGAACCGCCATCCTGAATTTTCTCCGGGATCGGGACGACGGTCACGGGATCAAGGACACCGTCATGACCATCAAGGAAAACTATCCGCCCCAGGTGTTCCTGGCCAACATGAACCTGCTGAGCACCCACGACAGCGCCCGGATTCTCACCGCGCTGGTGGATGATTTCGACGGCAGCCGGGAGGAGAAGGCCAAGCGCCACCTGAGCCACCAGCAATACGACGTGGCCAGAGAGCGGCTGCTGATGGCCTCGTTCCTGCAATATATGCTTCCCGGAATGCCCAGCCTGTATTACGGCGACGAGGCCGGCATGGAAGGCTACAAGGATCCCTTCAACCGCCGCACCTACCCCTGGGGTCGGGAGGATCCGGAGCTGATGCAGCACCACCGGGCTCTGGGCCGGCTTCGCTGGGAGCTGGCGCCCCTGCGGCTGGGTGACATCCGGTTCTTCCAGGCCGCCGACCAGCGGCTGGGCTTTACCCGGGAGCTGGAGGGCAAAACCCTGCGGATCTACCTGAACCGGGGCCACGACAACTGGGAAGTTCCCTCCGGCCGGGTGCTGCTGGGACACAATATGTACAATGTGGCGCCCACATGGCTGACTCTGGCGCCCATGGGCTTCTGCCTGACGGAGGATGTGTAATGGAAGAGGAGTACTTCATCAGCGGCTACTGCCGGGTGCTGGACGCCGGCCGGATGGTCACCGTGGAAACCGACGGCAGCAAGATCACCGACGTGGACTGCCGCTACGGCGGCTGTCCCTATCAGCCGGAATGCCCCGTGGCCCGGCAGATCCGGCAGCTGGGGGAATAACGGGCTTTCCACCGCAGGGGACGGGTTTCCGTCCCGCTGCGCAGAGCAATGACCACAGGAGAGCTTTCCGCCCGTTCCCCCGGAATGCCGGATACTCTTTGGAATACACAGAAAGGCTCCCCCTTCGGGGAGCCTTTTCGCATTCGGGAACCTATTTTTTCGGCACCGCGGGATCCGGGAGATTCTCCACATTGGAGTCCCGGATCAGTTTTTTGGGGCAGACCGTGGCGCACAGGCCGCAGTTGTCGCACTTTTCGTAATCGATGACCGCCAGATTTCGCTCCACGGTGATGGCGTCCCGGGGGCAGATCTTTTTGCACAGGCCGCAGCCCACGCAGCCGGCGGTGCAGCCCCGGCTGGTGACGGCGCCCTTGGCCAGGGACGCGCAGGCGATGACCACGTTCCGGTGGGGCTCCACGGGAACGATCAGGTTCCGGGGACAGACGGCGGCGCAGCTCATGCAGCCCACGCACCGATCCTCATTCACCAGCGCCACGCCCTTCACGATGCGAATGGCACCATATTTGCAGGCCTTGACGCAGGTTCCGTACCCCAGGCAGCCGAACTTGCAGGACAGGGGGCCGTTGCCGCCCACCTTGGAGGCGGCGAGGCAGTCCCGGATGCCCTCGTATTCCGCTTTGATCCGGGCGCCGGTGACCAGATTCCCGTCCTTATCGTAGGTTTTGGCGCCGGAGCAGCGCACCAGCGCCACCTTCCGGGTCACCTCTTCCGCCTCCACACCCATGATGGCCGCCATGGCCTGCGCGCATTCGTTGCCGCCGGAGTTGCACCGGCCGATGGGTGCCTCGCCCTTCAGAACCGCCTCGGCGTAGCCGCCGCAGCCGGCATAACCGCAGCCGCCGCAGTTGGCGCCGGGGAGGCATTCGTTCAGCTTTTCCAGACGGGGATCGGTCTCCACATAGAAAATCCGGGAGGCCGCCGCCAGCACCAATCCAAAAATCAGCCCCAGGCCGCCCAGAATTGCCACCGCGATGAGAATTTCCATATTTCCGCCCTCCTCAGAAAATCTTCAGGCCGGAGAAGCCCATAAACGCCAGCGCCAGCAGTCCGGCGGCGATCAGCGTGATGGGGAAGCCCTTGAAGCATTCGGGGCAGTCGGATCTGTCCACCCGCTCCCGCAGGGAGGCAAACAGCACGATGGCCAGCAGGAAGCCCAGGCCTCCGGCAGCGCCGTTGACCACGCTCCGCAGGAAATCGTAGCCCTTCTGCACATTCACCAGCGCCACGCCCAGCACGGCGCAGTTGGTGGTAATCAGCGGCAGGAAGATGCCCAGCGCCTTATAAAGCGCCGGCACGGACTTCTTCAGGAACATCTCCACCACCTGCACGATGGAGGCAATGACCAGAATGAAGGCCACGGTCTGCATATATTCCAGCCCCAGCCGCACCAGCAGCACGTTCACCGCCCAGCAGGCGGCGGAGGCCAGTGCCATGACGAAGGTGACGGCCATGCCCATGCCCAGCGCGGTATCGATCTTTTTCGACACGCCCATAAAGGGACAGATGCCGTAGAATTTCACCAGAATGAAATTTTCGGTGAGTACGGCGGACAGCAGGATGCCCAGCAGAGACTGCACATATCCGTTCATGCCTGTTTCCCCTCCTTCCGGCTATTCCGGTGCTTCATCAGCCACTGGGAACCGGCGATGACGAAGCCCAGCGTCAGGAAGCCGCCCACCGGCATGACGAACTGCATGGCGGCCAATCCCTCCGGCAGAATCCGGATGCCCTCGCCATGGTTCAGCAGGCCGCCGCCGAAGGTGCCGGCACCCAGCAGCTCCCGGATGACGCAGGTAATCGTCAGCGCCGCGGTATAACCGATGCCCTGACACAGTCCGTCCACCGCCGAGGCCAGCACGCCGTTTTTGGAGGCGAAAGCCTCCGCCCGGCCCAGAATGATGCAGTTGACCACGATCAGCGGGATGAAGACGCCCAGGCTTTCCGACAGCTCCGGCAGATAGGCCTGCAGCAGCAGATCCACAATGGTGACGAACCCCGCGATGATGACAATGTAGGCCGCGATGCGGATCTGAGACGGAATCACCCGCCGCAGGGCGGAGATCATCACGTTGGAACAGATCAGAATCACGGTGACGGCCAGGCCCATGCCCAGGCCGTTGAACAATCTGGTGGTGATGGCCAGGGTGGAGCACATGCCCAACAGCTGAACCGTCACCGGGTTTCGGGTCAGCAGGCCCTCGGTAAACTGTTTCCGAAAATTCACGCCGTCCACCTCCTCAGCTCAAGCCCGCCGCGCAGGCCAGCGCCGCATTGACGCCCTGGCAGACAGCCCGGGAGGTGACGGTGGCGCCGGTGATCGCGTCCACGGTGCCGCCGTCCTTGGTGACCGCCACGGAACCGGTCTGCCCCAGGAAGCCGTCCCGGAAGGCCTGACCCGCGGCGCTGTCCGCCGCCGCCACGGCGCCGAGACCGGCGGTTTCGGAATGATCGATCACCCGGACGCCCAGCACACTGCCGTCGGTGTCCACGCCCACCATCATGGTGATGCTGCCGCCAAAGCCGGCCGGGGCCACCTCCACGGCGTAGCGGTTCCCGCCGGAGGAAAGCGTCTCCCGGTAGACCCGGGTCACCAGACCCGTGTCATCGGTAAAATCGATCTGCGAATATCCCGTCACCCCGGGCAGCACCTCGGCAATGGCCTGCCGGGTCTTTTCCGCCGTTTGCGCGGCGATGATGGGAGCGGTGACGGCATTGACCCCCGCCAGAAGCGCCGCCATCACCGAGGTGATGACCAGCAGCGTCAGGCTCAGCCGCAGGATATAGCGTACATTGGATTCCCGTTTCATGATTTTGCCGCCTCCTTCTTCGGCGCGCCAAATGTTTTGGGGCGCCCGATCCGATCCAGCAGGACGACGCAGCAGTTCATCACCAGAATCGCGTAGGAGACGCCCTCGCTGTAGCCGCCGAAATAGCGGATGAGCACCGTCAGGACGCCGCAGCCCACGCCGTAGACCACCTGCCCCAGCCGGGTCACGGGAGAGGTCACATAGTCGGTGGCCATGAAGATGGCGCCCAGCAGCAGTCCGCCGCCCAGCACCTGGGCTCCCATCCACGCCAGCCGGTCATGACCCATGGGGAACAGGAAGGTCAGCACCGCCACGGTGCCCACGAAGCTCAGGGGGATCCGGGGGGAGATGACCTTCCGCACCAGCAGATACCCCAAGCCCAGCAGCAGGAGCAGCGCCGAGGTCTCACCGATACAGCCGCCCACATTGCCCAGGAACAGATCCCACAGTCTGATGCCCTCCATGGAGCCCTGATGCAGGATGCCCATGGGCGTGGCGGAGGTGACGGTGTCGGCGGTCACCGATTCCAGCAGGCCGAACCCATTGGCAAAGCCTGCGGGAACCCAAGTGGTCATGGCCGCCGGCCAGCTCAGCAGAAACGCCCGCCCCGCCAGCGCGGGATTGACGATGTTCTTTCCGATGCCGCCGAATAGCTGCTTGACCAGGATCACGGCGAACAGATCCCCCAGCAGCAGCATCCAGTAAGGAATGGTCACGGGGCAGACGAAGGCCAGCAGCACACCGGTGACCACCGCCGACAGATCGTAGGTGCGGTTGTCCTTTTTCATCAGGGCGCACCACGCCCACTCAAAGAATACGCAGGCCGCCGCGGAGATCAGCGTCATCAGCAGCGCCCGGAAGCCGAAAAACACCACGCTGCCCACCAGCGCCGGCGTCAGGGCGATCAGCACGTCCCCCATGAGGGTTCGGGTGGTTACCGGGGAATGGACATGGGGAGAGCTGGAAATCGTCAGCTCATAGAAGTATTTCATGTGCGGCAAGGAAACCACCTCCTCAGCGTTTTGCCGCGGCCCGGAGCGTATGCTTACCGCTGCGGAAGGCCAGTACCAGCGGGACACAGGCCGGGCAGGCATAGGCGCAGCAGCCGCATTCGATGCAGTCCATCAGATGGAATGTTTTCATTTCCTCGGTGCTGCCGGAATAGATGGCGCGGTACATCATCATGGGCATCAGCCGCATGGGGCATACATCCATGCACCGCCCGCAGCGGATACACTGCGCCCGCTCCACATTGTACTGATTTTTCCTGCCCAGCACGGTCATGGCGTTGGTTCCCTTGATGACGGGAACGCTGAGATCATACTGCGCCACGCCCATCATGGGGCCGCCGGACAGTACCTTGTAGGGATTCTCGCTGTGTCCCACCGCTTCCAGCAGCTCGTTGAAGCTGGTGCCGAGGGGAACCAGCAGGTTTTTGGGTTCCATCACGATGTCTCCGGTGACGGTGACGATCCGCTTCACCAGCGGCATTCCCTCATACACCGCGTCGTGAACCGCCTTGCAGGTGGCGGCATTGAACACCGCGCAGCCCACCGCCGCCGGCAGTCCGCCGGAGGGTACCTGCCGGCCGGTAATGGCATAAATGAGCTGCTTCTCCGCGCCCTGAGGGTATTTGGTGGGAAGCTGCTCCACCCGGATGCCGGATTCGGGCTCCAGACAGCTCCGCAGCGCCCGGGCCGCCTGAGGCTTGTTGTCCTCCATGGCCACCACCGCGGTGCCCAGGCCCAGAATGTTCATCAGAATCCTGAGACCCGACAGCAGTTCCCGGGGATATTCCCGGCACAGCCGGTCGTCCGATACGATGTAAGGCTCGCATTCCGAGGCGTTGACAATGATCGTATCCACCTTGCCCATGGCGGAGGTCAGCTTGGCATAGGTGGGGAAGGCGGCGCCGCCCATACCCACGATGCCCGCCTCCCGGAGGATCTCCACCAGCTCCTGAGGCTGCAGCCGGGATACCTCCTGCGCCGTCCGGGGACGGATGGAAGGATCCTTCTCGTCCAGATGGTCGCTTTCCACCACCACGCTCATGACGGTGGTGCCGCAGGTGTGGGCCCGCATCTCCACCGCCGCCACCCGGCCGGACACCGGGGAATGCACCGGGACACACAATCCCTGATTGTCGCCGATTTTCTGTCCCAGCAGCACCCGGTCACCTTTCCTGACCAGCGGCAGGCAGGGCGCGCCGATGTGCTGATTCATGGGAATCACCAGTATGTCCGGCTCCGGAAACTCCTGTACCTGCAGCTCGCTGGCGCAGCGTTTGTTCTCCTTCGGATGAATACCGCCGAAGATGGGAAACGCCATATTTCATCACCCCTTGCTCCGATTTGGGGGAGCCTACACTCCCACGCTTCTGAGAGCATCATAGCGCATCTTCTCCGCTTTGTCCATTGTTTTCTTGTGAAAATACCCAAATTTTCATCAAAAAGTATGATATTATCGATATATTTTGGTGAAAATGCGAGAAAAACAATACCGGGAGCACCGAAAGGTACTCCCGGTATGGGAAAGCAAGTGCGCCTTGGGCTTCACGGCCGCCGGAGGCCGGAGACCTGATACATCCGCTCATCGGAAACGATTACGTCCACGTCAAAGTACGGGGCAAACAGCGCGGCCAGCGCCGTGGCCTCCGGCAGCTCTGCGGATACCCGCTGTGCCCTGCCCGCGTGGTGCCGGGACACGGCTTCCCGGCTCATGCCGTGGGCCACGGAAAGCCGCCCGCCGGGCTTCGTCAGCTCCGCCAGCCTGCGGATCAGCCGGGCCGGGTCGGGGAAATGGGGAAAGGCGTTGTAGACCATGACCACATCGAACTGCCGGTCAAAATCCGCCGTCTCCACGTCGCCGCAGATCACCCGGATGTCCGGGAACTTCCCGGCGGCGATTTTCGCCATCTCCGGCGAAATGTCGATGCCGGTGACGGAGGCCGCCCCCCGCTGCCGGTAATCGGGAAACAGCACACCGGTGCCGCAGGCTACATCCAGCACGTGAACGCCCGCCCGGATCCCGCCGTTGTCCAGAATGGCGGCAATGACCTCCTCGGAGCGCACCATGTCCTGATCCCACCAGGGCGCGCAGCCGTCGAAAAACGAAATGATCTCCCGCTTATCCAACGGTCGTCTCCCGGGGAGAGGCATTGGGATAGCGGGCGGGAACGGCGCCGGTTTTCATCAGGGCAATCACCAGGACGGGGATCAGGATGAGCTGGACGATGATGCCGGGGAACGTCCCCACAAAATAACCGGAGATCCACGCCGCCATGGTGAAGCTCTTTTCGCTTCCCAGATAGAAGCAGGCGCTGGCGAGGCCGCCCACCACCCGGCCCAGCAGCATGGCCGGCACCAGGGACAGGTACAGATCGGCGATCAGGTTCCCGGTACGGATGTACTTCATGGCGAGGCCGGCGGTCAGGCCGTAAATCATCAGTTCTGGCACCATGGTAATCAGTCCCGTGGGGCCGGGCATACCGGACAGCAGGCTGGACAGCACCGGGCCGACAAGTCCGCAGATAGCGCCGTAAACACCGCCGCAGGCCAAGCCGCACAGCAGGACCGGCAGATGCATGGGCGAAAGGATTTTTCCCAGTCCCAGGGGGTGCAGCGCCAGCGGCAGCACATAGCACAGGGCAACGCATACGGCGGCGATCACGAGCCGCCGGACGGAGGACATTTTGTTCATAAAGCAACTCCTTTATTGGTATTCGGATACATTATACCGTGGAAACTCCATTGCCGCAAGCCCCGGGAGGGGATACAATCGAACAATTTTGCCCTTTTTCGCCGGTGCAGGACTTGACGGCAGCACCTCTTTGCTGGTTCCCCGGAAGCTGTCCCCCGGTGTCCCTTTTCTCAGAGAAGGCCGGACACGAAAATCTCGATGCCGATGAGAATCAGCAGCACGCCGCCGAAAATACCGGCCTTGCCGGACAGTCTGGTTCCGGCCTTTCTGCCGATGAGAAGCCCCGCCAGGCAGATCAGGAAGGTCACCGCCGCAATCAGCGCCGCGGCCGTCACGGCGGCGGCCAGATCGTAGTCCGCGATGGTGAACCCCACGGAAAGGGCGTCGATGGAGGTCGCCACGCCCTGGGCCATCAGCACCCCGAAGCCAAGGCCGGAACAGGCCTCGTCCTCCTGGGTGCCGCGGATGCCGTCCAGCACCATTTTGGCGCCGATGTAGCTCAGCAGTGCCAGGGCAATCCAGGGAACCAGCCGCTCAAAGGCCTGAAAATACCGCACCACGGTGTGAACGCACAGCCACCCCAGCAGGGGCATCAGCGCCTGAAACACGCCGAACACGCCGGCCACGGCACACATTTTTCCCCAGGGCATTTTGGGCTCGTTGAGCCCGTTGGCCAGAGATACGGAAAAGGCGTCCATCGCCAGTCCCACACCCAAAAGAATACTGTTGACAAAAAACATCCAGTCCAGCCGCATGGTCATTCCTCCACGAAATCAAAAACTCAGGCAGGGCGAGCCATACCTGAGTGTCGGTTTTGGGGATGCGGACACCATGTACAGCCTTGCCGGTATACATGAGTCTCGCGATTGAAAGCAAGCCAGGCGAAACGCCAGTATGTTGACTTGCTGCGTGCCGCGCACGTTCGCTACTCCCTCACGGAATGTGCATAATTTACCATATTCCCGCCGGATTGTCAATATGCGAAAGAGGGGAAAGTCGGCGAGAATACGGTTGATTTTTCCGCGGCTTCTGGTATAATAGCGTCAGATCAAACATAAAAATGAGGTTACTATGCTGAAGAAGTACATCGGAGACGCCGCTTTCTACCGCAGAGCCATGGCAGTGGCCATTCCCATCATCATTCAGAACGGAATCACCAATTTTGTTTCCCTGCTGGACGGCATCATGGTGGGGCGGATCGGTCAGTGCGAAATGAACGGCGTGGCCATCGTCAACCAACTCATGTTCGTCTTTTATCTGTGCGTGTTCGGCGCCGTGTCCGGCGCGGGAATCTTCACCGCCCAGTTCCACGGCAGTCAGGATCACAAGGGCATCCGCCAGACCTTCCGGTTCAAATTCCTGATCGGGCTGGCGGTTTCCGCTGTGGGAATCACCCTGTTCCTCACCCTGGGAGAGCCGCTGATCCGGCTGTTCATGCAGAGCGAGACCGACGACCCCGCCGACATTGCCCGGTCCCTGGCCTTCGGGCAGGAATACTTGGCCGTCATGCTTCTGGGCATGGTTCCCTTCGCCCTGTCCAACACCTACAGCGGCACCCTCCGGGAATGCGGACAGACCGTGGTGCCCATGGTGGCCGGCATCTGCGCCGTCACGGTGAATCTGGTGCTGAACTACATCCTGATCTTCGGCCATCTGGGCTTTTCGGCCATGGGTGTCCGGGGTGCCGCCATCGCAACGGTAATCTCCCGGTATGTGGAGCTGGCGGTGGTGGCGGTGTGGACGCATCTGCACGGGGATCGGCATCCCTTCATCCGGGGCGCCTACCGCAGTCTGTACATCCCCGGCTCCCTGCTGAAACAGATCATCATCAAGGGTCTGCCCCTGATGGTCAACGAGCTGCTGTGGGCCAGCGGCATGACCGTCATGAATCAATGCTACTCCACCCGGGGTCTGGACGTGGTATCCGCCATCAACATCTGCGTCACGCTGAGCAATCTGACCAACGTGGTGTTCCTGTCCATGGGCAACGTGGTAGGCATCATCATAGGGCAGCTTCTGGGCGCCGGCAAATCCGAGGAGGAGGTGCGGGACACCGACCGGAAGCTCATTACCCTGTCCGTTTTCTCCTGCCTGATATTCGGCAGTCTGGCGGCATCGGTCTCCGGCGTGTTCCCCCGGATCTACGAGGTCTCCGACACGGCACGTTCCATCGCTGCGGCTCTGATCTGCGTCAACGCCGTGGCCATGCCCTTCAACGCCTACAACCATAGCTGCTACTTCACCCTCCGCTCCGGCGGCAAGACCATGGTCACCTTCCTGTTCGACAGCTGCTTCGTCTGGTGCGTCAGCGTGCCGCTGGCCTACTGCCTCAGCCGCTTCACCGGCCTGCCCATCGTCCCCATGTACGCCCTGTGCCTCAGCGCCGATCTGGTCAAGTGTGTCCTGGGAACCTGGATGCTGAAGCAGGGAAAATGGATTCAGAATCTGTCGGGAACCTGAAGCTCCCGAATGCCGGCGCCGCCCCGGACGGGCGGATGCCCGAAAAACATCATTTCAAACCAAAAGGAGAGCGCTTATGACGATTACCAAGGATATTCTCTACATCGGAGTCAACGACCACAGCGTGGATCTGTTCGAGGGACAGTACGCGGTGCCCAACGGCATGGCCTACAACTCCTACGCCATCGTGGACGACAAGATCGCCATTATGGACACGGTGGATCAGCATTTCACCCGGCAGTGGCTGGACAACATCCGGCAGGCGCTGGGCGACCGGAAGCCCGACTATCTGGTGGTGCAGCACATGGAGCCGGATCACTCCGCCAACATCGTCAATTTCCTGGAAACCTATCCCGACGCCACTGTGGTCTCCTCCGCCAAGGCTTTCACCATGATGAAAAATTTCTTCGGGGAGGACTTTGCCCAGCGCCGGATCGTGGTGGGCGAGGGCGATACCCTGACCCTGGGGCGCCACACCCTGACCTTCGTCACCGCGCCCATGGTTCACTGGCCGGAGGTCATCGTGACCTACGAGTCCTGCGACAAGGTGCTGTTCTCCGCCGACGGCTTCGGCAAATTCGGCGCTCTGGACGTTCAGCAGGACTGGGCCTGCGAGGCGCGGCGGTATTACATAGGCATCGTGGGCAAGTACGGCGCCCAGGTGCAGGCGCTGCTGAAGAAGGCCGCCAAGCTGGATATCTCCGTCATCTGCCCCCTCCACGGCCCCGTGCTGACGGAGAATCTGGGCGCTTATCTGAATCTGTACGACATCTGGTCGTCCTACCGGCCGGAGAGCGAGGGCGTCATCATTGCCTACACCTCCGTCTACGGTCACACCAAGGCCGCCGTGGAGCTGCTGGCTCAGCGCCTGACGGAAAAGGGCTGCCCCAAGGTGGTGGTCACCGATCTGGCCCGGGACGATATGGCCGAGGCGGTGGAGGACGCCTTCCGCTACGGCAAGCTGGTGCTGGCCACCACCACCTACAACGCCGACATCTTCCCCTTCATGAAGGAGTTTATCCACCACCTGACGGAGCGGAACTTCCAGAACCGCACCGTGGCGCTGATGGAGAACGGCTCCTGGGCGCCCATGGCCGCCAAGGTCATGCGGGGAATGCTGGAGGGCTGCAAGAATCTGACCCTCTGCGGCACCACGGTTCGGCTGATGTCCGCCCTCAGCGACGAGAGCCGGCAGCAGATCGAGGCTCTGGCCGACGAGCTGTGCCGGGCCTGACCGGCAGGGCTCCAGCCATCAAAACCACACCCCGGGGAATTCTCCCCGGGGTGCTTTTCCCAGAAATTAACATTTTTTTGTTCTGTTTAAATAATTTTTCTTTTGTCTGGTTGACAGTTTCGCGGGAGCATGCTATAGTAAATGTGAAAAATGACTGAAATGGAGGAGATTCCGGTGAACAGGTTGTGAAATCCGGCAATATTGGCGCCGGCAAGTGAATAACGTGTGTAAACTTCGTGTTAGAACAGTTTCCGCTGATAGAAAGGAAAACGTCATGACCGTAAGATTACCAAAGAAAATCCTTGCCCTGCTGTTATCCGTATGCCTAATTTTGCCAACGCTGTCCGCCGCCGCGTCCGCCGCGGAGACCGACACCGGGCGCACCGAAATTACCGGAATGACCGGCGATACCGCCCAGACCACCATAACGGAGGAGGCTGCTCTGTCTGAGACAGTCTTTCAGCTTGATGCGGACTGCCGGATCCTGAGCTATGTGGATGAGGCTGTGTTCCGTGAAGCCGACCACATTGCCCGACTGAACGAAGAAGAAACCCTCAGTACCTATGTTTTCCTGAACCGGGACGGCACCAAGACCGTATATTATATGGACGAGGAAGTGAAATACCTCGATTCCGACGGCACCGTCAGGGAGAAGGATCTTTCCCTCACTGCCGACCTGAACGGCTACACCACCGCTCAAAACGACATTTCCCTGACCCTGCCGGAGAACCTGTCCGAGGGCGTGGGGCTGTCCTATGCCGGGTATGACATTTCTCTGATTCCTCAAATTACAACCGCCCGGGTCACCGGCCCGCAGGTCAACGGCAATGCCGTCGGTTATCAGAACTGCTTCGGCAATGGCACAGTGCTGGTCTATACCCCAACCCTGTCGGGACTGAAAGAGGACATCATGCTGGTGGCCTACACCGGTGTCAGCAGCTTTGAATTCCTGCTGAACACCGATGGACTGGGGCTATATCAGGAGGACGGCCGGTATTACCTGTCCGCTTCGCCCACAGCGGAGCTGAGGATCCGCCTTGGGGATATCGTGGCATTCGACGCCACGGGCAGTTTCAGTGTCGGTAGTATGGCCGTCACTACTATCACCGAACGGCAGCAATACCGGCTGACGGTTTCGGTGGATCCGGCGTTCCTCGCCGATCCCAACACCGTCTACCCTGTGTCCATCGATCCAAGCATCACCGTGTCGGACAATACCCACGGTGCCGGCGCGATTGAGGACGCCAGCATTTATCAGGGTGCTCCCACCCTGAACACCGGTTCCTGGCAGTATGCCCACTGCGGCTATGTTGACAGCACCTACAAGGTCGGCAGAATTCTTATCCGTCCCAAAAAGCTGCTGTCAGACAGCACCTACCAGTCCGTCAGCGCCAGTCAGATTGAATCGGCCTATTTCTACATTTGGGAGACCTCGGGAACTTCCGCCCAGACAATCAACCTGTACTCCCTCAGCGGAAGCACAAGCTGGACGGAATCCGGTGTCACATGGAACAACGCGGGCGTCACACAGGGGACCAAATATGCCTCAGCTTCTCCAGGCTCCAACGCCAAAGCCAGCTTTAACATTACCAGTCTGGTCAAAGCATGGAAAAACAACCAAGTCACCGCGAACTGCGGCTTCATGCTGATCAGCAGCAATGAGACCTCGGTGGATAAAGCGTTCTGCACCTCGGAATACGAAACCACCTCCACCCGGCCTTATGTGGTGGTGGAATATCAAATAGGTAGCGGAGAAAGCTTCGAAACTGCGGAAAGAGTGTATTTTGATAGCAGTATAACTATCGACATTCAGCAAGCGAATAAATTGAAATACCTAAAATTTATACCAACAATATCTGGCACTTATCTTTTCTGCAGTACCAATGCAAGCGGGGATCCTATTTTAAGAGTATATGACTCCACTCAAAATCTTTTATATAGCAATGACAACGGCGGTGGGTCCCCTAACTTCAGATTGTCTATATCTCTTACTGCTGGAAGAACCTATTATCTTGTCGCGGGGCATGCTGACTCGAAAACTGGCTCATATAGTATGTTTATCATGCAAAAAGCTGGTATCGAGAATAGATTTTATCGACTCCGTAATTCTATCTCCGGAAAATACCTAGATATTTGTGGACCGAATGAGCAAATCTATGTGCATCAATGGACATCTCATGCCGGGGAACAAGAAAAGTGGTTGATTCAGAAGCAATCTGATGGTTATTTTAGCATTCGTTCACAGTATGGAAGTAACAAATATGTGGGCGTTTCCAGCACAGAAATTGGAGAGAATAATGTTCAACTGTTCGAATCAATTTCTGATAGCACTCGTTGGAATTTATATGTTGGAGCATCTGGTCAATATTTATTCGAGCCCAAGATAGCCACAGGAAAAGCTATATATGCTTCAAATGCCGCGACAGGAACCAAGATGCAGCTTGCATGGATGGGCACTGGCGGAAGCAATATCAAATGGTATGTGGAGGCATATAATTACGAGGGCCTTACTTTCTCTGCGTTTGATGTTGGTGATAGTTCGGAAGATGAATCTTCAATTGTGAAAGAATGGATGACCAAACTAGGATACACAAATGTCGGCACATATAATAATGCTGATGGAATTATATCCGCTCAAACAATTAAAGATGTTGGCCGGTATTCTGACATAGTCTATATCAATGGGCACGGTGAGAGATACGCTAATATGAGAGTGCAAAATTCCACAGGAGCAGTAGTGGAATATCTGTGCGCTGATTTAAGCTGCACGAACTTACATACATATGATGTACCAAGGGTTTCTATTGGTGCTGAATGGCTTACGGGATCAACAACAAAAACAAATTCATATTGGAATATCAGAACAAAATGGGGGATTCTTGCGCAATGCGCCCAATTAAACTATGGCTCATCTATTGGCGCCGGAAATCATTGGAATAATGGCACAATGAATTCCGCTCAAATGTGGGCACGAACGATGCTCGGCGACGGTGAAAGAATTCACGGTTATGTTGGATATTACAATACTGCTCCAGGTGGTTCGACCCACACAAATCGACTAGCAGACTTCTTTAGCTATTGTTTCGATTTTGATATGTCGATTATTGTTGCTTGGTATCAAGCACACACAGCTTTAATAGGATCATCAGATTGGGCAATACTATATCATAGCGTAAATGAAGAAGATAAATTCCAATCAATGGCAGATTGTACAGCAAGTGGGACATCCTACAATATCTACTATATTGCTCGTGGAGTAAACGAGCTTGGACTCTCGCTGAATTCGACCGGCGGTTCTGAGCTGCCTGCTGACTTGGTTGCATATAACGATCTTTGTAGGTATCCAATTTTTGTAGACAGTGTTAAGAATGATTCAGTTATCTCAACTGCTATGAATTACTCTGCAGATGAAATGTATTCGCAGTTACAGAATCATTTACAAATTACGGAGAATAGCGTACTACAAATCGAAGATAATGGGCGAATCCTATATATGGGCAGAAATCATGAGTGGGGTGCTTCTGTGAATGAATACGAACTCACGAATGATGAAGCTGTCACCATTGCTGAACAATACCTAGCTGATCTTGGCTTGGCACCAGATGGGGACTATAGAGCAACCGTTTCCAGAATCCAAAGATATGAATTATGCCTAGACAGTGATCAATGCTGCTCCCCAGATACAATTGAGTACACAGTATCTTTTTATCGCACAGTTAACGGAATAGATATTATTTCTGATCAAGGAGACGGTATTCTTATTGGATTTAATGAAAATGGCGTGACAGATCTACGTTATCTTTGGAGAGACATCGAATTCGTTTCCAAGCAGAACGTTCTCACTGAGAACATTGTAACAATGGATAAGGCGTTAGAGATTTTTCAGGCGGAACTTGATTCAACTTCTCAGATTATCGCAGCAAATGAATTACTGAACAATGATACTACTCGCACAACAACAGCATATATGCAAATTGGTAATGAAATACGCCCAGTATATGCATTCTCTTCAGATGCTGGATATGCAAATTGTATTTTTGTCGATGTGTTAACCGGTGAGGTACTGAGCATTGACCAAATTTAAAAGGAACAAGAGGTGCAATAAGCATGATGGATAAAAAAGCCATTAGAATCAAGAAAGGATTATTCGTTTTTCTTGTTGCTTTGCTGATATTACTGTTTCTCAATGTTAGCTTACGCATAAATCCATTTGATGGAGGCGGATGTATTTCAATTGCTTTTGATAAGTTTCCGATGCTCATCGCAAACAGAGCTGTAATATGCTACGGTGATGTTCGTTATGAGATTACTGACATTGGCTTGGTCCGCGAGATTACATCCGAAACGAGATGCGCGACCAATACAGACCTGCGGCATCCCAATACGGATCGTTGGATCGAGATCTACTGCGGAGATACCTTAATTCGCCGGATGCGCTGGGAAGACAATCATGATGGAATCATTGTCTACAACGCAGGTGTTCTCCATTGGATATTTCCAAGTAATGATGGGGAGGGACTGGTGTATCCGTCCGAGGAATTGCTCGCCCGGTTAAACACCCTGATCGGTGCGGGCTGAACTGTGAAAAACAACAGAAAATGATACGAAAGAAGGTCTGTCTACGAATCGCAAAACATTTAGCCGGTGAGAGCGGTATCTT
>JAQXIT010000080.1 GCA_029007925.1 Bacillota bacterium | reverse complement strand
TCGTTGTAGTCCACGGGGCAGCCCCGGCCGAAGTCCTCCACCTCTACGGACAGATCCTCGTAGCGGGTGACAATGATGGTGTCGCCGTAGCCTTCCCGGGCTTCGTCGATGGCGTTGGAGAGAATCTCGAACACCGCGTGCTTGCAGCCCTCCAGATCGTCGGAGCCGAAAATCACCGCGGGACGCTTGCGGACCCGATCCTCGCCCTTGAGCATGGAAATGCTGGAATTTCCGTATTGTTCCTGTTTTTTCGTAGCCATATTTCATACCTGCCATAGTTATCCATTTTAACTTCCTTATTATATGCGCTTTCCGGCGCAAAGTCAACCAAAGACGCGGAATCCGGATCTTTGTGGGAAAAGAACTTGCTATTTTCCGAATCCTGAAGTACAATAGCCGGTAGGAATAAACAGAGAGGGGCGCTTCCAATGAACGGTATCGGATTTGACAACGAGCGTTATCTGCAGACCCAGTCCGAGCATATCCGGCAGCGGCTTTCCGCCTTCGGCGGCAAGCTGTATCTGGAATTCGGCGGCAAGCTGTATGACGACTACCACGCGGCTCGGGTACTTCCCGGCTTCCGGCCCGACAGCAAGCTGCGGATGCTGCTGCAGCTGAAGGATCAGGTGGAAATGGTCATCGCCATCAACGCCGCGGACATCGAGAAAAACAAGATCCGGGGGGACTTAGGCATCACCTACGACCGGGACGTGATCCGGCTGATCGACGTTTTCCGGGGCCTGGGACTCTATGTTTCCAGCGTGGTGCTGACCCGGTTCGGCGGTCAGACGGCGGCCAAAGCCTTCCAGGCACGGCTGGAGGGCATGGGCGTCCGGGTTTACCACCATTATCCCATCGAAGGGTACCCCTCCGATACCGGCCGCATCGTCAGCGACGAAGGCTACGGCCGCAACGACTACATTGAAACCACCCGGGAGCTGGTGGTGGTCACGGCACCCGGCCCCGGCAGCGGCAAGCTGGCCACCTGCCTGAGTCAGCTCTATCATGAGCATCAGCGGGGCGTCCGGGCGGGCTATGCCAAGTTCGAGACCTTCCCCATCTGGACTCTGCCGCTGAATCATCCGGTCAATCTGGCCTATGAGGCCGCCACCGCCGATCTCAACGATGTGAATATGATCGACCCCTTCCATCTGGAAGCCTACGGCGTCACCACCGTCAACTACAACCGGGACGTGGAAGCCTTCCCCGTGCTGGTGGCCATGTTCGAGAAAATTCTGGGAGAATGCCCCTACAAATCCCCCACGGACATGGGCGTCAACATGGCAGGCAACTGCATCACGGACGACGAAGTCTGTCGGGAGGCTTCCCGGCAGGAGATCATCCGCCGGTATTACGATGCCCTCTGCGATCAGAAGAAGGGCAAGGCCACCGACGACACCGTCCGCAAGCTGGAGCTGCTGCTCAAAAAGGCCGGCGTGGATCCGTCCGCCCGCCGGGTGGTGGAGCCGGCACTGCGCCGGGCGGAGGAAACCGGCCTGCCCGCCGCCGCCATCCAGCTGCCCGACGGACGAATTCTGACCGGAAAGACATCCAATCTGCTGGGCGCCTCCTCGGCCCTGCTGCTCAACGCGCTGAAGGCCCTGGGGGGACTGCCGGATGGCCTGCATCTCATCGCCCCGGCGGTCATCGATCCCATCCAGCACCTGAAGGTGGATCATCTGGGCAACCGGAATCCACGGCTCCATACCGATGAGACCCTCATCGCCCTGTCCATCAGCGCCGCCACCAATCCCGCGGCGGAGCTGGCCATGGAGCAGCTGGGCAGGCTCCGGGGCTGCGACGTACACTCCTCAGTGATTCTGTCGCCGGTGGACGAGCGCACCTTCAAGCGCCTGGGCATCCACCTGACCTGCGAACCCAGATACAAAGGCTGACGAGAAGGGGAGACTGACCATGCATACGATTGAAAACGGATTTCTGCGGGTAACCGTGTCGGAGCTGGGCGCGGAGCTGCAGTCCGTAAAAGCCACCGACGGGACGGAGTTTTTGTGGCAGGGAGACAGCCGGTACTGGAAGGATCGGTCGCCGGTGCTGTTTCCCTATGTGGGGCGGCTGACGAACGGCCGCTATCGGCTGGAGGGGCAGGAGTACCCAATGGGCATCCACGGCTTTGCCGCCCACAGCGTCTTTCAGACGGTGAAGGCGGAGCCGGAGCGCCTGGAGCTGGCCATCACCGACACGCCGGAGACCCTTGCCCGGTATCCCCGACGATTTGCGTTCACCGTGGTCTACGCCCTCGCCGGGAACACCCTGGAGGTGACCTTCCGGGTGGAGAACCGGGACACGGGAACCATGTACTTCGGCCTTGGCGGCCATCCCGGCATCCGGGTGCCGCTGACGGAGGGACGCGCTTTTTCGGACTACCGTCTGCGCTTTGAGGAGCCATGCCGGCCGGAAAAATATCTGCTGTCGCCCAGCTATTACCTCAGCGGCGCCACGGAGCCCTTCCCTCTGGAGGATGGCGTGGTATTGCGCCTGAACCACCGGCTGTTCGACGACGATGCTCTGATCCTGCGGAACATCAGCCGTCAGATCTCCCTGGAGTCGGAGGGGGATCGCCGCCGGGTGACGGTGGGCTTCCCCGGAATGCCCTATCTGGGCATTTGGCACGCGCCGAAAACCGATGCGCCTTATGTCTGCATCGAGCCCTGGTGTACCCTGCCGTCGGTGCAGGATGTGCCCACGGTGCTGGAGGAGCAGAAGGATCTGCTCCGGCTGGCGCCCGGAGCCGTGTACGAAAACCACTGGTTCCTCCGGTGCGAATTCTGAATACAAACAGAACCGGGATGCGCAGGCATCCCGGTTTCCGTTTATGGAGTGAAATCATCTCTGAGGAAAGAATCCTCCGGTTTATTGCGTTTCTTTTTGCCGAGGAGGAAGCCCAGCAGCAGGCACAGTCCGCAGCAGATCACGGCACCGGCGCCGGCGGCAATCATGGCCCACATGGGCAGGGTGTACCGGGCGGTGAGCCAGGAAAGGACGGAGGGTTCCGGCTCGGGCTCCGCGGGGGTCAGGACGGGGATGGGCTCCGTCTTTTCCGTCCCGCAGACGGTGCAAATGTAGGTTTTCAGCCCTTCTTCCGTCCCGGTGGGCTCCCGGGTGACGGTACCGTCGTCCCAGACATGGGGTTCCCTGCCGGAGTCGGTGCCGCAGTCGCATTGGTGCCAGTGGTCGGTTTCATCCGACAGCCATTCCTCCGAAAAGCTGTGGGTGTGGAGGGCCGGGACGATCACATAGCCGCAGACGGTGCAGATCTGGGGGGAATCCCCGGTAGCCTCCGGGCCGGGGACATGGGGCGTGGTTTCCAGCCGGTCGCCGCAGATGCTGCATTCGTGCCAGTGGCCGCTTTCGTCGAAAGACCACCGGTCGGCGTAGCGATGCTCCACTTCCCGGATATAGCCGCAGACATTGCAGTCCGGGTCGCAGTCGTTGTCGAATACATGATCTTCGTAGTCACCCAGCTCGTCGCAGCCGCTGCAGGGGTGGCCGTGACCGTCGGCGTCATAGGCCCATACTTCCTCATCAAAATGATGGGTATGGCTCAGCGCCGGTTTGAGGACATAGCCGCAGACGGTGCATTTCTGGGGAGAATCCTCGGTGGGAGCGGGGCCGGGGGTGTGCGCCGCCACGTCCTTCTCCGCACCGCAGACGGTGCATTCGTGCCAGTGCCGGTTGGCGTCGGAGGACCACTTGCTGCCGTAGCTGTGGGTGATGCTCCGGGTGGCGCCGCAGACGTTGCAGGTGGTGTCGCAGGCGTTGGAATAGGTGTGGTTGGGGGAGCGGGTGGCACCGCAGAGATTGCAGGTGGTGTCGCAGCCGTTGTCGTAGACATGCTTGCAGGTCACGGTGACGGAGGCGGCTTGAACCGTGGTGGCAACTGCTCCGGATGTATTTTTGAAGGACATATCCACGCAGGTGACCGAAGTTGTCTTATTCAGCACTGCATTGGATTTCACCTTCAGCTTAAATTGAAAAATATTGCCGGACACAGTCTGCGGATTGTCTGTCGAGTATGTGAAGCTGCCAACATATGCCCCGGTAGGATCTTTTTTCACCGAAGCTAAATCCGCATCCAGGAGAGCTGATCCGCTTACCCAGTCAAAAACTGAGCTGTCAAAGTTGAATACAATTAGGCCGGAAGTGCAGGAATCCACCTTGGATATACTTACAGTAACTACTACTTCATCACCGCGGCTGACCGTTGTTTTTGAAGGCGTAAAGGTTATTTGAGCAGTGCCTGCGGCAAGGGTGGGTACTGCCAACATAACCAAAAGCAGCACCAAACTAACCAATGCAAATATTTTTTTCATTTTCGCTATCACCTTATATCAATTGCTGGTAGGATACAGCGGATATCTCTCCGGAAGCATAACATGCCACAGCAGATAGATTGCGTCATCCTCATTTATGTTTCCATCTGCGTTTACATCCGCATTGCCATCTGCGGGATAGCGCTCAGGCAGCATAACATGCCACAACAGATAGATGGCGTCGTCCTCGTTGACCGCGCCGCTGCCGTCAAAATCGCCGGTGAGGGAACCGGAGGTGCTGTCAAAGCTCACATAGTCCAGGCAGATCCAGTTGCCGTCGGCCATCTGACCCCATTCCCGGGTGCCGTCGGACTGGCGGGCGAAGATCTGCACCCGCTCGCCGGTATTTTTCACGCCGACTACATCGTAGGAAGTGCCGGGGCCGCAGCGGACATTGACCGTGCCGCCGGATTGGGTGGTGACGGTGCCCCACCGGCCTTCGATGGCCTCGTAGACAGCGGTGTAGACCGCGTTGCCGGCGCAGGCGGTGACGGTTTTGTCCCAGCCGGTAAACCGGTAGATACAGTCTCCCTCCGCCGGAC
>JAQXIT010000079.1 GCA_029007925.1 Bacillota bacterium | reverse complement strand
GGGGGTCAGGTTGGCCAGCTTCATAGCGGCCTCCAGCTTGATATACTCCGTTCCGATCTCCACCGGAACGGCGGTTTGCTTCTTTTTTACGGTTACTTTCATTCCAAAACTCCTGTTCTGAAGGCTTTTCTCAAGGAGAAGCTGTCGCCGCCGCAAGGCGGTGACTGATATGGTGTGCGGTGCCGCCTTCCGCCCTCGGAGGGATTCCGGCGCATTCGCAGGCGGCTTCGCCGACCACCACATCCGCCCCAGTGTGCGCACTGGGGCACCTTCTCCTCAAGGAGAAGGCTTTGGGAGACATACCGAAAATCTGTCATCCTGAGCGAGCTTGCGATCTGAACTCTGCACTCTTCGCGTCTGAAACTCAGCCGTTTTTGATTCTCACCGGCAGAACCATATAGGCGTAGTCGAATTTCTCCTCGGCGGGGGTCAGGACGATGGGGCTCAGGCCGTTGGTCAGCTCCAGCACCACTTCCTCGGAAGGAATCACCCGCAGAGCGTCGGCCAGATACCGGACGTTGAAGCCGATTTCCAGCTCCTTGCCGTCGCCGGCCAGAGGGCAGCGATCCTCGGCGGCGCCGATAGTGGTATTGGTGCGAAGCTGGAGCATCTGGTCGGAAAACACGCAGCGCACCGGGCTCTTGTACTTTTCGGAGACGATGAGGCCCACCCGCTCGATGGAGCCGGCCAGATCCGAAACGTGGGCCACCAGCTTGATGGGGCAGTTGGTGGGAACCACCTTCCGCCAATCCAGGAAATCGCCTTCCAGCAGGCGGCAGACCAGGGTGGCGCCGCCGATCTGATAGAGGATGTGCTTGGAGCCCAGCGTGAAGGAGGCATCCTCGTCGGTGTCGGTGAGGATTTTCTCCACTTCCTTCAGCCCCGCCGCCGGCACCACGAAGTTCATCTCCCGGCCGGTTTCCTCATCGGAATGCCAGGTGCGCCGGGCAAGACGGAAGCCGTCCACGGCGATGGCGGAGATCCGGTCGTTTTCCACCTCGAATTTCACGCCGGTGTGGATGGGGCGGCCCTGATTTTCCGATACGGCAAAGATGGTGCCGCCGATCAGCTCCTTCAGGGCGTTCTGGGGGATCCGGACGGGGCGTCCGGCGTTGACGTCCGGCAGCTCCGGGTAGTCCTCGGCGCTTTCCGCGGAAATGGTGAAGGAGGCGTAGCCCGCCCGGATGGAGACCTTGAAGCCCTCGTCCACCAGCACGGTGACGGGCCCCTCCGGCAGACGCCGGACGATGTCGCCGAAGAGCTTCGCCGGCTGGATGCCCTGGCCGGCGTCGGTGACCTCGGCGTCGTTCTGGTCGGTGATGGCGGTGTCCATATTGGAGCCGGTGGGGGTCAGGCCGGCGCCGGCACGGCACAGGATTCCTTCGATGACAGAAAGAGAGCTTTTCTGAGCGACGGTGCGGCTGGCGATGTTGAGACCCGCCACCAGCATACTTTTTTCACAGGTAAAGCGCATGGCAAAATTCCTTTCCGTATTTAAGTATCTGAAATAGATAAAGAAAACAGTATTCAGGCAGTAACAGGAGCAGTAGAGCAAATTTATGTGGAAAAGTGGGTTTTTGCTTAGAGCCGCAAGGGTTTTTTATCCACAGGCCGGTTTTGAATAACCGGAACTTTTCCACAGCCGTCTGTGGAGGAAATTTGTCGGACAGGTTATCCACAGCCGGGTTTTCCACTGTCCACAGCCCCTGTGGAGAAAATCAGAGGCAGGAATTGATGTTGGCGGTGATGTCGCGGATGTTGTTCTGGAGGGTGGTGTTGCCGTTTTTCAGATCCATCTCCACCTTGCGGATGGCGTAGTGGACGGTGGAGTGATCCCGGGCGAATTCCTGTCCGATGTCCGGCAGGCTCAGGTTGGTGAGCTTGCGCACCAGATACATGGCCACCTGACGGGCCTCGGCGGTGCCTTTGTTTTTGAGGGTGCCCCGCAGAACCATTTCGTCCACGCCGTAGAATTTGCAGACCTGGCTGATGATGAGGCCGGGGGTGGGCAGGGCGTTGCCCTCGGCTTTGAACATATCGTCGATGGCCCGGGAGATGTTGGCCAGATCCAGGGGCATATCGTTTAAGTCCCGGTAGGCCAGGATTTTCTTGACGGTGCCTTCAATCTGCCGGACGTTGTTGGTGATGTTGTTGGCGATGTAGTTGCACACCTCGTCGTCCAGATCCAGACCCAGATATCTGGCCTTGTTTCGCAGGATGGCCATGCGGGTTTCGTAGTCCGGGGGCTGAATGTCGGCCATGAGTCCCCACTCGAACCGGGTGCGGAGCCGATCCTCCAGGGTGAGCATATCGCTGGGCTTCCGGTCGGAGGTCATGACGATCTGCTTGTTTTCCTCGTAGAGCTTGTTGAAGGTGTGGAAAAATTCCTCCTGAGTGGATTCCTTGCCGGCGATGAACTGGACGTCATCGATGAGGAACAGATCCGCCTCCCGGTATTTGCTGCGGAATTCGATGTTCTTGCCGGACTGAATGGCGGTGATCAGCTCGTTGGTGAACTGGTCGCCCTTGATGTAGACGATGTTGACGTCGGGCTTGCTCCGGCGGATGCCGTTGGCGATGGCGTAGAGCAGATGGGTCTTGCCCACGCCGGGAGGGCCGTAGAGAAACAGGGGATTGTACACGGTGCCGGGATTTTTGGACACGGCAATGGCGGCGCTGTGGGCGAAGCGGTTGGAGGGGCCGACGATGAAGTTTTCGAAGGTGTACTGGGGGTTGAACTCCATGGAGGTGGAGGGCTTGTCCTTATTCCGGAAGGCCTCCAGCTCCTCGTCGCCGAAGACGATGAATTTGGCGTCGGAGTTGAAGTTGAGCTTCAGGGCGTCCTGAACGTACTGGGTGCAGCGGTTGCGGATGATGCCCCGGTTGAATTCCGAGGGCGAATAGATGATGAGGTGATCCTCCGTCAGCTCCACTACCTCCACGTCGGTGAACCAGTTGGAGATGATGGTAGAGGTGAGCTGCTCCTCCAGATAGCTGATGACTTTTGCCCAAACAAAGTCGGATGAAATCATAGGCGGCTCCTTTCACAAAATAACGAAAAAACACGACAAAAAGGGACATTTTCCCCACAATATCTCACCCTACATTTTAGCACATTTCGCTGTAAAAAACAAGGTTTTTTTGTCGGGATACAATATAAAAATAGAAATGCCCGGAATGGCGCGCTGGGAGTGAAGATCCGGAATTTTGCATCCCCGCGCTTGAATCCAAAAAACAAAGCCCCGGCAATATGCCGGAGCTTTGTGCGTGTCAAACTTCCCGATACATGGCGCAGGCGTCGTCTTTGCGGACGGTTTCCGCCACCTGCAGAACCTCCACGGCCACGGTGCGCGGGCCCATGGAAATCTCAATCCGGTCGCCCACCTTCACCTCGTACCCGGCCTTCACCGGGCGGCCGTTGACGCTGACCCGGCCGTTGTCGCAGGCCTCGTTGGCCACGGTGCGGCGCTTGATGAGCCGGGAGACCTTCAGATATTTGTCCAGTCTCATTTGTTTCCTCCTACAATGTCCTTCAGGCTCTGGCTGGGCTTGAAGGCGGGTACCCGGCCGGCGGGAATGTCCACCGCCTCCCGGGTGACGGGATTGCGCCCCACCCGGGGCTTCCGGTCCCTGGCCTCGAACACGCCGAAGCCGGAAATCTGCACCTTGCCGCCCTGGCGCAGGGTGTGGGTGACGGTGTCGATGGCGGCGTTCAGCACCCGCTCGGCATCCTTTTTGGTGACGCCGGCGGCCTCCGCCGCCGCGGCGATGAGTTCGGATTTATTCATGGCAGATCCTCTTTTCCAAAGGAATCACAGCCGGAGCAGCCGGGCAATTTTCTCGCCCTTGGGCAGCAGCAGGCAGTCCTCCCGGGTGATGGCCCGGAGCTTCACGGCGGCGATGACATAGACCACCGCGCCCAGGGCGATGGGCAGCGCGCAGGACAGCATGGAGGTCATGCTCCGTCCGGAGGCAGCGCCCAGAACGGACTCCAGAGCCCACTTGGCGCCCCAGACCGCCGCGCCCATCATCAGGGCGGCCAGCACGGAGCGCAGCAGATTGCGCACCAGCGCGGGGGCTTCCGGCAGCACCCGGCGGATGGAGAACAGGTTCAGCGCCGTGATGCACACATAGCACAGCAGGCTGCCGATGGGCGTTCCCAGAATGCCGATGCGGGGATTGCCGGTGAGGATGAACACCGCCCCCAGCTTCACGACGCCGCCGATAAACATATTGATTACCGGCAGATTCACATGGCCGTGGGCCTGCAAAATGGCGTTGGTCATCAGCACCACGGCGTTAAACAGCACGCAGACTCCCAGCACCGTCATGAGCCGGGTGGCCAGCTCCAGCTTCCAGGGATCGGAGTAGGCGCCCAGCAGTGCCGTCACCGGCCTGGCCAGCACCGCCAGACCCACGGCGCAGGGGGCGCTGATGAGCCCCGTAACCCGGGCGGCGGATTCCTCGGTGGCCTTGGCGCCGGAGAAGTCCCTGGTGGTGAGCTGGGCCGTGATGGCGGGAATGGCGCTGATGGTAATGGGGGTGATGAAGGCGCAGGGCATATTGAAAATCTTCTGGATGAAGTTGTAGATGCCCTTCTGGGTGTCGGCCTGGGTTTGGGTCAGAAATTCCAGCAGCCGGCTCATGTAGATTTTGGTCTCCAGCACCGTCAGAAGCTGCAGTCCGGCGGAGCCGATGGTGATGGGGATGGCGATGGCCAGCAGCCCCTTGGCGATGTCCTTGCCGGAGGATACGTCCTCGCGGGACATGGGCATGGCCTTATAAGCTCTGCGGAAGCAGAAATTCAGATAGAAGCTGGAAATCAGGCAGCTCATGGTCACGCCGAAGATGGCGCCGCCGGCGGCCAGAGGGACGCTCCGGGTGTAGTGGAGCATGAGGATCGCCGCGGCGATTCCCACCACCAGCTTGCACACGGATTCCAGCACCTGGGATACGGAGGTGGGCATCATGTTGCTCTGACCCTGGAAGAAGCCCCGGTAGGTGCTCATCAGGCAGATCAGGAAGCAGCAGGGGCCCAGGGTGCCGATAGCCGCCCAGGCGTCGGGCTGCTCCTGGAAGGCGGCGAGCTGCCGGCAAAACACCGTCATGAGTCCGGCGCCCAGCAGTCCCAGAGTCAGGAAAATGGTGCGGGACACGGTGTAGATTTTCCGCACCTGCCGGTAGTGACCCAGGGAGTTGGCCTCGGAGATCATCCGGCTCATGGCCACGGGCAGGCCGGCGGTGGAGATCATCAGCAGGATGGTGTAGATTTCGTAGGCGGTGGAGTAGTAGCCGAAGCCCTGATCGCCGATGATGTCCTTGAGGGGAATGGAATACAGGGCGCCGATGACCTTGACGATGGCGGTGGAGAGAACCAGCAGCATGGTGCCGTGGAGAAAGGACTGCTTTTTCGGTGTTTCAGACATGTTGACCTCCCGATGAAGCCTTGTCGTCCGTAAACAAGCGGGCAATGGCGTAATTTGTCAGCTCCTCCACCACGGCGGGCAGGTCGATGGTGGGGAAGCGGCCGTTCTGATAGAGAATTTTGCCCCGCACCATGGTCATGGCCACATCGCCGCCCTTGGCACTGAAGGCCAGACCGCTGAGGACATTGTGGCAGGGCATCAGATGGGGCGCGGAGAAGTCCACCAGAATCAGGTCGGCGTCGAAGCCCACCTGAATCATGCCGGTGTTTTCCGCCCGGCCCTGGGCCCGGGCACCGCAGACGGTGGCCATCATCAGCGCGGCGGGAGCGGGCAGAGCGGCGGGATCCCCGGCGGAAGCCCGGGCGGCCAGGGCGGTGCCCCGGATGACCTCAAACAGATCCAGATTTCCCGCCGCCACGGCGCCGCCGGTGCCGAGAGCCACGTTCATGCCGGCTTTGACGCAGTCGGTGACGGGGGTCACGGGATTGCCGCCCTTGGCGGCGGTGAGGGGGCAGGCTACGGCGGTGACCTTTTTCTTTCCCAGCAGACGCCGCTCCTCCGGGGTCAGACAGGCGCAGCCCACGGCGGCGGCGGGGACGTTGAATACGCCGTGGCAGCTCAGCAGTTCCCCGGGATTCAGGCCGGTGCGCTCCAGACAGGAGTCCGCCTCGTTTTGAGTCTCGGCCAGATGGAGCTGGAAGCCCAGCCCCTGCTCGGCGGCGTAGCCCACAAGACCTTCCCAGAGCTTATAGTTGCTGGTGTACTCGGCGTAGATGCCGGCATCCACCCGGATGCGGCCGTCGTCGAAGCCGTGCCACTTTTCCGTGACCCGGCGCACCTCGGCGCACTGCTCGTCGGTTTCAAAGTCGAAATCCTCGCTCTGATCGATGAACCGGTAGGCCGACAGAGCCACGTTGGCCTTGATGCCGCTTTCCGCGGCGGCCTCGGCGGTGGCGTCGGGGTAATAGTACAGATCGCTGACGGAGGTGACGCCGAAGCGGAGGCATTCGGCAATGCCCAGCAGCGCCGCGGCCTTGGCGCAGCGGCGATCCATTTTGTCCTCCCGGCGAAGCTGTTCCTCCAGCGCTGCCCCGGCGGAAAGGTCGTCGCAGTAGCTGCGCAGGACGGTGGTGGCAAGCTGGGTATGGCAGTTGACAAGACCCGGCATCAGCACCATGCCGGTGCCGTCCACGATGGTTTTGGGCGGCTGTTCCGGGGCGGACTTGCCGAGGAAGGCGATTTTGCCCGCCTCCACGCCGACATACGCGCCGAACAGCACTTCCATCCGCTCGTTCATGGTCACAACGGTGACATTGGAGATCAAGGTGTCCAAGATAGTGCTTCCTTTCGTGAGATTAGGAATTTGGAATGAGAAATCAGAAATGACAAACTTGTTACATGGTGCGTATCACCGGGAAATATCCGTTCCTGTCCTTGCGGGAAGGCGGTGGTCACAGCAGGCGGAACAGTTCCTTTTTTTCCGCCAGAACGCCGTCGATGCCTTTAATGTACTGCTCGGGGAACTTGGGGTTGTGGAACCGCCGGAGGGTGCCGTCGGGCAGATTCACCTTGTTCATCCCGCCGCCGCCCAGAGACAAAATGGTGTGCAGCTCCTCCATCATGTAGATGTTGTACAGGCAGTCCCGGCCGTCCCGGCTCCAGCCCACGTTCTCGAAGGAGCCGGACATATACTTCTGCCGGTACAGATAATAGGGCTTCCAGCCCCGCGCCGACAGGGTTTCGTTGGCGTAGTCCACCATCCGGGACACTTCCTCCGCCGGGGGCAGATTCTCCCGGCGTCCGAACAGATCCGCCCCTTTCTTCAGAGCCAGGGTGTGGACGGTGATGTTGGCGGGCTCCAGCGCCGCCACCGTGTCCAGAGAGCGGCGGAAGCCCTCGAAGCCGTCGGTGGGCAGTCCGGCGATGAGATCCATATTGATATTCTCAAATCCGGCCTCCGCCGCCCAGCGGTAGGCCTCCAGCACGTCGGCGCCGGTGTGGGGACGTCCGCAGGCCCGGAGAACGGAGTCCTCCATGGTCTGGGGATTGATGCTCATGCGGTCGGCGCCGTGGGCCCGGAGCAGACGGAGCTTGCCCGGGCTCAGGGTGTCCGGCCGGCCGCCCTCCACCGTGAATTCCAGGCACCGGGACAGGTCGAACGCCTGCCTCAGGCTGTCCAGCAGAAGCCCGAGCTGGGCTTCGGACAATGTGGTGGGGGTTCCGCCGCCGATGTACACCGTCCGGATCTGTTTGCCGGATTCCGCCAGCAGTTTTCCGGTGACGGACACTTCCCGCAGCAGCGCCTGAAGGTAGGGCTCCGCCAGTGCCGAATTCTTGCCCACGCTGCGGCTGACGAAGCTGCAGTAGGCGCACCGGGTGGGGCAGAAGGGAATGCCCACATACAGGGAAACGTCCTCCGGGGAAAGCAGGGAGGCGGCCCGCACCGTGGAAACGGAGCAGTCCACCGCCAGACGCCGCCGCTGGGGAGTGACATAGTAAATGTCCTTCAGCAGCTTCCCGGCGCTTTCCGGGGTGCCGCCTTCCAGCAGGTGTTTGGTGGAAATTTTGGTGGGCCGGACGCCGGCCAGGGCGCCCCATGGCGGAGGTTGGGGCAGAAAGGACAGCGCCGCCCGATAGCAGCTCTGCTGCAGGGCCCTGCGGCGCAGGCGGACGGTTTCCTCCCCGGCCTTCAGCCGCCGGCGCCCCACGGCGGTGACGCCGCCGCAGGTGATTTTGGTAACGGCGGTGAGGTAGGTGCCGCTTCGGTGGAGGGCGGAGACCGCCGTTCCCTCCCATTCGGGGCCGAACAGGGACAGAAGAAGCTGCTCCACGGCGTAGCGATCCTCGTGGCCGATGAGTGTCAGTTCCATAGGCGTTCCTCGGGTTTATTTCATATAGGGATTATACCGCTTTTCCCAGTCCAATTCGGTCGATTCTCCGTGGCCGGGCAAAACGGTGTAATTGGTTTCCAGCGCCGCCAGACGCCGAAGGCTTTCCTTGATGGCGCGCCTGCTGCCGCCGGGCAGATCCGTCCGCCCGCAGGAGCCGGCGAATAAGGTATCGCCGCTGAACAGGGTGTCCTCCACAAAAAGACACACGGAGCCGGGAGTGTGACCCGGGGTGTGCAGCACCCGGAAGGTCAGACCCGCCGCGGTGACGGTGTCGCCGTCGGCCAGTGCGTCGGTGTAATACAGGGGGCCGGCGGTGAGCCGGGGCGGCATATTCAGCTCCGCCGGGTGCAGCCAGACCCGGCAGCCCGTTTCGGCGGCGATGGCCTTGACCCCGCCCACATGGTCAAAATGCCCGTGGGTCAGCAGCACGGCCTCAGCGGTGAGGCCGTGGGCTTCCAGAAAGGACAGAATCGTCTCCGGCTCGTATCCCGGATCGATGACGGCGCACCGGCCGCCGTTTTGTACGATGTAGGTGTTGGTCTGGTAGGCGCCCAGGGTCAGTACGTGGATGGTCATAGGATCACCTCTCGGGAAAGTCAAGATTAGGAATTAGGAATGAGAAATGAGAAATTAGGAATTAAATGTCATTGCGAGGAGACCTCTTGCGGGACGACGCGGCAATCTCATTGGAAGTTTTTCCGCAGGTTTCAAATGAGATTCCCACGGTCGCTCCGCTCCCTCGGAATGACAGACTTTTCAGGCCCGGCGGGGGGTATCCATGAGCTGTTTGGTATCCAGAATCAGGGTCACGGGGCCGTCGTTGACGGATTCCACCTGCATATCGGCGCCGAAGCGGCCGTGCTGGGGCGGATATCCCAGCCGGGCGCAGTCGGACAGAAATTGTTCGTACAGGGCGTTGCCCAGCTCCGGAGGGGCGGCCTCGGCAAAGCTGGGGCGGCGGCCCTTGCGGCAGCTGCCGTAGAGGGTGAACTGGCTGACCACCAGCACTTCGCCGCCCACGGCGTCCAGCCCCAGGTTCATTTTTCCGTTTTCGTCCTCAAAAACCCGGAGGCTCAGGGCTTTTTCCGCCAGATACCGGCATTCCTTCTCCGTATCCTCCGGACCCACGCCCAGCAATATGAGAAAGCCTCTGCCGATTTTGCCTACGGTCTCGCCGCCGATGCTCACGGAGGCGGAATTCACTCTTGTCAATACAGCGCGCATGACGTACCTCTTCTCAAATGAAAATGATATCAGTTCTGACCCCGGCGGGAGCCAACCACATCCCGGATGTTCAGCAGTTTTTTGCGGATGGTTTCCAGCTCCTCGGCGTTTTTGACCTCGAATTTCACGGTAAAGACGCTCTTTCCGCCGGGCAGATCCTTGCCGAACAGCTCCTTCATCCGCACCCGGGCGGTGGTCAGGGTGGAGGCCACGTCCAGCAGAAGGCCGTCCCGGGTGATGCAGTCCAGCTCCAGGGTGGTCTCGAAGGGCTGATCCTCCTCGTTGGCCCAGCGCACCCGCACCCAGCGGGCGGCCTGGATGGGATCGTCCCGGTGGGCGGCGTTGGGGCAGTCACAGCGGTGGATGCTGACGCCGAAGCCCTTGGTGATGAAGCCCACGATGGCGTCCCCGGGCACCGGGGCACAGCATTTGGCGAACTTAATCATGCACGAGTCGATATCCTCCACGATGACGCCGTTGATGGCGTGGCGATCCCGGCGGAGGTCGGGTTCCTGACGCTGGGGGGCGGATTGCATCAGCTTGTCGTTGGCCTGAGCCCGGACGGCCTTGTTGATGTCGTCCCGGATCCGTCCCACGGCCTTCACGGCGGTGAGGCCGCCGTAGCCGATGGCGGCGTACATATCCTCCCAATCGTCGAAGGACAGCTTTTTCAGAAGCTGGGGGCTGACCTCCGGGTCGATGGTGATGCTCAGAGGCAGACCCACCCGCCTCATCTCGGATTCAAAGGCGGCGCGGCCGTGGGCCACGTTTTCCTCCCGCTTTTCCTTCTTGAACCACTGCTTGATTTTGGTGCGCGCCTGATTGGATTTGCAGATGTTCAGCCAGTCCCGGCTGGGGCCCTTGGCGGCCTTGGAGGTGAGAACCTCCACGATGTCGCCGTTTTTCAGGGGCGTGTCGATATTGGCGATGCGGTTGTTGACCTTGGCGCCGATCATGGCGTTGCCCACGCCGGAATGGATGGCGTAGGCAAAATCGATGGGCGTGGAGCCGGCGGGCAGGGACACGATGCGTCCCTTGGGGGTGAACACGAACACCTCGTCGTCGAACATGTCGATTTTCAGGGACTGGACGTATTCCTCGGCATCGGAATCCTGCTGGCTTTCCAGAAGCCGGCGGATCCACTCGAAATCCTTCTCACTGCCGGCGCCGGTGCCCTGCTTGTACTTCCAGTGGGCGGCGATGCCGTATTCGGCGGTTTCGTGCATATCCCAGGTGCGGATCTGCACCTCGAAGGGGATGCCCTGAGAGCCGATGACGGTGGTGTGAAGGCTCTGGTACATATTGGGCTTGGGGGTGGAGATATAGTCCTTGAACCGGCCGGGCACCAGATTGAACAGGTCGTGGATGTGGCCCAGCACGTTGTAGCAGTCGGGGATGGTGTCCACGATGACCCGGAAGGCGTAGATGTCGTACAGCTCCTCGATGGACTTGTCCTGAACCTGCATCTTGCGGTAGATGGAGTAGACGTGCTTGATGCGGCCGTAGGTGGTGTTGTGAATGCCCACGGCGGTGAGCCGCTCCTTGATTTTGTCCTGGATGGTGCGCATGAAGGCCTCATCCTGCTCCTTGTGGGCGTTGAGGTAGGCGGTGATCCGGTTGTAGTCGTCGGGATCCAGATACCGCAGGGCGATATCCTCCAGCTCCCACTTGATCTTCTGCATACCTAAGCGGTGAGCCAGCGGGGCGTAGATGTCCATGGTCTCCCGGCATTTGCTGATCTGCTTCTCCGGGGTCTGGTACTGCATGGTGCGCATATTGTGGAGCCGGTCGGCGATCTTGATGAGCACCACCCGGATGTCCTTGCTCATGGCCATGAACATTTTCCGCAGATTCTCCATCTGCTCCTGCTCGGAGGAGGAGAAATTGGCCCGGGTCAGCTTGGTGACGCCCTCCACCAGCTCCGCCACGGAGGCACCGAAGAGCTTCTCGATCTCCTCGTGGGAGGCGTCGGTGTCCTCGATGCAGTCGTGGAGCAGGGCGCCCAGAACGGCGTCGGTGTCCAGACCCATCTCAACCACGATTTCGGCCACCGCCAGCGGGTGGATGATATAGGGGGAGCCGTCCTTGCGCTTCTGATCCCTGTGCTTGTTCCGGGCGTAGTCCACGGCTCTGTCGATCAGTTCCATGTCCGCGTTGGGCAAATGCTTCACAATGGCTGCGTGCATGGACTGATAATGGGTTTCCATACTTTCCAAAATAATCAGCTCTCTTTCGCGTGCAGCAGGCGCTGCATGGTCTGACTCCGGCTGAGATCCGCTTTTTCGCTGCCGGGGGTCAGACGGATGGTTATGTATTTGTGCAGGCGCTGGGTCTCCAGCAGACCCACGTCCCGGAAAATATCCAGGCAAACCAGAAGCTGCTCCAGACTCAGAGGAGCGCCGGAGCGGCGGACGATCTTGCGGCACAGGCACATGGGCGTCTCCCGGATGGGCGCCCCGGCGGCGGCCAGGAACCGCCATACGGTGCCCAGCGTGACCCGGTCGGGCAGGAGCCGTCCGGCGGCCTCCGCCGTCAGCTTGCCGGAGCGGAGCAGAAGGTAGTTGCCGGTGTCCGCCGGGCAGGGGGCGGCACAGCTTGGGCGGATGTCCAGCACGTTCATCTGGACGGTTCGCTCTCCCCGGTACTCGTTGACCTGGGGCTGGAAGGCCACATCCACCAGATCTCCCGGCTCAATGGAGGCGGTTTCCGGGTTGGCGGAGAAGAAAATGGCGTTGATGGCGTGATTGCCCTGTCGAAGCCGCAGGCGCATATGCCGGCCGTTTCCCACCATGCTGATGCGGTCGACGGTGAGGCGCTCCATCATCAGCACCGGCTTGGGGCAGCCGCTGCCGCAGGGCTCCAGCCGGCTCAGGGAATCGATGCCCTTGACGGTGAGCATTTCCGGCGTGATGGCGCAGTCGATGTCGATCTGGGTGCGGGTGACGGTGTCCTGATAGAATTCGCCGGCCAGCCGGCACATCTGCTGCCGGAATTCGGAAATCCGGTCCCGGGTGATGGTGAAGCCCGCCGCCAGCTCGTGGCCGCCGTAGCTTTCCAGCAGCGGCGCCAGGGCGGTGAGGGAGGTGAACAGATTGAAGCCCCCGAAGCTGCGGGAGCTGGCCTTGCCGTGATCCCCGTCCAGACAGATGAGGAAGGTGGGGCAGCAGTATTCCTCGGCCATGCGGCTGGCCACGATGCCAACCACGCCCTGATGCCAGCTTTCGTCCGCCAGGACGATGGCCTCCGGGGGCTGTCCCGCCGGCAGCATGGACACCGCCTGGGCGTAGATGGCCGATTCCACGGTCTGCCGCTGGCGGTTCAGCTCGCACAGCCGTCCGGCCAGCTCCTCCGCCCGGATAGGGTCGTCGGTGAGGAACAGCTCCACCGCCAGATCGATCTGCCCCATGCGTCCGGCGGCGTTGATCCGGGGCGCCAGCATGAAGCCGATGGCCGTGGCGCTGAGGGTTTCCCGGGCGCAGCCGCTTTCCCGCATGAGGGCGGCGATGCCGGGCCGGGGATGACTGCGCATGGCCTCCAGACCCCGGGCGACGAACACCCGGTTTTCGCCCAGCAAGGGCATCACATCCGCCACGGTGCCCAGGCATACCATGTCGGCGTAGTCCCGAAGAACCTCCTCCTGACTGCCGCAGAGGGCGGCGGCCAGCTTGAAGGCCACGCCTACGCCGGAAAGGGTCTTGTGGGGATAGCCCCCGTCGGGACGGTGGGGATCCACCACGGCGATGGCCTTGGGGAGGATCTCCTTGCACTCGTGATGGTCGGTGATGACCAGATCGATGCCCAGTTCCCGGCACAGCTCCGCCTCGGCCACGGCGGTGATGCCGCAGTCCACGGTGATGATGAGCTTCACGCCCTCGGCGTGGAGCTGGCGGATGGCCATGGGGTTCAGGCCGTAGCCCTCCTCCAGCCGGCCGGGGATGTAGCTGACGCAGTCGGCGCCGTGGCGGCGCAGGAAGGAGGTCAGCAGGCAGGTGGAGGTGATGCCGTCCACGTCGTAGTCGCCGAAAACGGCGATTTTCTCCCCGCGGGTCATGGCAATGCCCACCCGGCCTGCCGCCAGATCCATGTCGGTCATCCGGAAGGGATCCGGCAGAGGCGCGTCGCAGCGCAGGCAGGCATGGGCGTCCTCCGGGGTTTTCATGCCCCGGGCGGACAGAATCATGGCGGTCAGGGGGCTGTAGCCCGCCCCCACCAGGGCGTTGACGGCGTTTCGTTCCGGCTGCTGTACATTCCAAACTCCATATTTCACGTCTCACACACATCCAATGTCGCTTTTTCCGAATATTATACCAAAAATATGCCGGATGCACAATAGGCTCAGCGGAATTTTGTGCGAAACACTCAGCGGAATTTTGTGCGAAATGGCCCCAAAAAAAGATTCCGCCCGGATGGGCGGAGGGGGGTGAGGAATTCGGAATTGTCATTGGGAGGAGGGGCGCAAGCCCCGGCGCGGCTGGCTTTCCAGGTACTGCGCGGCGGCGTGGGCGGCGGTGGCGCCGTCGGACTGGGCGGTGACAATCTGCCTAAAGGGCTTGGCGCGGACGTCCCCGGCGGCGAACACCCCGGGCAGACCGGTTTCCGTGGACTCGTCCGCCGGGAGATACCCCTTCTCATCCAGCGTCATCCGACCCCGGAGAAATTCCGTGGCCGGGGCTCTGCCCACGCTGACGAACAGGCCGTCCACCGGCAGCTCCGTTTCCGCTCCGGTGTCCGTGTCCCGCAGACGCAGACCGGTGAGCCGCTGGCTGCCCAGCAGCGCCGTCACGGCGGTATTCCACCGGAATGTGACATTTTTCGCCCCAAACAGCGCCTCCCGACTGGCTTTTTCCGCCCGCAGAGTGTCCCGGCGATGGATCAGGATCACCCGGCCGGCGATCCGGGACAGCAGCAGGGCGTCCGCCGCCGCGGAACTGCCGCCGCCTACCACCGCCACGGTTTTGCCCCGATAGAAGGGCGCGTCGCAGGCGGCGCAGTAGGCCACGCCCCGACCCGTCAGCGCCTCCTCCCCGGCCAGCCCCAGCCGCCGGTGACCGGCGCCCATGGCAAGGATCAGCGTCCGCCCGGAAAAGCTGCCGGCGGTGGTTCGGAGGGTTTTCTCCCGACCTTCCGGCTCCGCGGACAGAACCTTCCCGGTGATCCATTCCGCCCCGGCCTGCCGGGCGGCCTGCGCCATCCGCTGCCCCAGGGTCAGGCCGTCGATGCCCTCCGGGTAGCCGGGGTCATTTTCGATCCACGCGGCCTCGGCCATCTGCCCGCCGGGGGTCAGCTTCTCCAGAAGCAGGACGGAAAGCCCCGCTCTGGCGGCATACAGGGCGGCGGTGCAGCCCGCCGGGCCTCCGCCCACGACGATGACATCGTAAATTTTTACCAAACGCTCCGCTCCTTTGCTTTTTTCTCAGTATGCCCGGATTTTCGGATTCTCTCCCAAAAAAGAAAAACCGCCGCGGAAAACTCCACGGCGGCGGGCGAAAGCGGACAGCTGCGAGGTATCGGATATGGCACGGCATTCCGTTTGCCGCGCCCCAAGGCTTACCCCATCAGATCCAGCAGCTCCTGCTTGGAGCTGACGCCGACGGTGCGGTTGACCACCCGGCCGCCCCGGATGGCGAACAGAGAGGGGATGCTGACGATGCCGAACTGGTTGGCCAGCTCCGGCTCCTCGTCCACATTGACCTTGCAGACCTTGATTTCGGGATGCTCCCGGGCGATCTCGTCCAGCACCGGGGCGATCATGCGGCAGGGGCCGCACCAGGGCGCCCAGAAGTCCAGCAGAACGGGCTTGTCGCTTTCCAGAACCTCCTGACGGAAGCTGTTCTGATTCACATGGGTTACAGACATGACGGATTCTCCTTCTTTTGATTGTATTTGGTAGGATATGTGGGATTTGCGCGGTTTATCCGGGAACGCGCCGGCTTGCTTCTCTGACTATACCACATTTTTGAGAAAATGCCAACGGAGCGGCGTCCCGTTTGGGACGCCGCGCTGGTTTTTTATGGGTTAATCGGCTGAAAAATCAAAGGTTCTGAAAGGATCCCACTGATCCCGGTTTTCCCGGAGCCAGGCAAGGGTATGGACATCGTTTTGGGTGATCGAAACGGTGCGCAGGTTCCCGTCGGGCTGGTGGATCCACAGGCAGCAGATGCCGTCATATTTTTCGTCCAGACGGAAATCCTGAGCCATGGTTCCGGCTTCGCAGTCCTGCCGGACGGCCTCCAGAAGCCCCGGATAGTCCTTTATCATCCAGCTCGGGGAATCGTTGTGGCCATAGCTTTCCTTCCGCAAGGTCACACTCTTCACGCCGGACACATAGGTATCCCAATCCGTGCAGCCGAACACGGCCTCCGGGGAGGTGTACAGCTCCGTCAGCATGTCGTTCAGGTCCGGCTTCATCCAAATCCCGGCATACTCCCGGCTCACCGCCGCGCCGCTTTTCAGGGTATAGCGGATGGTAATGCTTGTTAAATAGTAGGTGCCGGGATATTCTTCCTGATTCGGACCCTGCTCCAGAACCTTCTGATGGATCTGCGTTACCTGCCGGATGCTGTCCGGATCCGTCAGCTCCAGCGCTTCCGAGTAGTGCAGATCAATCTCCGCACGGGTGACCTCCTCCGTCTCGGGCACATAGGTGGTGATGCCGATGGGATCCCAGGCCGTGAGGCCGATGGTGGCGGCGACAATCAGAATCAGCAGCGCCATACCGCCGAAGGTACGGGGTCGGAACACCTTCACGGTGCGCCGAAGCAGCATCTGCCCGGTAAAGAAGCCCACGATCATGCCCGCGGCCAGAAACGGCAGGTAGCCCATGCCGAAAATCTCCCCGAACAGGGCGAACACGCAGCCGGCGCAGAGGGTGAACACCACGCTGAATACCGGCTCCAGCCGCTTCACCGCGATCAGATCTCCGGCGCATTCCAGCTTCCGGCGGCGGTACAGCAGCAGTCCCAGCCCCATCAGCGCCAGGCCAATCACGGCGCAGAGCACCACATAGCCCCAGCCCTCGCCGTAACGGATGAATACCGTTTCAGACGGTTCGTAATACGCTCCGGATCCGTAATTTTCAACATGACGGATCGTAACGTCCACCAAATACCTTTTTTTGCTCATCCACACCACCGGACAGCAGCGCAAAAAGGGTTCCTCCGGGAACCGGATTCCGAACAGCAGCGGCTCATAGATGGTTTTCAGGAACCACAGCAGAATCAGGGAGCCGAAATTCAGAATGGCGTACATGGCCGCCATGCCCAGCCGATTGCCGGCACAGAATACGCAGAGCACCGCCAGAGCGAAGAAGAACAAAAACTCCAGCTCCATGCCCAGCAGCCACAGGAATCCCACATACCAGTAACTCCCCAGCAGCGGCAGCATACACAGCACGCCGATGAAATTGGGCACCAGCGAATAGAGAAATCCGGCGGCGATATGGCTCAGGAACCAATGCTCCCGCCGCAGGGGCATGGCGTGGAGGGCGTTGCACATCCGGGGGGTGAACAGATCCCCGAACAGGCACATGGCCACAAGCCCCGCGTAGATCAGATTGATGACACTAAAGGGGCCGATGGTTCTTCCCAGCGTTTGGGCGGCATAAAAGGGGAAATCCGAGCTGAGGGCGGTGAGCATCACCAGCAGGCCGCCGATGAGGTACAGCCCCCACAGCGGGGCGAATCGGGTCAGATCCTTGCGGAAAGCCGTGAGATTAGAGGACGATATTCTTGACTTCATAGTTCACACCTCCCAGTTCATAGATGAAAATTTCCTCCAGCGACAGGGGCAGCACGTCGAAATAGGGGCAGTCGGTTTCCTGCATCCGGGCGGTGATTTCCTCCGCCCCGCCCCGGACGATGAGGGTGCGCAGCCGTCCGGACTGGCTTTCGTGGAGGATTTCCAGCCCCTCCGGCGCCTGACCCACCAACTGCAGCTTGTGGGTGGCGCCCTGCATATCGGCAAGGCTCCGCTCCAGCAGCATTTTGCCGTGATCCATGATGCCCACATGGTCGCAGATGTCCTCCAGCTCCCGCAGGTTGTGGGAGGAGATCAGCACCGTGGTCTCCCGCTGGGCCACATCCGACAGAATCAGGTTCCACACCTGCCGCCGCATGACGGGATCCAGACCGTCCACCGGCTCGTCGAGAATCAGCACCTCCGGCCGGGTGCAGATGGTCAGATGGAAGGCCGCCTGCTTCTGCATACCCTTGGAAAACCGGCGGATGGGGGACTTTTTTGGCAGGGGGAACACCTCATACAGCCGGTCGAACAGCTCGGAGTCGAAATTCGGGTAGATGCCGGCGTAATATTTCCGCATTTCCTCCAGCGTTGCCGAGGGGAAGAAGAAAATGTCGTCGGGAATGGAGCCGATGCGGGCTTTCAGGGCGGGGTTTTCGTAAATGGGCTGCCCATCCATGGTGATTTCGCCGCTGTCCGGGCGGTAGACGCCGGTGAGATTGCGGATGGCGGTGGATTTTCCGGCGCCGTTGGGGCCCACCAGACCGTACACGGCCCCCCGGGGCACCGCCATGGACAGGTTGTCCAGCGCCCGGAAGGTGCCGAAGGTTTTGGTGACGTTCTTCATTTCAAGCATGGTTGTTCCCTCCTTCGTCGATGCGCCCGTGGAGCATGGCGGGCGGCACGCCCAGCGCCAGCAGGCGGCCGGTGAGATCGTCAAATTTGCGCAGCAGCAGCTCCTCCTCGCTTTCGGTGCCGCCGGGCACTCCGCAGACGAAGCTGCCCTTGCCCGGTACCGAGGCCACCCAGCCCTGGATTTCCAGCTCCCGGTAGGAGCGCTGGATGGTGTTGGGATTGATGGTCAGCTCGGTGGCCAGCTCCCGCACCGACGGCAGCTTGTCGCCCTGCCGCAGAATCCCGGAGCGGATCTGCTCCCGGAAGCCGTCGCAGATCTGGGTGTAGATCGGCCGGGCGTCCCGGTAGTCCAGATGAATCATACGCCTTCCTCCTTTTTGCGTACTAACTGTATTAACACAGTTAGTATAACGCCGGAATACGGTTTTGTCAATGAGAAATTCGGAATCAGGAATGAGAATGTCATTGCGAGAAGGAGCGTAAGCCCCGACGCGGCAATCTCATTGTACAAAAAAACCTCCCCGGAAAATCCGGGGAGGCAAAAAGCGGGGAATCTCAGCCGAACACGCTCAGCAGGAAGCCGGCGGCGATGGCGGAGCCGATGACGCCGGCCACGTTGGGGCCCATGGCGTGCATCAGCAGGAAATTGGCGGGGTTGGCCTTCTGGCCTTCCTTGTTGGCCACACGGGCGGCCATGGGCACCGCGGACACACCGGCGGAGCCGATGAGGGGGTTGACCTTGCCCTTGGTGGCCCAGCACATAACCAGTCCGCCCAGCAGGCCGCCGGCGGTGGACAGCATGAAAGCCGCCACGCCCAGCACCACGATCATCAGGGTCTGAGTGGTGAGGAAGTTGGAGCCCACCATGGTGGCGCCTACGGCGGTACTGAGCAGAATGGTGACGATGTTCATCAGGGCGTTCTGCACCGTGTCGCTGAGGCGGTCGGTGACGCCGGTCTCCTTGAACAGGTTGCCCAGCATCAGGCAGCCGATCAGCGGGGCGGTGTCGGGCAGCAGCAGCGCTACGAACAGGGTGACCACGATGGGGAACAGGATCTTCTCGGCCTTGGACACCTGACGGGTCTGAACCATTTTGATCTTCCGCTGTTCGGCAGTGGTCATCAGCTTCATGATGGGGGGCTGAATCAGGGGGATCAGGGCCATGTAGGAGTAGGCCGCCACGGCGATGGCACCCAGCAGATGGGGCGCCAGCTTGGTGGTCAGGAAGATGGCGGTGGGGCCGTCGGCGCCGCCGATGATGCCGATGGCGGCAGCTTCCAGGGCGGTGAAGAAGCCGGAAGCCCGGGCGGCGAAGAAGGCCACGAACACGCCCAACTGGGCGGCGGCACCCAGCAGCAGGCTCTTGGGATTGCTGAGCAGGGGGCCAAAGTCGGTCATGGCGCCCACGCCCATGAAGATCAGGCAGGGGTACAGGCTGGTTTTGACGCCGATGTAGAAGATATCCAGCAGGCCGCCTTCCCGCATGATGGTGCCGTAGCTGTGGTACGCGGCGCTGTCGGGATTCATGAAGGCCTGCCACAGCTCGTCGTGGTACAGACCCGCGCCGGGCAGATTGGTCAGCAGGCAGCCGAAGGCGATGCCGCACAGCAGCAGGGGCTCAAATTTCTTGACGATGGCCAGGTACAGCAGCACGCAGGCAATGG